>MAYW01000001.1 GCA_001723765.1 Candidatus Scalindua rubra
CAGATTTTTCAACATCGTTAAAAAGTTTGAGAATTTTCTCTTGTCGTTCGGTTTTTGTAAAATTCAACGAGACCTCCTTTTTCTTAAGGTTTTACTCCTTGCAGTTTAAGGAGAACTCGTCGATAAGTCAATCAAAATATCATTAATATTTTTCTAATATATATTTAGCCGATAATTATGTATTATTAGAAACAGGTGTATGAAGGAAGCTTGAGGAATCCATCTAATAGGAAAAGTATGTTTTCTCTTGATTTATATCTCTATAAGTGACCCAAATTGATCTTCTCTAAATCTTTTAATCTCAGCTACCGGGTAAAGATTTAGTATGTATAGGGCACCATATAAGAGTCGCACAAGAACGGGCGTGATTTTACTTCTAAAAACCGCCTTAAATGTAGTTTTCAAGTTGTTGAATGGTAAACTAAAAATAGGCTGATTATGCTATACAACTAGGCTTTGTTTAAAGACAAATCAAAGCCGACATTTATTTCGTTTTTTATCTTCAAAGTACCCAACATAGCCTTGAAAGGTTTTATTCCATAGTCCTTCTGTAGCAAGGTAATCATTCCTTTTAAATTTTCACCATTAGTATCTATATCAAAATCTATAGGTTTCGTAACGCCGTGTAAACTCAAATCTCCATTTATTTTATAGCCGCCTTCTTTTTCTTGAATAGCTTTAGATCTGAAATTAGCAGCAGGATATTTATCTGGATGTAATACTTTACCATTCATATCCTTTTCAATATCCGCTATATCTTTTTCTTTTAACGTATCGGGTTGACGTTCTCCATCTTTCATAGCACAAATTACTTTTAAAGAATTTGTCTGTAACTCCAGTTCCAAACTTCCTGAAGCAAAACCGGCTTCCGGTACATTTAAATTAACTTTGAAATTAGTTACATCAATTAATAAATCATGTGCTAATTTACTAAGCAAACCTTCCTTAAAAGTATAAACATACAAATTCCCAGAATTTGCACTTAAACAATATGAACCAGCTTTTAAAGACATTTTTTTCCCTCCTCAATTTCTTCTTTGTCTAAAATAGTCAATAATCTATAATAATATGTTTTAGTGCTTAATAGATATGCCGTAACCACCTTACTTCTATTTCAAGCTTAATCAGTTTTTAAGGACGTAATCTATGACATCTAAAAAATTCGCATTCTTTGCAATATTAAACACTTTTTATTATGATATGTCAACTGTATTTTGCCTTTAGCCCTTAATAGTTTTCGTGCCCCCTTCCCCGGCATAAGACTGAAGTTAGGCAGCCGTTTCTTCGGCAGGTTTCTCTGTCTGGCATCCTAGCGTGAGTTTATTAAGAACAATAGACTAAATCTTCAAGACTGCGCCTGAGTAAGTATTCACAAGTAGTTGTCTTTGCCCAATTCCACCAACCTCTTTTGCTGGTAGGCATACAAACCCGTCCGATGGCTCCCAGCAAGAGAGTAATTGCTCAATATCAAGTGGAACATCATGCTCCGCAAACTGAAGTCTTTGGTAAGGATGGAGAAATCTATCTTGTACCAGGGCATCGGCTGGCTCGCAAGAGAAGGCAAAATATCCGTAACCAGGGATGGATGGAGGACAAAGATAAGCCTCATCAAATGATGAATTGAGGAATAAAAAAATAAAATTCGAAGTTTAAACATTTTTGCTTTAACGCCTAACCGCCAGAATCATCCGTCAAGAGGCATATTCTGGCAATTAAAAAATACCTTTTTTATATAAGAGGAAAAACAACATGTCTGTATTAATAGTTGGTGGAGACCACCTTGGCAGCATCCCAAAAAAGCTTAAGAAGATCGGGGTAGATGATATAAGGCACGGGAACGGCAGGAATAGAAACGTCATTAAGGAGGAATGCCGATGACTATGTATCTGATTATAGTATTACATGACTACGTAAATCATATTCTCTGTTTATTTGCATGAAAAAGAAATTGCTGGTTCAGGCTTGCAGCCTGAACCGGAACATTTAGGTTCAATCTACAAAGCTTAGCTTAGCAAGATTGAACCAGCATGAAATAATAATATTCCGCCATCAACACCTTAACTACACTTAAATTCTGATAATTGCTTGACAAAAATATATAGTCTTTGTTAGCATCCATCACCCAAAACCAAAAACTCTTTTACAATACTATGTCCACCTTAAAAATATTATTAATAATACCATTGTTTTTCTTAATCGGATGTTCTCTATTTGGTAGTTCTTCAAGATATCAAGCTCAGGATGATCGTTCTGCCGGTTCTCAATCTTCAAGATATACAAGGACTTTTAATGATGGCTTTGAGGATGTGTGGTCGGCTGTTATTATGTCACTGGGAGATATGCCCCTGGACAAAATAGACAAGGAGAAGGGTATAATCAGAACCGATTGGGTTGAAGGCTTCTCACAGAGGAAAGCAAGAAGCATAATGACAGATCGATTCCTTGATGATTACTGGAAAGAAAGGCATCGAATCACAATCAACATTTCCGGTAGCAATTTGATTAGTTCTGTAAAGGTAAGATGTCAGATTCAGGAAAAAGCAAGGGGTGGAAGTGCGGCATACAGATGGGAAAGGAAAAAATCTACAGGAGAACGAGAAGAAGAGGCTTTAATGAGAATCGAAGAAATTCTTACCGGGAGCTAAGGGTATTTGCTCAATATCAAGTGGAGTTTCATGCTGTTTGGCGAGAGTATTAACCCCGCTTTCGCAGGAATTCCATGAGTTATCGCTGGAATCCTTCCGAAAGGAAGGGTACTTAACTCCACTTGATATCGAATAATTACGTTAAGGGTTTATATAGAATGAGAAAAGCAAACCCCGTAAAAATAGGGTCGGCCAATAGCCCCCACGCTAGTTATCTATTTTTTATTCCGATCACAGGAAGAGGCTTTCTTTCTAACGGGGTAAACGCATATTTAATATTAATATTGGCGTTAGTGTTTGAAATTACTTTGCCATGCAGTGCGCAGGTAGGTTTTGAAGAAGAACCAGCCAACAACTATCAAATTCAGGTTTTTCTAACAGAAGAGCAGTCATTGATGAAGGTATTTCCAGATTGTGATGAAGTTGTATACGATGAGATAATCCTTACAGATGAAGAAAAGAATCGAATTCAAAACAGGTTGGGTCGAAGAATCTTTGAAGAGAGTTTTATAGTCTTTGTGGGTATTAATTCTGGTGAGGTAGTTGGATATGCAATAATTACTGAGGAGATCGGCAAGTTTCATCCTTATACATTTATAGTCTCAGCAAATCCAAAAGGGAAGATCAGGGATATAGCCATACTCGTTTACCGCGAAAGCAGGGGTGCTGAGATTGCCCATAAGAGGTTTCTTTACCAGTTTAAGGGCAAGTCCCTTAAAAACCCCTTAAGAATAAACAAAGACATTATTAATATCACAGGTGCAACCATGTCTGTTGTCACCATGTGTTCAGGCGTGAAAAAGGTTCTTGCTGTGATTGATGAATTTTATCTAAGTGGTAAAAGAACGGATATGATTGCTTCCCTGGAAAGGGTGAAGTTTGGTGTCGAGGAACAAAAAGGAGAATTAACATTATTCAAAAAGGCAACACTGAGCATGGGAACAACCTTCGAGGTTTCCGCCTATGTGTCTGATAAATATAAAGCCGAAAAGGTATTTAATGACGTCTTTAAAGAAATAAAAAGGCTTGATTACTTAATGAGTAATTACAAAGAAGAAAGTGAACTCTCAAAAATTAATAAAAATGCTGCGTCTGAACCAACCTACTGCGACGATGAGCTTGCTTATGTAATCGAACAATCTTTACATTATAGTAATATCACAGACGGAGCTTTTGATATTACAATAGGTCCTCTCATGAAAAAGTGGGGATTTTTTAAGGGGCAGGGAAAAATACCTGGTAGAGAAGAATTAGAATCAGTACTAGAATCCGTTTCTTATAAAAACATTATTATCGAAGAAAAAGTTAAAAAATCATTCTTCCGAGGCCCGAGTATTGCAAAGACAGTATTCTTCAAGAATCCCGATACCCAGATTGATCTGGGCGGAATTGGTAAGGGTTATGCAGTTGACATGGCAATAAGGGTACTCAAAGGGAATGGTATAAAGTCAGCATTGATAAACTTTGCCGGAAATATATATGCTTATGGTACACCACCTGGAAAAGATTCATGGATTATAGGTCTACAACATCCGCGCAAGAGTGAGGATCTCCTTGGCACGTTTGAGATTAAGGATAAAGCCGTATCTACCTCTGGCGACTACGAGAAATTTTTTACTATCAATGGAGAACGGTATTCGCACATAATCGATCCCAGGACAGGTAATCCTGTTACGGGCATCGTGAGTGTAACAATAGTTACAGACAATGCGACTAAGGCAGATGCGCTCTCTACAGGAGTCTTTGTCCTGGGGTTGGATAAGGGCATGAACCTGATCGAAAAGTTGCCAGATGTTGAAGGCGTTATTATCTATGAGGACATCAATTCAAAGTTATCTATTCAAACTTCAAGTGGAATGGAAGCACTTTTCAAAATTAACATTAAAGAGTCCCTGAAAGATGTAGAATCAGACGTAATCATTACAGGTAGTTAAGACTTCTTAAAATAGGGACACATCCCATTTATCCTTGACAATAGTTGTTGAAATGATATAAATAACAGACCATGCCACGGATAGCAAGGATAGTAGCAACAGGATATCCTCATCACATTTTACAACGAGGTAACAACAGAGAAAAAGTCTTTGTAGCTAAGAAAGACTTCAAAAAGTACCTATCCCTTCTTGAAAAATACTCTACTGAAAAAGATGCCGTGATACTTGCATATTGCCTTATGTCAAACCATATACACTTACTAGTAAAACCTTTAGGTGAAGAGAGTCTATTCAAGATGATGCAAGGTATCACACTTTGTTATACCCAATATTTCAACAGAAAGAACAAACGAACTGGACGTCTTTGGGAATGTAGGTATCATTCTACCATAATTGATGGAGAGAAGTATTTGTGGGCAGTAAGCCACTATATAGAAAAGAATCCCGTAAGGGCTGGGATAGTTAAGAATGCCGAAGACTATCCTTACTCCAGTGCCAGAGCCCACATCTTAGGAGAGAGTAATGTTCTTCTAAGTGAACCGCTATTTGATGAAGGTGAAGTATCCAGTTACAGGAGATTTATAGTAGGAGAGGAGGATAAAGTGAGTTTAAATGATATAAGAAGGCAGACGAGATTAGGCAAGCCTCTTGGGGATAGAGGGTTTTTAGAAATACTTTCTAAGAAGTTAAGTTGCAATTTAGACTTTAGGCCTAAAGGTAGACCTAAAAAAGGGATGTGTCCCTATTAACTCTATTAACTAATAAAGATGGATAGAAAGCTCGTAAAAAATGAATGTTATAAAAACAAAAAGGTAACAGTGATGGGATTGGGGTTATTTGGTGGAGGGGTTGGTGCCACCAAATTCCTTGTTTCTCAGGGTGCAGATATAACAGTAACAGACCTAAAAAGTGCTGACGGATTATCAGCTTCTCTTAAACTGCTAAATGGTTTACCCGTCAAGTTTCGACTCGGGAAACACTATGAAGAAGATTTTTCTAACATAGACCTGTTGATTGTTAACCCTGCTGTTTCGAATGATTCGAGATTCTTACAAATAGCAAGAGATAACGATGTCTGCATTGATACGGAGCTGAATATATTTTTTAAACTTTGTCCAGCACCCGTAATAGGGGTTACGGGAAGTAATGGCAAGTCCACAACCACAACATTATTAGGAAAGATGCTAAAGGAAGGAAAAATTAAAACATGGATTGGCGGAAACATAGGTGTTTCATTATTGGAATATCTTGGTGAAATAAAACCAAATGATGTAGTTGTCATTGAGATATCAAGTTTTCAGCTTGAATACCTCTCCAGGATAGAGATAAGTCCACATATAAGTATAGTAACAAATATAGCACCAAATCACCTTGACAGACACAAGACCCTGGAGAACTATATAGACGCTAAAAAGGCAATTATTCATTATCAAAAGGAGGATGATTACGTAATACTTAATTATGACGATCCGATATTGAGAAAATGGGAGAGCGAAATTAAAAGCAGTGTTCTATGGTTCAGTACTATGAAAGAAATGGAACAAGGGGCTTTCCTGAATAAAAATGAAATTGTTTTTAATCATAATTCTAAAAGTACCGTTATTCCTTGTTCAAAAAAAATTAAGATAAAAGGTATTCATAACTTACAAAACATAATGGCAGCATCATGTGCTGCAATCGTAATGCATGCAGATGTCGAGGCTATTAATAATGTGATTACAAATTTTTCAGGGTTGGAACACCGATTGGAGTATGTATGCAGTATTAATGGGGTACAGTATTACAATGATTCAAAGGCAACTACACCTGAAGCCGCAATTGCAGGAATAAGGGCTTTTGATAGTCTATGTGAATCTGATCAATATCAAGCAGGTAACCTCGTTAGAGGCGGGCAAAGAGACCACCCCTTTTCCCCTCCTTTAAAAGGAGGGGATATAGGGGAGGTAGTTTTAATTGCAGGTGGTTATAATAAGAAAGTCAGTCTTCATCAGTTTGCGCAAGAGTGTGTAAAAAATACAAAATACGTAATATTGATCGGAGAGACCGCTAAAAATATACAGGAACTTATTCAAAACATGAAAGGTGAAAAGGCACAACCGGAGGTTTATGTGGCAACATCTCTTGATGAGTCGGTGAGAAAGGCATCCGAAGTTGCTGAAGCCGGCGATGTCGTTTTACTATCTCCGGCATGCGCAAGTTACGATATGTTTACAAACTACGAAGAAAGAGGTAAAAAGTTTAAAGAACTCGTTGCCCAGTTGGATATTTGTAATCCTGCTAGTTAATCATCTAAAAACACTTATTGAACTAACACTGTCCGACTGTTCAACTGTCGGACACATAAAATAAAAGCAGTTCTACTGCTATTACGTGGTGGCAGATAATCATGAAACCGTATACGATAAGCCATAGTAACGGTATATATTTTTGCACAGACACGATAATAAGTTTTGCCTATGTCTTCATGGAGATTGAATTTTTCGAGATAATTATCGATTCTCTGAAATATTGCCAAAAAGAAAAAGGGCTAAAACTTATAGCATATGTTATTATGCCCAATCACGTCCATACCATTGTGAATGCAAACAATGGTAATCTTTCTGATATCTTACGTGATTACAAACAATTTACTTCGCGAAAGATTACTGAGACTCTCCGTCAAAGTGGAAAATCCCAAATTCTTTCCCTTTTTAAATCAGCGGCAAAACATGCTGAAAAAGGTAATCAATACAAAGTATGGCAATCGGGTAGCCATCCTCAATTGATGGATTATGATGAAAAGTTATTTCAAAAAATTGAATACATTCACAATAATCCAGTACGAAAAGGTTATGTTGAGAAACCTGAATGTTGGATATATTCGAGTGCACGGAATTATATCATTAATGATGATTCGGTTATAGAAATTCAGAAGATATTGTAAAGAATATGAAAGAGTAGAACTCTAACAATCTTCCATGTTCGACAGTAGAACTGTCGAACAGTAAAATTGGGGAAAATTACAAAATTATGAAGAAGATAAATGACAAAGCCGAGCTTGGCTCACGTAAAAATCTACTTAAAGAAACTGCTATAGACATAGTTAAGCGTCTTAGAAAAAGGGGCTTCAGTGCGTTATTTGCAGGTGGTTGTGTTCGTGATATGCTGATGGGCAGTGTCCCGGAAGATTATGATATTGCCACAGACGCCCGCCCCAATGATATTTTAAATATATTCAAAAGGACTGTTCCCGTGGGCGTACACTATGGAGTAGTCTTAGTTATAGAGAATGATTCCGAATTCGAGGTTGCTACGTTCAGGTCAGATGGCACATACTCCGATGGTCGCCACCCTGATACAGTAACATTCTGTGATGCCAGGGGTGATGCCTTGAGACGCGATTTTACCATAAACGGAATGTTTTATGACCCGATTGATGATAAATATTTTGATTATGTTGGAGGTAGGAATGATCTAAAGGCCCATATTATTCGAGCCGTTGGTGACCCTTTTGAGAGATTTAACGAAGATAGATTACGAATGATAAGGGCTGTTCGTTTTGCTTGCAGATTTAACTACAATATTGAAGGCCAAACAGCAGAGGCCATAAAAAAACTTTGTGATAAAGTATTGACCGTAAGTGCAGAAAGGATTAGAGATGAACTAGAAAAGATTTTAATGGGCCCAAATCCACATACTGGCATCAAAATGCTGGATGATCTAAACCTCCTGAATGAGGTCCTTCCAGAGGTAACGGCAATGAAGGGCGTAAGGCAACCAGATAACTACCATCCAGAAGGTGACGTATTTATACATACACTGCTTGCATTATCAGAGTTGGATACCACTCGAAAGTCTAAAGATTTACTTGGCAGTTTGGAGTTAGCTATGGCAGTGCTACTCCATGATATCGGCAAACCAGTAACCTTTGAGATTGCAGACCGCATAAGATTTAACAATCATGATAATATTGGCGCTGAGATGGCTGAAAAGATATGCGAGCGTTTAAGAATGTCAAATGCAGAAAAGGAGCGCATAACATGGCTGGTAAAGAAACATTTATATCTAAGAAATGCACAGAAGATGAGGATAAGTAAACTTAAGAGGCTTTTCGCACATGAAGGATATCCTGAGCTTGCAGAGCTATACAGGGTAGATTCTCTTTCAAGTACAGGGAATCTTGATGATTACGCCTTCTGTCAGGATATGTTTGAAAAATTGAAAGAAGAGGAAATAAAACCCGAACCTCTTATTAACGGTAATGATTTAATAGCATTGGGACTTAAACCTGGTCCAATTTTCTCAAAAATCTTAGATACAATAAAGGATGAACAGCTAGAACAAAAGATTACGACAAAAGAAGAGGCATTAAAAAGAGCAAAAGAACTTGTAACATCATAAACTAGTTAAACAGGACACAGATTTTCACAGCGCAGCGAAGCCGCAACCAAAAGTAGGTCGGGTTTCCATACCCGACAACAATCTAAAAAAACAAGGTTTTACAGATTTGTAGTACAGATACATACAGATAGCTATTTTTTTATATTAAAAACCTTACGCTTAAAATCCTCATAATCTGTATCCAAAATTGAAATTTTTATACATTAAATTCGCGCTCTTCTGACCTGTATCTGGAGGGACAATTTGCTGTATTTTTTGTCATTCCCGTGGTATTACCCGAATAGCAGGCAGACAGGGAATCTAGAATCTTTATGATTCGTGTGCTACAATGTGGCAGGGAAAATAACACCATTTTATAGAATTTCTGTGACGCAATACTCTGAAAGGCAAGAAAATAATGAAGGTCATAATAAAAGACGTAAAAAGGGAATACGATGGAATTTTTAAGGTAGATAAGGCAATCCTTCAGCATGAGAAATTTGATGGTTCGATGAGCAAGGAGATTGTCAGGTTAAACTTTAATAGAGGGGACTCTGTAGCCGTTCTTCTCTATAATAAAACTAATAAATCAGTTGTTCTGGTCAAGCAATTTCGTTATCCAACGTACTTGGATAATGGCCCCGGTTGGTTGATAGAATGTGTTGCAGGAATCAAAGACAACGGTGAAATTTCTGTTGCAAGTAAAGAAGCGCTGGAAGAAACTGGCTATAAGGTCGATAAACTAAAATATCTAACGCAATTCTACCCGAGCCCCGGAGGATGCTCTGAAAGAATATTCGTTTATCTTGCTTATGTTGAAGCAAAGGATAAGATAAAAAAAGAAAAATACATGGGTACGGGAAATGAAGATATTCAGGTTATGGAAATACCTATCAGCGAGACATTCGAGATGATTAAGAATGGTGAAATTTGTGATGGGAAAACCATAATCAGCCTTTTTTTCTTACGTGATGAATTAGCTATTGAGACTACCTAATCGTATATATCAGAAATTCTATAATCTACCAGCCCGACATGTCGTTCTGGCGGGTTGATATATTTTATCTTAATGGAACTTTATGAATTTCCCTGCAGAGATAGTATATAGTATTCAGTGTGTAATTCATCTTGCGGAGCAAGATGCCATAAATTAGCAACCGAAGGGAGCTAATTTAATGAAAAATAAAACTGTGTTCGTTGACATAGATACTCAATTTGATTTCATGAATCCCAAAGGGACTCTTTATGTTCCAGATGCTGAAGACATAATTGACAACATTAAGAAACTTTTTGATTATGCAAAAGAAAACAAAATTAAAATATTATCTTCAATAGATGCACATAAGGTTGATGACCCAGAATTTCAGACCTTTCCCTCTCATTGTGTGAAAGGCACTCCAGGCAATCAAAAGGTAGATGGAACTACATGCAAGGATAGTATCGTTTTTGAAAATAAGAGACATGATATTAATCAAACTGTCCTGAATCATGATCAAATAATCGTAGAAAAGCAGTCTTTTGACATCTTTGACAACATAGATACAGACAAGATTATCATAAATTTAGATGCGAGTAATTATGTCGTATTCGGCGTGGCAACAGACTATTGTGTTAAGGATGCTGTGCTTGGGCTGCTAAGACGCGGATATAAAGTTTCTCTGGTAACAGATGCGATTAAGGCTGTGAACAAAGAAGGAGAAAGAGAAGCTTTAAAGGAAATGAAAGATGCCGGAGCTGTTTTTATAACTACAGAGGATATTACAAAAGTGTAACCCTCAACTAAAAAAATTACTTTGTAGTAAATATGCTAAAAATTGTAAGTAGACATTCCTATCTTGTCTTTCCCTCTCTGGTTCAGTAAAACGTTTCAGAATGTCAAATTGGTAAGGATATCTGTACTTTACTCCGTTTCGAATAAATTATCAAAGAGGAAAAGATGGCAAAGAATCATGAAGAATGGTTTAAACAGGCTAATTATGATATAAAAACAGCTGAAATCATGTTCGACAACAAAAGATATATTTATGCAGTCTTTATGTGTCACCTAGCTATCGAAAAGGTTCTTAAAGGTTTATATACAAAGAAACTTTATAAATTACCCCCGAAAACACACAACCTTATTTATCTTATAGAAAGAATTAAACTTAAACTTCCTGAAGAGCTATATGATTTCATCTTTACTCTTAGCGGAGTAAGTATCCATACGCGCTATCCAGATGAGTTGCAAAGGATAAGTAAATACTATAATAAAACTAAGACAAAAGTATTGCTTGAAAAAAAGCAAAGGAGCGTTAAGATGGCTAAAAGCAACGTTAAAAAAGTAATTAAATTTTTAGAAGAGAGTTTAAGAGACAGTGGCTTGGAAGTGATTAAAATTATACTTTTCGGGTCGCATACAAGGAGAGAAGCAAATAGTGAAAGTGACATAGATGTGGTGATTGTGTCAGAGGATTTCCGTAATAAAGATATCTTTGAGAGGGTAAAGTTAATTAAAGAAGCCGAAATAAAGACGATTAAAAGATTTATGATACCCCTTGATATTATAACAATGACCCCTGAGGAATTTGAAAGTGAGACCTCCCTAATCAGTAATTATGCCAGAAATGGTAAAGTGATTTATGGATAGGTAAGGATAATTTCTTATGGCAACAGATTATTGTGTAAAGGCAGCCGTCCTTGGGCTGCTAAGACGCGGATATAAAGTTTCTCTGGTAACAGATGCAATTAAGGCTGTGAACAAAGAAGGAGAAACAGAAGCCCTGAATGAAATGAAAGATGCCGGAGCTGTTTTCACAACCACAGAGGACATCATAACAACGTAAACCTCAAATAAAATGATAAAATAACATTTTCTTTTGTAGAGTACATTTTTTGTAAAACAAAATCCATGCTTATTAGCATATTTGAAGATCACTTCCAACAACCCAAGAATCTTGTACTTATGAAAAGTAAAAAAATATACCCTAAAGCTATTTGCAACTAGCCGGAAGATGATAGACCGAGGGAAAAGTTGCTAAAATACGGTGAGCATACCTTGAGTAATGCTAAATTACTGGGTATTCTTACTCAGAACAGGAATCGATGGAAAAAGTGCTGTTGATATAGCAAGAGAATTGTTTCAGAAGTTCAAAACATTACGTACTATGAGTGGTATTGATATTATTGAATTCAAAAAGATATCAGGCCTTAAAGATGCTAAAATTGCCCATATCAAGGCTGCTATTGAATTGGGAAGACGAATGATGAGCGAGGAAAAGGCATTTGAAGGTTTGATTGAAGAATATGAAATTCATGCAGTAAAATAATCTTATGGGTGGAGGTGTTTGATTATTAAAGACAAAGAGATTTTTAAACATATTGCATCATAACATTAAGGAGAAAAACATTATGAATATTCAAATAGAAAAAGAATTAGAATATCTTGTCAACAAAACTGGCAAAGAAACTACTCTACTACTGGCTGAAGCTGTTAAAGAAGGTATTCATGCTCTATATAAGAAATATATAACTGAAGCTTATATGTTGGAGAAGATAGACAGAAAAGAAGCTGTTGAATTATTGGGTGCAACTTTAATAGATGAACTCGATTATGCTTGGCGTAGTATAGAAAATGATATTAAATGGGGTATGAAGGTTGGATAAAGCAATATCTGATACAAGTCCGCCAATCCATCTAAATCAGATTGGTTATCTACATCTTCTTGGAATATTCAATCGAATGTTTATTACTGAGCAGGTAAAAGATGAATTGCAAGGATATAATTTATTTAATACCCTGAAGCATGATAAAGCAATAAAATTACAGGAAGAAAATGTAAATGAGCAAAAACTAAACAAAGAGGAACTGGGCAAATGTGTGGAACTTCTCTTTAATGATAGTTCTTTGTATTTAAGTAGTGCATTTCGTATGCGTGTGTTAAGGCTGATCGAAGAGATCGAAGAAGAAAAAAGGTAGATTCTACATGTCTAGACTTTCAAAAAAAGACCGTCAAAGAATCATTGAAATAATCGAATCCGGCGAAGAACTTCCCTAGATTATAAACATATTCTTTTCCCTCCTGAAAAGAAGGAGTATGAATTGGTTTATGCTGGAGGAACGTGATAAGGATATCCAGGTTGATACCATGACAGTGCCCTTTTCAGCTATTAAAAAGCGAATAAGGGAATTTAATATGCCAAATATTAACGAAGCGACAGGTACAGATTTAAAAGTAATTGAAGAACTTACAAACATTGGCTGGAAACGCGGGGATACTTTGCTCTATCAGCAAGAATATCTCCTCACACCAGAACAGAAAAAAATATATGAAGGTAAAAAAAGCATAAAGCCTGATATTACATTAACGCAGTTAGATGATCAAAAGAAGCTTGCTATAAAAACGTTTTTAGATACTGTCGATGGGAAAATAAATGATCGTTTTTAAGAATTCATATGTAGACAAACTCGTGGCTGTATATTGAATTAGATTCAGTAGATAATAGAGGTGAATCGGATGGTAAGGAAGAAAAAATCCGACAAGAAACCTATTGAGCAATTTGACCATAAAGAGAAGAAGAGGGTTAATAATCCTCCTGTCGGACTTGTAACACCTGAAACCGATAAAGAAGGTAAGAAAAAGACCTATACATATGACCCTCACCTTGACCCACAACTCCAGTGGGCTGGCAAGGTACCTGCTGATGGATGATCTTAAAAAGAAACGTTCAAGTAATGATAGCTTCTGGCTTATGGGACAACCAGATGTAAGAGTAGAAAACATTAAAGAAGGGAAGGACAAGGGTAAATCCTCGACTAAGACATTCGAGGACAGGTATCGTGTGGAGGTGCAGGGGTTCGATTATTATAATACCAAGACCGGTACGATTGAATCAGGTGGCACGGAAAGGATAGCTATGTGGATGTTGGACACCGACTATGACGGTAGAAGCTTATTTCCATGACAGGTGTTTTTCCAGATGGCAGGAGAAAAGGAAGGCTGGTCACGTCTGGCAAAGAATCTGAAGGCTGAGATAGATGAAAAACTAGTCGAGGCATATCGTGGCGCTGTTTCATTACCTTTTACAAAAGGAGATCATCAGCACTTTGCTGTTAAAATAGTAGATGATAGAGGTATTGAAAGTCTTAAGATATTAGAAATATAGATAATAATTTATGAAATATGAATTTCCTCAGAATATAAGGAGTAGCTTTGAAGGTTATAATGTCTTTATAGACTTTTATAATAAAACAGACGATATTTTCTTTGATGAAATTATACTGGATTTAAAGAACACAACCTGGATTGAGGCGAATCTCTCAGCAATATTGGGCGCTATCTTAAACAAGATTGAGAATGAACTAAACGATGTAAAAATAATAAATCCTTCGGATAAGATAGAAAAGTTGTTGGAAAGGAATCATTTTCTCAGCAATTTTGGAGGATATAAAATACCAGATATTTATGAAACGACAATAAAATACAGAAAGTTTAAGACGACTGAGGAAAAACTTTTTAAGGAGTATCTTGACAGGGAATTACTTTCAAAAGAGGCTATGCCTGAAATGTCAACTTTGCTAAGAAAAAAAATAAATGAGAGCATCTTTGAAATCTTCAATAATGCTATAATACATGGAAATTGTAAAAATATATTTAGTTGCGGCCAGTATTATCGAACTAAAAAAAGATTGGATTTTACTATAGTTGATCTTGGAAGAACAATCAAATCAAATGTAAAAGACTATGTTAACCAAGACATTTCTGGAAAAGATGCTATTAAATGGGCTATAGCTGAAGGAAACACAACAAAACTTGGAGAGATCCCAGGGGGGTTGGGATTAAGTTTGATAAGAGAGTTTTTGGGAAAAAACAATGGCAAGATTCAGATAGTTTCAGAAGATGGATACTGGGAACAAAAAGGATGTAATGAAAGAGAAGAATGTTTTAGTCAAATTTTTCCGGGAACAATTGTTAATCTGGAATTTAATATTGATGACAAAAGTTATTATTATCTATTGTCTGAAATAAACGAAGATGAAATATTCTGAAAGGGGAAGAGAGAGATGAAAGAAATTAAAATAATCATTTTTGAGCATATTGGCAGTAGCGCTGCGGTCTCAACTGATGATGGTGAATTATTGTTTGAAAGAGTTATTAAGGCATTAGAGAATGATGTTAGGGTGATACTCGATTTCAACAATATCGAACTTATTACATCAACCTTTCTGAATGCGGCAATCGGTCAGTTATACAGTAAATATGACAGCCCTTTTTTGAGAAATCATCTTAAAGTAAACAATCTTTCAAATGAAGATCTGAATCTCTTAAAAAAAGTTGTTGATAGAGCAAAAGATTATTTCAAAGATAAAGAACGAATGGAGAAAAACATTTCAAAGGTATTGGATGATGAATAACATCGCTGCTATTGACAGTTTTCAACCTCAAGAAAAAGACAAATTCTTCTTTGATACAAATATATGGATGTACCTGTATTGCCCTATGGGTGGTCACAACCGTAGTATTATAAAAAAATATGATGCATTTCTTAAGAAAGTTATACAAGCGAGGTCTTCTATTTATATATCTTCTCTGGTACTTTCAGAATTCTTTAATGCTTACACTAGGCTGGAGTTCAACATACTTAAGGGAAAAGAGCCTACTAAATATCATGATTTTAAAAAGGATTTTAGAGGGACTTCTGATTATAAAAAATTGGTATTGGATATAAAAACAACTGTTGAGTCTTATATATTAAAGTTGGCCAAAAGGTTAGATGATAATTTTAGTAGCATTGACCTGGACGACCTTTTTGAGGATATTGAAAAATCTGACTTTAACGACAACTATTGTTTAATACTCGTTGCTGGAGAAAATATAAAGGTAGTAACCAATGACTATGATTTTGTTTCAACAAAAAAGATAAAAGTACCAATTCTAACTGCAAACGATAAGTTATTGAAAGGAACATAATTTATTGTCAGGCACTATAAATCAACTCATTATCAATTCACCCTATGAAGAGTCATAGCAATATTGAAACTATAATCGAGAAATAGGTCTTTCGCCTTTAAATATGGCAGCCATCCTTGGGTTGATAAGACGTGGATATAAAGTTTCTCTGGTTACAGATGCGATTAAGACTGTTAACGAAGAAGGAGGAGAAGCCCTGAATGAAATGAAAGATGCCGGAGCTGTTTTCACAACCACAGAGGATATCATATCAAGGTAAACCCCAATCAGAAAGATAACTGTATATTAAGAATGCCAAATATTAACGAAGCTACAGATACAGAATTTTGGTAATATAAAATTTTAAAAGCAAATAGTTGAAAAGTTAGATAAGCAAATGCAGGCATTGGAAAGCGTTCGACTTTTGCGCAAAGAAGCAGAAAAAAGAATCGAGGAAATCCTGACGGAAGTTTGGGGAGAGGATGGTTCTACAAAAGAATAAAAAGTGGATTGAAAAATAGGGATAGTTGTCCCTAATTATTGCAGTAGAGGAGATAATAATTATAAAATTGGATAATTATCGCAAAATTAGTTCATATCTCTGGAGAGAAAGTTGTTTGTCTTCAGAAAGTAGTCTCCACCAAATTGCTCCGTACATTGGAAAGATGAAATCAACAATGGCTAGAACATTAATAGAAACATATTCCTATCCTGGGGATAGATAATCCTTTTGTGTTTCTATTACCGTTTTCGCTACAAAATTAACAAAAGGTTTGTCGTCTGTATGCGCCGTTTCTAAACATTGTATGTATTCCGCTCTTAATACAGGTGGTATTACAGCTAAACCGTACCCTTCCTGAAGTAATGCAAGATTCATCAAAAGTCTTGCAATCCTTCCATTTCCATCAATAAATGGATGAATAAAAACAATATTATATCGAGTTAGTGCATCCTGCACAACTCTTTCAAAATGGCTACAACGACATCCATGTCGTTGCTTCACGCCCTTTTGGATATGTGCTTCCGCACAAAAAAATGTAATCCATTGATTCATTTACACTTAAAATGGAAATTCCTATATAATTAAATTATTGAAATTACCAAAATCAATCCTTTTTCAAATATTCACGTGATATCATAGTTCTACATACTCTCCGGGTTTTAATATCAACACCTCGGCCATATTTTCTACAAGACTCTTAAACTCGTTTGGGTCAGCTTGAATTATTGGAAATGTATTATAATGTATTGGTATAACCTTTTTGGGTTTTAAATATTCCACTGCCTTAACAGCAGATCTTATCCCCATTGTATAGCGATCACCGATCGGTAATAAGGCAAGATCAATATCAAAGAATTCACCGATTATACACATATCACCAAAAAGACCTGTATCACCCGTATGATAAATTGTCACATCCTCTATCTCTATAACTACACCGGTAGCATGACCGCTCAAGCTTGAATGTTCAGCATTTACCATGTTTATGATTACACTCTCTATATTTATTGTCCCGCCTATATTCATTCCTTCAGCTTGAATACCAGCATTTTCGGCATCAACTGCTATCTCATGGATTCCAACTAAAACAGCACCTGTCCTTTTACAAATTTCATAAGCATCACCAATATGGTCTGCGTGATTATGAGTAACAACAACAATATCAGCAGTATTTATTTGATCCAGGGAAATTTCAGCAACTGGATTTTCATTTAAGAACGGGTCAATATAAATAGTCTTGAGTCCTTCGATACATACCGCTGAATGTCCAAGAAAAGTTACTTTTACCATAATTCTAAATCTCCAGATTCACGGGAATGACATGAAGCGCAACGCATTGTCATTCCGACCTTGATCGGGAATCTTTTTTAGGACCAAAACAGAATAAATTAGTGAACAACGGGAGCCAATTTATAATTTATATATAATAAAGTTTTTTTCTATGAAGTTCATTAAATCTTATCGATCATTACTACATAACCCAAAAACATATTTATGGATAAATAATCATATCAATAAATATTAGCAAGGCAAGAAACTTTTATTAAAACAACAGACACTGATAATGTTCAAAAAGTTGGAAAAAAGGAAGGGATTGTATTGTATTATATCCGAAGTGTTACCGTGGTGTTTTAAAAGAATTGTTTGAGGAAGTCTATGAATATTTTGATTTTGTCTTGTTTGAATACTTTTAAGAATATTTTATGTCCATATCTTTGGTTTAAATCCTTCTTTATTCAATATTACCATGTTTTCCCCCGATGGTCTGATGATGTAAAGTCCGTGCCTTTCTGCGTATTCCTTAACTCCTTTAGTCAGTCTTACTCCTCCGACCACACCGATTACTTCCCTATTGCGGTAGGCGCTAAAAAACTCATGGAAGTTTTCTAAATCAATTATACACTTCTTAACATCTCTTACACCAAGATTACTCTGAACCTGAACAACAATTACCACTTTCTTTCTATCACTCTTTCTTCTGCCCACTGCTAGAATATCTATTTCTAATTCCCGCCCATTTATGTGGCTTATTGCCCTTTGATAGGTCTCCGTAATCTTTATTCCAAGTTTTTTAAACAGTACAGGAATTGATGGCTCAACAAATCCCTCTACAAACTTACCCCAGCCATCCGTAATCTTTCCGACCTGTTCTCCAACGTTTTTCAATTTTTCATCCGTCTTTTTTAGTTTGTTCGTCTGTCTTTCTTTGCTCCTTTGGCAATCTCTTTTATCAGTATCTTTATTTCGTCTATCTCATGATTGTCTTTTCTCATACGATTAACCTTTTATAAAATTTAACTCATTTCATCATCTAAATACACCTGAACGAGTCAGATTAATAGGAAACTCTATAACCTATAGAAACATATACCCTTATTCCCTTAGAATACATATTTTCTATTTCGTTTTGCGGAGGCAAATGGCAATTCGGCAAAGCTGAGCTTAGCTCTGCAAAGCCGAATTGCTTAAGCAATTTTTCTTTGAAAAATTGCCGTAATGGCATAAATTAGCGATTGCCTGTCCGACATTGTTTAGTCGGGAAAGGAGCTAATTTATCTGTAAACATCAATAGCAAAATCTGGACACATCATACCACAAAATTTGCACGCAGTGCATTCTTTACCATTTACAAATTGTGCAGTATGATAGCCAAAATGATTTACTTCTACAGACATCTCTATAAGCCCATAAGGACATGCCTCAACACAAAGTTCACATCCTTTACATCTATCTTCATTAATTATGATTTTTCCCATTTTTATATCTATATTAAAAAACATTTATCAAAATTTAGTTTACATAATTTTAAATAATCCTTTTCTCTGAATCAACAATAAAAATAGTCCTTCATACAATAGCAAATATATGACAATTACCAAATATGTCAACATATAATTAACATATTTATTCATATATGCTTACTACCAAATGTTTTTTAAAACTCAACCGTTATTACAAGAAAAGCCTTAAAAAGCTTAAAGAAGATATTGTTAATGACATAAAGACCATCGGACTGGATGGCATTAGTAAAAATGCTCATGATTATTGGTCTCGTTTTGAATCACTATGCAGGATTATAGACAAAGGAGATACAAGATAACTCTCCCAGGCTCTGGAAATATTTAAAACAAATTACTTACTTAAATCCCTTCCCTATCCGCCGTATCTCTTTTGTTACTCCAAAAAAAGAAAGTGAGAAATTACTTAAGGAAGTTAAAAATCATTACAAGAAGTTTGTTGGCGTAGGAAATACAGATACCATTCTTTATTTTGTGAAATCCAGATTGAAAAAAGAACACCACCCAGATCTTGAGTTTGTCAAAAAGCATAATGCCGATCATCTTAATAAAGATTGGCAGATCCCTGAAGGAGCTTTGTGGGAGCAGTCCGATGTAGTGCATGACATACTTACATTCCTTGCCGAGCAAATGATTGTGATGAATAAAGAAAAACAAAAAGAAATTAGAGGTTTTCTGAATTGGTTTGAAGGATATAACAGGATTAAAATAGAAGACATGAAGAATAAGACAAAGATAAAATCATATTATGGATTAAACTGGAATGAGTTTCTGGATATACTCGTGCAAAACGAGTCAAAAATCACAAAACGTAACATTAACGATCTCAAAATTAAGGAACATATTGAAGGAGAGTACGAAAACTCATTGGCTAAACTCAATCCTTTACTTGATAAGATCAAATCTACTGATCGTCTTATAAACCAAATTGTTTACAAACTATATGGTTTGACTGATGAAGAAATAGCCATTGTGGAGAGAGAAAATAGTTGAAGTTAAAATAAGCCTTTTATATTGTTGTACGTTTAGAAGTTGGGAAATTTATTCTATGATACTGATAAAAATCAACTTGTTGGGGTGTTAAATAATGATAAATTTGTGGTGGGTGGAAATTAGGCCACTTTTCTTTCAAATTTTCCAAATGTAGTGGTTCAGTAAGTTGCCAAGCTTTTTTAAGAAAAATACCATAACCAACTATTGCACCAGTATAGTAACTGTTAAACTCTTTGCGATTAATACAAGCGTAATTTTGTACCTTTTTCCAGAGTAAGTCGGGTCGAGCTTTGATAATTTTTCCTACCTCAAATTCACCCACTAATGCCTTCACTGGAGATGATACATATACTAAAACAAGATCACCCTCTATTACTTTAGGGCAGAAGCGGCGTAATTCAACTGTTTTTGTGCCTTTAAAAATTTTATCTGCATATTTTGGCTTAATCGATAGTAATACCATGTTATTTGTTGTAGCGTTTCCTTTCATTTTAATTGCTGACCTATGGAATAAATTTCCGAGAAAATTTGACTTGAAACCTGACGAGGGGATCGAAAATTAGGTAGGTAAGCAGCTTTTGTCAAAATAGATTTAACTCTCTTTAACGGTATTGGGTTTGTAAAAAGCTCAGTATCACTAAAGCGAATTGCCATAATATTCAGATTATTATCTTTTTTAGCTATGCTAAAGATGTTTTCCCACTTGTACACTCCCAAGCGACGAAATTGTTTGTATAAAGTTTTAGGTTGGCCAATTGTAATTTCATCAAGTCTGGAGCAGGCTCGGATATGCTTTGTCCCAAAATACTTAGGATCACTACTAATATACCATAAGATTCTACCTGGAGCCTTTAAACCAGCAGGAAAATGTTTTGAACGATAATATACACTTTCACGATTAAAAGCAAGCGCAAGTTTTGCTCCAAAAAGTGTCTGATTTGCTAAGTTCTTATCAAACAAATGATGTGCCCACAAAGCCTTGATTGGTACTATAAATGTGGGGATGTTAGCATTTGCTATTTTGGCAGGCCAAAGAGCTTGTTCAATATCTGCCATAGTCTTAGAATCATTAATTGAACTATCTTGTTGGAGAATAGTAGCCAGTTCAGAAAGAATGTTATATTCCTTATCATTAATAGAGCTTAAATTTAGTAGGCGCTTTGCTAATAAATCGGAAGTTTCTAAAACTGCCAAATTTGCCTTCAACCAGCTATTCTTAACTTGGAAAAAGCCATCTTCCTGTAGCGCAACAAGAATAATGTCTTCCAAAAATGGATCGGTAACTTTGGTAAATGTTCTTTGTTCTTTAGATGATAGAATTACGGATTGAAAAATTAAGTATCTTGCAAGTGTGCCAGCCAGAGAGCCACGCTTAACGCGGAACATTGGTATTCCTAATTCGTGAAGGTTTTGTTTCTCATACACAACCAATGCGAGTGGTGTATCTTTTTTATCTAAGGCAACTTTACAAGTATATCTCTCTGGATATGCTATGTATTGACGTAAACGTTGTTGAAATTTGACTTTGGTTTCTCCTAGATTAGAAGGTTGAAAGTACTGAGTCAGGACAGTTTCTTCACCACTTTGAACTCGTTTTGTTTTTGAAAGTGTACCCGCAAAACGGGATGCCTTGTATTCAGTTTCACGGCGAAATTCATCAAGTTTACTTATGAGACCCGCCGGACTAACTATTGATATACCAAAAGTATCGTATATTTGTTCTGCTCTCTTCTCCAACATATTTCCATCTCGTGTGACAAAAAATTGGGTCTCGGAAGCTATTGTTTTAGCAAGCTGATATAGATCAGACTGATCACTTTCTGTGATTTTTTTTGGAAACAGATGTCGTATGGAAGCAGTTACCTTTTCGACCTGTACAGGTTGGCAGTTAACACATGTGTATCTATTTCGTGCTAGATTAAATTTTTTTCTTCTCTCTAGAGTATTTTCATTACGATTGATTTCATTAAATAATTCGTCAGTGATGCACAATTCCAAATTATCTTGTAACCAATCTGCTTGTAAGGCTTTCGATTCTTCATTACCATTTTTGTCATTTAGGTCAAAAAAAATGTTAGCATCAATGACTACTTTTAACTTAGATACTACTTGATTTTTAACTGCTAGGGTAAATAAATTTGGGTGTCCGTAATCAAGCCACCAAACTGTCAATTCTTTACCCTCTTTATTTTTACCAGGTATGTTGCTTTGAGCAACAAACCCCAATCTTGGCCATATTTTATTAGCCTCAAAGTCACGGCGACATGACAGTCTTATACCATAATGATCTTTTGTTATAGTTTTTAGATAAGCAACTAATTTCTTTGCAATGCCTTGGCCTCTCATTGCTTTATTAATGCACAAATGGTGAATAGTAACAACACGACCACGATAACTTCGGTATAGTAAATAACCAATGCACCTGTTTTCATCGTCAATGGCTACAAGAATATTACGTTTCGCAGCATACTCTTCAAAAGCACCATCTGGGAAAAACCCAAGTGTAGTTGAACTTGTTCGCCACAACAATTTTACAGATTGCAAGTATGGAGATTCACTATCGACGACTTCTATTTTCATAAAAACCTTCCTTAGGCCGCAATACATTACTTTTGTTTAGTAAAACAATTTTCACTCACAAAGTCAAATCAACTCTTGACTCAACCGAAAGCTACGAATGCCATGCACATTAGCCACAACGCAATAACACTGACAGTACCGTAGTAGCAACCTATTACATAATCAATTCTCTTATGGTACTATCAAAAAATTGAGTAATAAGGTACGGTCTGGTTTTTCATTTCTTACTTAACAACTCTATTTCAATATGCTGCACAATTACTGAAATAAACCTGTCCTGACGCTTGTCCTGATGAAAATCAGGGACAGGTCAGGATTCAGCACAAGCTTTTTTAGCCTTCTTTTTTCGGAGTTCATAAAAACTTGCTTTTTAGCAAGAAGAAATTTATACTAGAAATGTTTCTTTTTGAACAACGAGAACCAATATTGCCAAAAACAATTGATGCCGTATATGGAAATGGCGCCTTTTAATGGAGGTGGATTAAATGTCAAGCCTTTTAAATATGGTTGAAAAAGAGTTAAAAATTCCTAAAAAGCAGTTGATTGAAGAAGGAGTAAAATACTTTCTTGAGGTAGAATTGAGAAACTTGTCTATTGAGATTAAAAAAAATTCTTCCCGTTACGGTGTAAATTCTTTTAATGAATTATGGGAAAAACTTGAGTCTGGTGAACTCACAGAATCAGAGTGCTTTGACGATTTAAGCAGACTTGAGTATTTAGAATTAGAGAAGGAAAAAGTTGTTAAATTGCTGGAGAAAACAAAAAGAGGATGAGCAATTTGAGCGACAATCCCGAAGAGGCTATAAAAACTGTCTTAGAATTTGTAAGGACAATTATTAAATAGTATTTATTTCTTTTTATATACTTTTACACTTTTACAATAATCTTACTTATAACTATCCATCAAATAAAAGTAATTTCATTTAAAAATGCAAAAAAAGATTTCAACCAATTCTAAGTATAAATAATTAAGTATTGTGTCCCCAGAATTTGCAGAATTTGTCCCCAGAATTCCCTAGTTACTATAATCGCCTGATGGTAGTTTTCATAATCAGCCATTGCTTGTAAAACTAATTCAGCATCACAATTACCTTTAACCTTACCACCTTTTAACTCATGTATAGGCTTAAAAACCAAAATAAATCCCACGGAACTGAATCCACTTTTTGATTTCTGCGCTTTTTTCAGCTAAGAGTTTAATTCTTGAAGCACTGTTTTTTTTGTTTGTTTGGGCAGTCCGCCTTCTTCCAGCTCCCTTACTACAGTGATAAAAGTTAAATCTGACTTCATATTTTTATTCTCTCAATTTGTTCATTTTCTCCTGCACCATACTATTCGTCACCCTATTTGTTGAAATATCTTTTTCCCTGGAAACAGAAATAATCTTTCGTATCCTTTGGTAAATCTTTGAAATGTTTTCATACACATTTTCCATTTTCATACCCTCATACTCAGCGACGACATGTATAAGCCCACCAGCATTTATGACGTAATCCGGCGCATACAAGATTCCCCGCTGGTGTAGTAAATCAGCATCCTCCTCCTTCGAAAGCTGATTGTTAGCACCTCCAGCTATTATGTTGCATTTGAAATGAGGGATAATATCCTCATTTACGGTATTTGCCAGCGCACATGGTGACAATATATCTACCTCCTGATAGCAAATCTGCTCAGGAGAAATTATCTTTACATCAATCTCACTACCCAATCTTCTCGTCTTTTCAGCATCAACATCTGATGCTATTAATTTAGCATCTTCTTTATGGAGCAGTAGGGCTAAGTGATAGCCAACATTGCCTACTCCCTGAATAGCAACTGTCTTGTTTTTCAAAGAATTATTGCCATAAAGTTCAATCAAACACGCCTTCATACCCCAAACAACACCAAGTGCTGTGATTGGAGAAGGATCTCCAAGACCTCCCATTTCTACTGGTACACCGGTTACATGTCTTGTCTCCGAACGAATGCTAATCATATCAGCCATACTTGTACCGGAGTCTACTGTAGTAATATACCTTCCATTCACAGATTCAACAAACCTACCAAATGCCCTTAAAATTCCGTCCCTATCTTCACATGAATTACTTTTTATTATCACTGCCTTTCCCCCACCATAAGCGAGTTCACTCACAGCAGATTTATAAGTCATTGCCTTTGAAAGTCTAAGGACATCCTTTATAGCTTCGTCCTCGGAATGATACTCTAAAAAACGACATCCCCCTATGGCTGGCCCTAATTTGGTGCTATGTATATCGATTATGGCCCTTAACCCTGATGTGTTATCATTACAAAACACCAATTTTTCATGGTCACCATTTTGCATTTCTCTAAAGATATCCATGTTGCAAAGCCTATCAAATGGTAAAGCGTGTGTCAATATTTCGTTTCCAAACCATCTAAATATAAATAAAAATATAACTCTTCAAAATTATACAGTGTACGATATAATAATAATTTCAAAATTATATTCTAAATGATCTGAAAAGTCTTCTTGACTTTAAAAATATTTATGTGAAAATTCAAACCTTTATATTATTTTTAACAACTATCAAACTAAAAAAATCTATATTTAGGTATGTGAATTACAATAATAAGAAACTGATTATTATTTTGAAAGGGGGTGAATTTTAATGGCAGTAGCAAGAGTAACCAGAATAACAGCTTCATCACCAACTGGCTGGCAAGATGCAGTACAAGAAGGGCTGAAAAGAGCAAACCAAACTCTCAGAGGTTTAACAGGGCTGGAAGTAGTAAGCCAAAAGGCAAAGATTGTTGAAGGAAAAATAGCTGAATACCGAGTAACAATGGACATAACGTTTATATTAGAGGGTTAAATCCTCACGTCACATTGTGGCACCACGAATGATGAAAATCTATTTTTTCAAGATTCCCTGTCTGCTGGACAGGTAGGCTGAAACCACGGGAATGACAGGCAATACAACACATTGTCATTCCCGGCCTGATCGGGAATCTATTTTCGGATCAAAGATATGAAAAAATTGCAATCAAGATTGCAGAAAAAGGAACTGTTACAGTTTCATCAGCATTAAAAATGATTATGCATGAATGTATAAAAGATTTTGATAAAGGATTAAAAGTAGAAGCCGGCATTTTTGACAAAATATATGAAACTGAAGATTGGAGAGAAAGAGTTTCTGCCTTTTGGGTAGCAAGCTCAGTTCTGGGAATAACTTGTTTCCTTGAATTCTTACAATTATGGCATCCTCCATTTCTGGAATCTATTCGTTCCACATTTATTGGCAGCGTCTTAATTGGAACTACCTTTACATGGTGGGATTTTCCACATTATGCGTTGGTTGCTTTATAGAATAACTTTAGCTCACTTCACACTTTAGGCACTTCCAACTTTCTTACCCGATCTTGGCCTTGATTTCTTCAATCAGCTTTTCTTTTGTAAAAGGCTTCTCAAGAAATACAAGGTTCGGGTCCATCTCCTTCAAATTTTTGTAAGCCGTTGGGGAAAAGCTACTACATACAATAACCGGAATATCTGCATATTCCGGCATACCCTTTATATATAGGAAAAACGTATCACCAGTTACCAAATCTAATAGTATATCTAGAAGAATCAAATCAGGTTTCTTTTCTTCCAATTTTGATAAAGCCTCATCTCCATCATAAGCGCGAATGATCTCATAGTCTGTATCTTCTAGCATCATTGTATAAAAGTCTTGAAAAGACTGTTCATCTTCAACTATCATTATAGTTTTGCCCATTCTTAAATACTCCTTTCATTACAATCCCATAAACGTAACTGTATTTTAGTTATTAGTATTTATCTTTGCAACAACAATCTTTATCAAATGCATCTGATGTCAATATGTTTTTATCCACCAGAATGACTTTGCCTTTTTGAATGAATTGGATTGTTAAACATCGTGACAGATCGACTTCGCAGTGAACTCAGCAAAACGATTTCAGTTAGGATGCGCGCTTTTTTTGGCTTAGCCTTCTTCATTAACTTGATCTTTAACTAAATGTTCTCTCTCCGTCACCAATGGTAATGTAAATCTAAAAGTAGAACCCTTACCATTACCTTTACTTTCAGCCCGGAGCTCTCCTCCATGAGCCTCTATGATAGCCTTACATATAGAAAGGCCGACACCGGCACCAGTGGTAGTTGCGTTTTCTTGATAAAATCTTTCAAACAACTTATAGTATTGATCTTTAGGAAGGGAAATTCCGATACCGGAATCTTTTACTGAAAATTCTAACTCAGAATTCTTTTGCTGAAGTGAAATCAAAATTTCACCACTATCGCTATATTTTATAGCATTATCTATTAAATTTGTAACTACTCGCGTAATTCCCTGTCGATCTATAAAAACATTTGGTAATTTGTCAGTTAATTGGCTCTTCAGCCTTAGGTCTTTTTCTCTTGCCAATAAAGTTGAACTCTTGACTACCTGGACGATTAACTCTTTTAACTGTGTAGATTCTTTTTCATAATCCTCCCTACCAGATTCTAAAGATGTTAATTCCAGAATGTTTTCTATAGTTTTATTAAGTCTGTTTATATTTTCCTTTATTATACCATCAAAAAGTTCTTTCTTGCTTCTATCAGTTCTGCCTTCTTTCAAATCCTCAGACCATAACTCCAAAGCTAGTCTTAATTGAGCCAATGGAGATTTCAACTCATGAGAAACATCTCTAATTATATTATCTTTCATTTTATCTAAACTCCGAAGTCCTTCATTAGCCTTTTCAAGATTATTGGAAGTTTCCTCAAGCGCTTTGGTTTTTTCTTCTATGGATTCTGCCATAATATTAAAGGATTCTGCTAATTCTCCAAATTCATCACCAGACTCCACATCAACTCTTTTTGACAAATCACCTTTGGCTATCACCCTCGTAGCGGCAACTGTACGGGAAAGTGGCGACTTTACAAATCTTCTTATCAACAAGTAAGTTAGAAAAACTACTGAAATTGTTGAAACTATTCCAATGATGAACAGAATTAACGAATTGGTCTTGATCACAGCTTCCATATGTTCTGCCGGCGCAACTACACTTATTGCACCCCTTAGCTCACCCAACCTATAGCCTTCCTTTTTGTAACCGGTTATGTCCACTTCTCCTTCGTATTCCGGTTTGCCGTGGCACGGCATGCATTCTTCTTTTATATATAGCGGAAACATGTATCGCATTATCTTTTTGCCATCTTCGTCATAGCCTTCACCCCATGTAGCATTTTTATTCTTTGTTGCTTGAAACTTTTTTAACATCTTTATCTCGTATTCATCAGGAGCATTCTCAGGATTTCTGTAGTCTAAGCTTGTTTGTTTCATAATATAATTTGTAGACTCGCTAAACTTTTTAGAGATTGCCGCTCCGACTCGCGCAGGGTTTAAGTGCTTAAATGTTATGTTTCCAGTCTCAGGATCCGTATTGATTATGTCCTGCTTGTCCGCAATGTATTCGCGAACAATCTCCAATTTTTGTGCAAGAACTTCTGTCTTCTTTCTTATTTCTTCCCTGATTAAATTTTCCTCCCTTTTTATAACCCAGGTAAACACTATACCCATAACCACAATTAAAATTGGCGCAATAAAACATAATAGCTTTGTTCCTAGTTTTATTTTTGAAAACACAATTATGCCCTTAGTATAAATGCTTTGGCATATTATTGGCAAAATACCTTTTGCGTTGTCCATAAAGCCTCTTTAGTTCCAGCTCGTTAACGTTAAGAAATGAAATATATTTTCATTTTAAAACTAACTAATCAATATTTTATCTACTTCTTTAAGTAGCATCTCCTTGGTTAGATATGACTTTTCAATGTATACAAGATTTGGGTCTATCTCTTCAAGGTTCTTGTATTGTTTTTGAGAGAAAGCGCTAATTATTATTACTGGAATATCTGCATATTCTGGCATACCCTTTAGATGCAAGAAAAAAGTGTCTCCTGTCACCATATCCAAAAGCATATCCAGGATTATTAAATCTGGCTTATTCTGTTCCAATACCCTCATTGCTTCGTCGCCGTCATAAGCGTAAGTTATATCATAACCCTTACCTTCAAACATTATTCTATACAAATCATGAAAAGCTTGTTCATCTTCTACTATCATCACTTTCTTATTCATATCTTACATCCTCATTTCAAAAGCCAATAAATTCGTAGTTTAAAGTTAAAGCAACTATACCTTCTTATCCTGTTTTTCAGTGTTTAAAGGTAATTTAAACTTAAATGTTGTCCCCTTTCCTTTACCTTCGCTTTCAACCCAAATTTTACCACCATGAGCCTCTACAACCTTCTTACAGATAGCAAGACCCACACCAGAACCATCACTTCTTGCTTTTTCCTGAAAGAATCTATCAAAAAGTTTATCATAATGCCCTTTTGGTAAACTTATACCAATTCCTGTATCCTTAACTGCTACTTCTATTTCCCTGGGTCTTCTCAGTGCAGAAACGATAATTTCTCCAGAATCAGAGTATTTTATAGCATTATCTATTAAGTTAGAGATAACTCTCGTAATCTCTTGCTTGTCCCCCAAAACAATTGGTAATTTGTCAGGAACTCTTGCTGTTAGTGATAAATTTTTCTTCTCCGCCATTAATTTTAATCCTGCTGTTAATTGATACACTAACTTTTCCAGGTCTAAATGTTCCTTTTTGTATTCTACACGACCAGATTCCAAAACCGATAGAGCCAGGATACTTTGTATCGTCTTCTGTAGCCTATGTATGTTGTCACTGATTATTTTATTTAATTTTTCTCCTTTTTTTCTGTCTACATTTTCTTTATTTACTTCATTATTCCAGATATCTATTGCCATTTGAACTTGTGCGACCGGCGACTTTAATTCATGAGATACATCTCTAATCATTGTGTCTTTCATTTTATCAAGACTACGCAATTCCTCATTTGCCTTTTCTATATCAATGTTCCTTTGTTCAAGTTCCCTATTTATTATCTTCAGATCCCTGGTCCTATCTTCAACAGTCTTTTCCAGATTCGATGTATAATTCTGAAGTTCCATTTCGAGTTTTTTCTGCGCAGTAATGTCCCTAGCAATCTTTATTATGGATTCTAACTTACCCTCATTATCTAAGATAGGATAAGACGCAATGAAGACATGTTTATTGTCTCTTTCTACATAGTGTTCTGCCGTAGCAGGTGTTAATGTTTCAATTACCTTCATAGTAGGACAATTATCACAAATAGTTTCTCTACCTTTATAAACACAGTAGCATTTTTTCCCGATAATATCCTCACCGTAAGTATCCATTGCAACCTTATTTACTTGTATAATAGTCCCATCCTTGTTCAGGACAGTCATAGGATCTCTTATGGCATCAAACATTGATTCCATAAAAATGTTAGACGATTGGAGTTCCTCATTTCTCTTTTTTATGGTTCTGGTCATCATGTTAAAGGAATTTGCAAGCTCACCAATTTCATCTTTGGTGTCTATTTTTACATCTTGAGTAAGGTCTCCTGAAGCCATTTTTCTTGTTGCATCTGTCAAATAAACGATTGGGGCGGCCATCCTTTGTCCCATAATAAAGGCAAGCACTACTATTCCTATTGAAACTATTACCATAATGGTGGTAACATTCCTATGTAGTTTATTAACTGCTTTATAACCTTCGTCATAATCAATTTCGGCAATTATCCCCCAGTCTAGCTCGGGAATCCATTTCCAGAAACCTATTACCTTTACTCCCCGATAATCCAGATAGCCCTCTCCATCATAGCCTTCATATCCCTTTAAACATTCTGCCGCTGACTTGATTAACTTTCCTGTTTCAGGGTTAATCAACTTTATTTCAAGGGCAGACCTTCTTTCTATAAAACCTTCCTTCTTTAAGTAAGGAACAAATCGAGATTCTGTTACCATATACCCCTGTTTATTAGTAAGGTATGTCTCGCCACTTTCACCTAATTTTATGCTTCTCATCAGTTCGCTTATTGCATTTACGTCAACCCTTAGACATGCAACCCCCATAATTCTGTTTCGGTCAGTAATAGGAGTTGAGACAATCATGGTTGGTATACCTATTTCTAATTGTCCGAATTCATTTTCCATTGGAATCTCTGAAGGAACTATCTGGGATACGAATGTCTCCCCGTCCATCGCCTTCTTAAAATATTCGTATTCAGAGATATCTGTAGCTACTTTACCCTTTGTGGTTGATACGTGAACAATACCTTCTGCATCACTTATAAGAATTTCCTTATAGCCATACTCGTATCTTATATAGTGAGCATATCTCAAAAGGCGCCAGAACCTTGCATCATCCATTGTGATTCTTGTAGCAAGGAGCGTAAAAGGATTTTCTGCAATAACCCTTACATCACCCTTTCTTTCTTCCATCCAACCCTTGATGAGCTCAGCCTGTTTGTATCCAACGCCTTGCAAATTCAGTATTAAAGACTCTTGCAATGCCTTTTGTGCCTTAGGATAAACTACCACCCTCATTACTAACAAAGGGATAATAGCCAGTATTAAAAATAAAAAAATAGTCTTCTTCTTTATCGATCTTATTTCGATTGCCTTTAATACGGCGCTTCCCTTTTCAAGGATTGAAGAAGGTAATTTTCTCTTAAAGGCTTCTACAAAAAAAATATCCTTTTTCTCCATTTTTCCACCTTGCCATATTTTAGCATTAAGGCCTTTTAATAGTTATAATTTTACTTACTGGTTTTGTCAACCATGACATAAAAGAGAATTGTTTTAAGAACCACGAAATAAAAATCTTTGTAATTTTCCAGGATAAATGTGCATTTAAGGTATCAAAGATTATTCTCTTAAACATTTTGCTACCTGCAACTGAATCGAATAGTGCTATCCTAAACGTTTTATCCTCTTTTGCAAGTTTAACCATCGGAGAAAATAGCCCATAATGTGCACTGAATGTTGCAAGGCGTCTAACGGTTTTTCCATAAGGAAGGTCGCCAGTTATTTCAGAAAAACTATCATAGTAATCCTTAAAAGCCTCTCTGGATATGCCTACGTCCATCATAACCTCTGCAGCCCTAATACCAGTAATACACGCCGTATTTACGCCTTTTCCCTTAAAAGCACGAATTATACCTGCGGCATCACCTACAGTAACATATCTATCACCAAAGAGATTTTTTGCAGGTGATGTTGGAAACTGCCAACGGCTATAAGATAATTCGTGCCTCTGCATAGCAAAGTTAGGAGGTAAAACTTTGTTCACTTGTGGCAGCAGAAGAAAGTTATCCATCCAGCGCCAATTAACCTTTGAACCCGCAATATTTATATCAAGATGGTCTATTTTGGGAGTTATGGCGCCAAATTCTATTCCCCTAAGTGAAGGAAGAAAGGCATGTATACTGTTCCCAAACTTCTCCATCTCCTCTTTTTCAGGATAAAACTTAGTCAAAATTGTACTCAAATATTGAGCCGTTCGATAACGTGTTGTTGTTTCAAACATCTTGCAAGCGCCCTCATCTAAACCAAATGCCCCAACTACCACATCAGCCCGTCTATTATCATTCTCACTATAAACCATTACTCCACTCGGCTCAATATCAGTATTTGTTACTCGGCTATGTAACACATTTACTCCTGCATCTTTTGCTTTATGTATTAGGTAGTTGTCAAAATATATTCTCCGTACTGCGAGTGACACCTCTCCATCACCCTCTAATTTTATATCTTCATCATCAGAATGCAGATAATACGCAGGGATTTCTTCCAGTACAAGATCATGTGGAAAAGGAATTCCCAAATCCTTTTCCAGTATTTCTTCTATTGGTGGGGAAAGCACCCCTACACATGGATTAAACTGCTCGCTTTTTCCAAAATCCTTGCCCTCATACAACACTATGTTCAAATCTATATTACGCCTTTTGGCCAATCTGCTAAGTGTGATTGCACAACTCGTCCCTGCAGGACCTCCGCCTATAATCACAACTGTTTGACCATCTTCAAGGGGACCAAGCCCCTTTTTTGCCAAATGTCCTAATCGCCTTGCATGTCGCAACTCTCTACCACCAACGGTAGATTCAATAGCCTGTCTAGTCCAGGCAGTCAAAGTAATAGGCATTAATTTAAATTGTAAGATCGGGTCGAATGCCTTTAAAAATACCTTTTTATACGGAATACTCCCCGTACACATATTCCATACAACTTCTAACTGTTTTTTGACAATAGGCGAATCCTTGCCTGACTTAAGAAGCGCTAAGTAACTGGATGAGATGCGCCTTCTAGACGTTATATAATCATTAAGACCAAAAACCCTTCTTCCATATGAGTTATCGGATCCAAAGAGCTTCTTGACAGGTTTATGATAACCCCTCCAAAAAGCCTTTTCTGAGACGCCCAATTCAAATATACTATCTGCGGCTATCTTAGAGGTACTAAAAGCAGATTCAATCCCATTTTTAAAATATCTGGAGATTGCCGCACTCCCTATAATAACAAATCTATCTGTAAATGGATGCCTCGCCTGTGTGATATTTATCCTGGGAAAACAAATACAAAAACTCTTTGGTATCTTCCAATCTTCTTCTGGTAATACACGACGCACAATAGGATGATTAAGAAATTCAATCAAATGAGCCTTATTCAAATCAGTTTTTCCTATCAGGCTAACGGTTATATAATCTTCTTTGGGTGTAAAAGAGGCATACGTAATTGATTTTATGCCTAATGAAAAGATGTGAATCTTATTATCAAGGTATCTATAATCATCCTTATTACCCACATAAATCTCTGCCTGGCAAGCCCTGATAGTACGAGGTGGAATATAACCAAATTTTAATCTTTTCATTTTTTCCAGCATACCAGTATTCAATCCAAATGCGCCTACTACCAAATCCACATTAATTTCTTCTCTTGAACCTCTCTTTCCAAAAATTACTCTTGCTTTTTCTTTCGTATTTGATGGCAAAACCACATCACTCACAATGTCAGAACAAACGTTAACCCCCATGTTCTCTACATGACTCAAAAGAAAGTTGTCAAAGCTTATACTTTCAGACTGTTGCGAAAACATCGGCCCATCACCCCTGTAAACCGTTACTATCTTTTTTTCTGTAGATGGTCTTGGATTGTGAACTTCTATATAACCATCCTGTGTTTGAAAATGATAGCCATCAATTTCTCTTTGAATGCATCTTTCCGGGATAAGTATTTCCTGGCTTTTTAATTCGCCATAAAGTTTTTCTGAAATAACTCCTCCACACATATTGCAGCCACGAGGCCCCTTTTGGTGAAAACTTTTTCCTTCAAATATGGTTATTCCAACGTTTATGCCTCTTTCCTTAGCAAATTTTGAAGCAAAATGAGCGAAAAAACTCCCAGCAGGCCCACCACCAATTATGGCAATCTGTGAACCGTCATTCAGAAAAAAATCTTTGTCTATCATAGAAAAACCACCATTATAAAGTACTTAAATTGCAATTGAAATAATGTATGAAATCTTGTACTAATAAACATTAATTATGCATGCTACGTTATGGAGGTCTAAAGACCTCCTCTACATTTCAATACTGAAAGCTCGCACAAAAATAACTTGATATTTTCGCCTCTCATTTTCAGACCATTTTTGACCGAGCCCTTCGCCATGCATTAATGTCGTCCCTCTTTTGTCTTGCCCATGCAATCGTATCAATCGGCAACATCTTCGATACAAGATGCGGATTCATAGCCTTATAAAATATTTCCTTATAAGTTATGTTTCCTGTTAACATGTTCCATAATATTTCGTTAATTTGATCTGAAGTTTTTTTGTCCTTGTCGGATCTTATAACTTTTATATGGGTATTTGCTATTTGCCTTTGAGATGATATATAATCGTTGATTTTTAACATCATAATGCCGTAAAAATTATCACGAGCCAGAACCTTTTTAGCAGGTTTAAAATAACCATTCATAAACGCCCTTTCAGATACACCATACTTAAAAGTTGTATAGGCCGATAACTTTGCCATATTAAAAGCAGATTCAATACCGCTTTTATAGGTACGTGAAATGCTTGCATCTCCTAATACAACTATTCTGTCTGTATAAGGATGTTTTGCATAGGTTATGGGAATCTTAGAGATACACATACAAAAGCTCTTAGGTATTTCCCAATCTTTTGGCATTAATTTTCTCACCGCTTGATGACTAAGAAAGTCTATCAGATTCTTTCTTGTTAAGTCCCTCCTGCCTACTAAATTAACGGTTACATAGTCCGCTTTTGGCGTAATTGATGCAAATTTAAGTTCCTTTTTACCCAATGCAAAAACAAAAACGTTATTACCAAACATCTTTTCTATATGTTCATGACTCAACATTATTTCACATTGGCATGTGCGTACCGTTTTCGGCGGTTTATAGCCAAAATCCATTTGGCTAAACTTTTCCATCATGCCCGTATTCACACCAAAGGCGCCAACCACCAAATCTGCTTCAAATTCCTTTTTTGAATCTCTTTCACCAAAAATTACGTTTATAGGGTTTCCTTTCCTAGAAGGTAGTTTAATATCCTTTACAACCTCAAAAATTACCTCTACATCTTGTTTCTTAACATGATTCAAAAGAAAATCATCAAAACTGATATTACCTTCATGAGGAGATTGTATAGGGCCATTCCCGCGAAATACAGTAACAATTTTTGGCACATGCCCGGGAATAGGGTGATGAAGAAATACGCTATCATCTTGTGTCTGGAAGCAATAACCTTCTATTCTCCTTTGAATACAGAATTGAGCAATGTTTATTTCTTCTTCTTCCAATTTATTAAATAGATTTTCAGAAATGACACCTGCACACATATTGCAACCTCTCGGCCCCCTCTGGCAGAAACTCTTTCTGTCAAAGATTTTTATAGATATATCAATACCCATTTCTGCAGCATACCGTGATGCAAAATGCGCAAAAAAACTACCTGCAGGCCCCCCTCCAATTATCGCAATTTTAGAACCATTCCTAAGAAACAAATTATTATTCATGTTGCTTATTATTTCTTAATTTATAACTAAAATAATCGTCAACAAAGTCTAATTACAAATTTTATTCCTAATTATTATATAAATCAAGGTTAATAATATCTAAACTTAAGGGCATAAAAAAAAGGCGCTCAGATGCGAGCGCCTTTTTTAATTAAAACAAAGAAATAATCTTTAAATTATCGTAAGTCCTTAATCTGTCTTTCTCTTCCTGACTGTTGCGGTAATCCCAAAAATCACTATCGCTGAGACTACGATAATACCTCCCAATATTCCAGCCATCCTTTTTCTACCTTTTTTCCCCAGTAGCTTGTCTACTTCCTTGGCCCTTAGCAATCTTTGCTTTTCACTTTCCATTGCACTTATCTTTTTGTAAACCATTGCCGAACCATACCACCAGGATATATCCTGCTGTACGTGGGCGGTGCCTTTGTATGCAAAGGCCTTGTCACCAAACCACATGTCGGTGTATAAATTCTCTATGTATGAAGGATTATTTTTTCCAGCCATAAAAACACTATATACACCTAAAATAGGTCCATATACAGGTATCTTACCACCTGTGGTCTTAAATGCATTATAAATAGCATCTCCTAATAATCCAGGGCCTAATGCATCTGCAAGCACTTCTCCCATAGGAAATGGATCTCTTTCAGATACAGGAGGATCAAAGGCATCTGCCGCTGCTATCTCGTCCAGAATTAAGTGTGCCCTATCCTGAAGTTTCCACTGCTCAAACATCATATTATCCAGGTTTTCAAGGTAGAGCCTTCCCCAGCGTGGGCTATGGCAATTGGAACACATTTGTATCCATTTTTCCCTCTTCTCCTTACTTTCCGCTGAATATATATCAAGCTTATAATCCAATGGCGGTAACTTTACACCATAAGGATAACCCTTCAATGAAGACTTAAATTCAATGCCTTTTGGCGGAACAGTACCCATTCGCCATATACCCTTTGCGGCGGTAGTGTGTGTGAACTTCCCCTCCCCCTGATACATGTGGCAAAATTGACATGTAGGAGATCTATAATCCTTCCCAGGGACTAACTGGCCAAGTGGCTTTTCCCAATTCCAATCGTGTCCCTCAAGATGATATATTACGCCCATCTTGGACTCCAGATAAGATTCAGCATCGGGATGGTCGTACCCCATGTGGCAGCTAATACAAGCCTCTGGTCTCCTTCCCTCAGCGGCGCTAAATCTATGTCTTGTATGACAAATATCACATTTCTCAGTAGTTCCATGACAATAATCGCAACCAAACATGGTCGTAAGCAAACCCTGCCTTGCATTTTCTGGGTACCATGGTGGAACAACATTGGCGGTAAAGGTATCCACGTGATTTGGGCGGCCGTATATCATTTCATCCAGATACTCACCTACCTGCTTAGGGTGGCACTCACCACATACGTCTGGCGTTGGCATCTTAAGCTCTTTGTGGTCCTTGCCATGGCAATTGCTGCACGTTACTTCTTTTAACTCTTTCTCTAACAGCTCTTCAATCTGGTTTGTCTTCTGTGCAAAGTATTCGTTCTTTTTAGGATCTGCATGAGTCGAGTTCTTCCAGTCCCAAACTATCCCGGGCGTCACTTCTTCATGGCATTTTACACATTCTTCCGCTTTGTATTTCTCCAGGAGTTGATCGTAATATTCTCCGTCAGGCTTCACATAATGTCTTGAGGGAAACCAATACATATGCATTGGCACAGGCTTGTAAAAATCCTGCCATGGCCCGGCGCCCTTTTCCAATCCAACATTATCGGAATACAAGGCCCTTAACTGCTCACTCGGGTAAATCTCGCTGTAATAGTTCATTGCCCTTTCTTGCATTTCTTTAGTAATAGGCTCCAGAGCAACGCTTGCCGTGGGTGCTTTTTTTGACGCTGTCGATGCGCATAAGAAATTCCCTTGCATCATAAAAATGGTTGAAACCGAAACCACAATCGCACATGTTTTTAGAAGATTCATTATAAAAATCCTACCTTTCTTTTATCAAAGTTTACCACAAAAACATAAAATATTCTTAACAACTATGCCTTTTCATTTATACTTTTTACAACGTTAGTTTAATAATTACTTCTTCAAAATAACTTTTACTTTAAGATATAAACTAAAATACTTTATATTTAATTTTTCAATTTATAATGTGATTTTATTACATCTAATTTATTAATTATATTCATTTCTACAGATTCATTTAAAAATTCATCTACAAGGCGTTTATATTTTGGTTTAAACCACTCATAAGGGTCAAGCTCTTTGTTCTCCCTGAAATACTTTACCCTCTTCTCATGCCTCCTGCTTCTATGGCAACCGGTATTACTACCACAGACATTATAAGCAGGTGTTATTCGCGCAATTTTCGCTCCATCTAGCGCCCTACCTAAATCCATAAAGTAACCAAAAACCTCACCAGGACCATGACACGCCTCACATGTTATACCTTCTTCAGCATATGTGCCTGTTTCTTTATCATATCCTGTTGTATGACATTCATAACACGTTTTCCTATAATTTTCATCTCCATCAATAAAATCAGGAGCCTCTTGTATAACTCTAAAGCTTTCAAACTTCACCCTCTTCCATCGTTCGACATGCGGCGCTGTTAAACCAGTATGACATCGCAAACACCTACCACTTCCCATATATATCGCCTTTTCACCTGTTATAGTTCTATTTTTAAAATCACCCCATTCAATCTCTTCTTCTGGTGAAAGTGTGGCAAATTCTTCCCACATTGCAAAAATTGCATCAGAATTCTCCAACCTTTTACGCATATCCCTCTTATGCTTAAATATATTATGGTGAGCTTGCTCTACATCCAACGCCCTTCCACTTCCACCATGGCAAACACTGCAACCATATATATCAAACGGAAATGTCTTAACAACTGTATTATGGGAAGCTTTCAGCTTTCCTTCATCAATATGGCATGTCATACATCTATCTACTTTTTGCCCATTTCTCTGATTAGCCCAACTATACTCACCTAGCAAAAGTATTTGTTTAATCTCATATTTTGGTTTTTGCAGTTTAGCCAGTTTTACCTTTAATTTCTCTATTTCTTCAGCGCCTTTTGCGTTTTCCAGCTCTTTTTCTACCCCTTTTCGTTTCTGCTCATAATATTCTTCCTGATACTTCTTCCAACCAGGCTCAACAACATCCTTTAACCAGATGTAAGAACTCAAAATCAACATTATACTGAACAAAAGAAACAATTTCCTTTTAATCTCCATCTGATCACTTCTTTCAAAAAAATTAAAAAAGTTGCTTATAGCAAGGCTAAAGCCTTGCCCTACGTCTATTTATTTTTTGCGTTTATTATAAATCTCTGACTGAAATCTTAAATATTAAACCAGGGTGTTTGTAATACATATTTGATATTAAACTGCAACCTTAAAAACATCTTTATAATTATGCCTATCATTATAAATAACATAATCATAACAATATTGTATCTTATAAAACCCAGTTTCTTGTAAAAATCTCGCTTTAGTATTGCTGGAATTATCAATCCTAATCCAAAATAAACAATAAGCGCAAAGGCGCCTAATATATTCGGGAAACTCTTTAATGGTGGAGGAGTTGGAAAATCAAAATTCCATTCCTCCCACGGCCAGAAGAATGTCCAGAACGGTCCTCTCATGTATACGCCTATAATTATAAGCACAAACCAGAAGGTAAATCCAAAAACGAAAACCGTAACTGCAAATTTTCTATCCGAAAAGTTGTAAACACCAATTCCTTTGGGATTCACATCCAGGTATGGAATCATCATTAGTCCAACAATTATAATGCCAGGAAGCACTACACCAGCAAACCATGGATCAAAATAGACGAGCTCCTCCTGCAAACCCAAAAAGTACCATGGGGCCTTTGCCGGATTTTCCGGTTCCCCTGGATTGGCAAGTTCTCTCAAAGGCGCGTCAATATAAAATGCATATACGAGAAAAAAAACCGTTACGAGAATGGCGGCCAAGAATTCCTTTGCCACCAGGTTTGGCCATGTAAAAACTTTTTCAGTTTTTTTCCCAGCCTCTCTCCGTGTTTCAAGCGTTTCATCACGATTTAACATAAAAATTCTCCCGATTATTATAAAGGCCCGGAGATACCCCCGTCTTTTCTGATACGCCAGAAATGAAGTATCATTAGCCCTCCGGCAATTATGGGTATTGCTATGCAATGCCATACATAAGCGCGAAGTAAAGCCGGGGCATCAATTTGCGTACCGCCTAAGAGAGCAAAACGAACATCATTGTTTATTTTTACCCCTAAAATATCAGCAAATGGACCCTGATAACCTATAAGAGGCGTCGCCCCTCCCATATTGGTGCCAACCGTAATCGCCCAGTATCCTAGCTGATCCCAGGGCAATAAATATCCCGTAAAACTTAAGAGAAGGGTTAACACTAATAATAACACACCCACAGTCCAATTAAATTGTCTGGGGGCTTTGTAAGAACCCGTGAGAAATACCCTGAGCATATGGACACAAACCGTTATAACCATTGCATGCCCTGCCCAGCGGTGTGAGTTCCTTAAAAGACGGCCAAAAGGCACCGCATACATTAAGTCAATCATATCTGCATATGCACGATTAACATCAGGAACATAATAAAACATCAAAAGAATGCCTGTTATTGTCTCGTAAAAAAAGATAAAGAATGTTATACCGCCCAGACACCATGTAAATCGGATCTTCGTAGCGTACTTTGGAATCTTCACGGGATGCAAATGCGTCCATACGTTGCTTATAGTCTGAAGTGCTCTGTTTCTGGGGGTATCCACGTAACCATGGCGAAATACAGACTTCCAGATTTCATTGTCTGTAACCTTCTTTACTATATCCGAGATTAATTTCATTTGAACATCCCCTTATTCACACTACTTATTCCTAACCCGAACGAGCCGGAACAAAATAATTGAGGAATTAAAGAATTCCTGAATCCCAAAATTCCTAAATCTCAAATCGTAATTTGTTGCCAAAAAATGTCAAAATATTTTTATTAAGCGCCTAACGTCATCATATTAGAAATTTATCTTCCTATAATCCTACTCCGCTTTTTTCTAGTAGTTTATTGATTTCTTTATTAGGCTCCCAAAACACACTCTTCATGGATATTGCATCCACAGGACAATCTTTACAATTACCACATCTGATACAAACATCAGTATACCTTATTACAATACCGTCTTTACTAACATGAGGCCGATAATCACCGCCAGTATCTACATCGACCTGCTCAAGCGCATCAACAGGACATACGCTGCTGCATCGGCCGCAGAGTATACAATCATCCGTCGCCACGTTAATATTAAGATCACATTTCAGACAACGTTCGGCCTCTATTTGCGCCTGAGATTCAGTAAGGCCAAGTTCTACTAAATTAAACGTGCCCTGTCTTTCTCCCACATTTAACATTTGCATCTCTTGACGGGGCACGGCATCATAATTTCCCTCTCGCGCATTACATTCGCTATCCAAAAGCGTAACCCAAACTTTCTTCTCAGGCTCTTGAAGGTTTTCTCCCCTTATATATCTATCGATGGCCTTTGCAACTTTGTGACCATCTGCAACTGCTTCAATTACGATTCTTGGTCCGTAAGCAACGTCACCTCCCGCAAATACACCTGGTCTTGTAGTTGCAAGAGTTTCATCATCAACCTTTATTGTACCTCTTGGTGTCAACTCTATCTCAGGGCGCCCCTCTAGCCAGGATGCGTCAGGAGTCTGACCAACTGCTAATATCACAGTATCTGAAGGGATAGTACTTTCACTACCCTCAATAAATGTTGGATTAAACCTGCCGCTACTATCAAAAACAGATTTAACATCCAGGGTTTCCAACCCCACGACCCTGTTATTTTCTCTAATGATTCTCTTGGGCCCTTTAGATGGATTAAGTATTATTCCTTCCTCCTCTGCTCCTTCAATCTCATGCTCGAATGCAGGCATCTCTTCTTTAGACTCCAGGCAGACTACGTGTACTTCTCGGGCCCCTAGACGAATTGCCATCCTCGCAGCGTCCATCTCAGCATGTTCGTATCCAACGTTTTCAGTAAACCTTACAGCGGTTCTTGCAGTATCCATTGCGACGTTCCCACCCCCAACCACTATCACTTTTTTACCCAGACTTTTCATAACACCGAGACTTACGCTTTTCAAAAATTCTAGGCAATCCATAACGCCATCCCCTTCTTCTCCAGGGATCCCAAGTTTTCTAACCTTCTGTGCGCCTGCAGCAATAAATACGGCTTTATATCCCTCTTTTAATAAATCAGAAATCGTCTTTCCTGGTTTTCCAATAGGGGTATTTGTCTTTATCTTAACACCTCGTGCCTTAATATTATTTACATCAAACATTATTTGTTCTCGCGGTAACCTGTAAGATGGAATTGCCCACATCATCATACCGCCTACTATAGATTCCTTTTCAAAAACAGTCACCTTGTATCCCATACCAGCGAGGCCGTTTGCTGCTGTTAATCCAGCAGGACCAGCTCCAATTATGGCAACTTTTCCTTTTCTCTTTTTTATCTTTTGGGATGGGATTTCTATTTTATTCTTGTAAATGTAGTCTGTAACAAACCGCTTTAAGGCATCAATTGCTACTGGTTTGTCAAAATCACCACGTTTACATTTGGTCTCACATGGGCGTGCGCATATATATCCACAAACGGCAGGGAATGGATTGGTTTCTAACATCAATTTATACGATTCCAGATACCTACCTTGATTAATCAGACGTATGTAACCAGGCACATCCATATGCGCCGGGCAGCGATGTTGGCAACGAATGTTTTTTTCTAACCAATCCAAATCAAGAGCTACCCGTGTCCCTTGTTTAGATATAGTCGATTGGCTCATATATACACCTTTTGTAAGAAATATAGCCTATATATAAATATTTATATAAACAACTCCGTTTCGAGTGGTACTATTTTACTTGTATCCGCAACCAACTTGCCCTCATCTGAAAGTGAAAGTTGAAAATGGTACAATGGCCTAGGCGCCGGACCTGCAAAATTTACTCCGTCCCTATAATATTTACTTCCATGACATGGACATTCAAATATGTTCTTTTCCTTTGTCCAATGCACTGCACAACCGAGATGTTGACATATCATTGATATTACCTTAAAGCTATTACCATCCCTTACAATAAAAACCCTCCTTGTCTTTAGTGTTGTTACTGTATTCTCCATAAAATCCGATGGCAAACCAACGGAAAAAACTGGAGAAGGCTCAAAAAGAACCTTAGGAAAGAAAAACCCTTTAGGCCCCAATATTTCCCACGCATAAGCTAACATTGTTACAAGGAAAACCCACCATCCAGCAATAGTAAAAAAGTCTCTCCTAGCAGTATATATACCACCCTTTGACGTTTCTTTTTCTTTTACCATATTAACCATAATTAAATCCTTAATATATATAAAATAATACAGATTAATTAATTGAGTTTTTTCGTAATATGAATTTAATAACAACTACTTTTTATTCATGATAGTATGTAAACTCTATGTGAAACGGGAAAGTTTAACAAAGTGATAACTAAATAGCAATAGTGTTTTGATATTACTTTTATCCAAATAATATACACTTAATTTTTAGTATTTGTTGAGAATTGCAAAAGATGTACCATAAAAAAAAAGAAATGCAAAATAGACGTGATTGTCTAAGTACTTACTAATAATGAACATATGAATATCCGAACTCTTAAGGAAACAATTTGTTTATCATTTCATTATATTCTTTTTGACAACCTGTCAATACATATCGTAATTAAAAAAAATGAATGACATTATGTCAGCACCTAAAAATTTTCTTGCTATTTTAAATACTGAACATTACTTCTATTGAACCAGGTGAAATATTCATTCATACCGTACACAAGACTATTGGTTTAAAATTGTCTATGGGCTTTTTTTTACAAATATCTTGTATCCATTATCAAATTTCTCAACCTTTATAATCCTGTGCCCTTCCTCTTTTATACTCCTTGGGACATTTCTCATCGGCTCTCCATCATCGAGGGCCACTTCCAAAACCTGCCCACTTTCCATCATCTCCAGCTTTAATTTTGTCTTAACAAAATTAATCGGACACAGAACACCTCTTAAATCGATTTTTTCATCTATTCCATTTTCATTCATTTTTTCTTTTTGCCTATCATTTTTCTAAAAAAAGCCTTTTAACACCACTTGTTTTAAATACTCGTAGCCTTCCTTACACGCGAAATAGATACCTATACCTGTTAAACCCCAACTAAAAAAGTAGCTAATGGAGGCTGAACCAGCTTTTACTTTTAAAGATAAAGGAAGAAAAAAAATAAGCGGAATACAGAAATAAAAAATAAAACTAAATGCTATAAGTGACACTCCTATTATAAATTTACGTCTATTTATTTTTAGTTTTTCTTCCTCAAGTGTCTGCTTTTCAGAATCAAAACACCAGGATTTCAGTTCCTCTTCTTTTCCGTTTCTAACAGATATTATTATGTACGAATACTCTGTCCATACACATGCACATTCTTTATCAAAAGCTGATGGAGCCGCTGGATGGTCAGGATGTGAATGATAAAGGCCTATTATCTTTAGTTTTTTTTTTGTTGCTTCTCTATCAATCTTGTCAAATGTCTTTGAATCTATCTCATATCTATCCTCTGCCCTTACCTTGTTCTTATTTTCAACCGGGTAAATTTCACATACCTCTTTTTCAGAACCATTACTACCTACAAGAATACCACAACATTCAAAGGGATAAGCAGTCTTTGCCTCTTTTAACATCTTGTTGATTAAACTCTGATTAATATAAATCATATTTTCTTTACCACACTGAAAGTGTGGTAGGTTATAAACTAGTTTGCTGCTGGCGGTCACCTCTCTCTAAATAAAGAGCTGCGTTTCAGTACCTTCAGCCATTTTCAACATTGTAGGTAAACCCAGTATGTCATCAACCTTACTATTCACCAGCTCTTCATCCAGTTCCATTAACTTTACAGCGCCGCTGCATGCGTAAATCTCCAGATTTCCCAACCTTCTTACTTCATTTAATAATTCCTTTAACCTAATTGGATTTTTGTGTTGCGCCGATTCTATTAGTCTTTTATCTTCGCCCTGAATTTCAACAGAATACTCAATTTCATCAAGCTTGTCACTCACGAATTTCTTAAGCGCCCAAAAGAATAAAAATATATAAACTTTATTCCCCATAGAGGCTGCTGTAGTAGCTAACATTACTGCCTGATACAATTTATCATAAGTGCCACTATGCAGAAAAAGTATAAATTTTTTCTCTTTCATCTAATCTGTAATAAAAGGGCGCGCAACTTCTTCTCCGTATTTTTCTAATCCAACACGATCAATAGTTGTTCCTATCCTTTCTCCTCTCTTACCATTTTTCTTATACCAATCAAGGGTTTGTTCAATAAAATCTAACACTTTTTCATCCGGCAAGAACAACATAATTTCATTTGCCTTTCTTGGATGTCTTCCATGTTTTCCTCCTGCCCGGCAACCCAACCCTTTCGTTTTTCGGTCCATGCATTAGTAGGGCATGCTTTTTATACAATCTCCACAATACACACATTTTTCTCTATAAAAAATAGGTTTCCCATCTTCTGCCGCAACTATGGCTCCTTCCAGACATGCCTTTTCACACAGAGTACATCCAGTACATGGATCTTCTTCCCAATGCGGATCTACAATTCCCTGAAACCCCAAATCCATTCCCCTTGTTCTAGAGCAGTCTATTGGACAACCAGAAAACGAAATCTTAAACTTGTGATGGCAAGTCGTACCAAAAAATTTTTTATCCACCTCCAACGCCTTCTTCTGAGCATCCATAATCCCTTTGGGATTATACTCACAACCACCACAAGCAGTAGGAACACGAACTCTGGGACCACAAGATGCGATTGGCTGTCCAAATTCTGCCAGTTCATTTACAACTGCATCAAAATCATCTATGTGTACACCAATAATTTCAACTGATTGCCTAAAACTGAGGTGGCAATAACCCATTCTACTATATTTTTTCGCGACTTCGGCAATCTTGACCATCTTGTCAATGTCAAGCCTACCTCCTGGCACTCTCAAACGAACTGTAAAGAGATCTTTCTGGTTCTGTTTTATAAATCCACCAGACTTTAATTCATTAAAGTCAATCCTTTTAACATCAGTACTTTCGGGCATTAATAACCCCTTAAGACTAACAAATAATAGAATTTACTCCTATAGCTAAAAATTATGTTATCACCTATAGAGAAATGTTGCAAGTAGAAAAAAGCTTGTGGAAAAAGCTCGAAAGTGAGTGAAAAGCTTAATGATTGGTATACTACTGAGAGCATAAAGTAGTTTACAGTGATGTCACTCAAATATAATTTCTCTCATCTTTGCTTCTGCTTCTTTAATTCCTTTGGTCTTTACAATCTCCAGAATATCCTTTTCTGCTAGTCTTTGAAGTATCTTTCTACGTTTTGCATCATCTTTTATTTCAGATAATGCAACATTACGCATTTTAGTTAATAGATTAATATATTCACCATATTCTGGGCCAAAAACGACTTCTAATTCTTCTCTAATACTTTTAGCAAGGGCAGGACTTGCTCCACCAGTTGAAATGCTTATGCAAAGGTCTCCCCTGTTTACGGTTGAAGGAACTATGAATGAACAAAGTTCCGGGTAATCAACTACATTCACAATTATGTTTCTTTTTCCAGCATCTGTTGATACCTTCTTGTTAACTTCATCATCATCTGTAGCTGCAATTACAAGTAAGGCGCCATCCAAAAACCTTTCATCATAACTTTCATTTATTAGCGTAAGCCTTTTCTCCCTTGACATTTCAGGACAGACTTCAGGACAAACCACGACTACGTCTGCACCTGCCTCTTTCAGGCTGCATGCCTTTCGATATGCTACTTTACCACCTCCAACAATAACACACTTTTTACCTTTAACATCCAAATAAAGAGGATAAAATCTGGGCATTTCCATCTCCCATATCATATAGCCTATTGAAATTATGTTCCTTAGGAATTGTTTTTTACTCCCTTAGATGATAAATTTTTATTGAATTTCTTCACATAGCTTATATTATATTTTAGGTTTGTATCCCAACCTGGACAAGCCAGAACCAAAAAGGTAAATAATTCATTTATTCTGGCTTGTCCAGGTTGTCAAATGAAAACCTACGGTTTTCAAACTTTCCCTTAAGTATAGAGAATAGCTAAATTATAAAATAAGGCAATTTAATTTTAGCTCAACCTGGTTGTTACTGGTTTGAAACTAAAAGAACTCTTTATTATTCCAAAGCTTTGTTACTAAACAATTTTCATTACCACACAGAAGGTGTGGTAAAACAGTCTCTAAGCCGACAATTTTCAGTCAAAAAAAGCAAGAAATTGTTGGCTTAGAGACTGATTGATAATTATCAAATATTAATTAAAACGAAGATTTGAACTCGTAGAGCAGAGAAAAAAGAAATAAATGAAGTTGAGTATCGGTATTTAAGATGGTATCCTAATAATAGGGATGAAGAAATCATCTCTATGGCGGAAATGTACTTGAACAAAATTCATAAAAATGCAGAGGATGCCTTAAAGTAAACGTAAAAGGAAGGTGCATATGGCTGGATTTTTAGATAAATTTAGAAAAAATGTAATTACATCTGTATGGAAAGACAAAATAGATGAGCCTAAGGTGAAAGGTATAGATGATAAAATTGCTTTGGGGGTGTTGCTATGGGTTGTAGCTGAAGCTGATGAGAAGTTTCTGGCGAAAGAAGATGAGAAAATCAGAGAAATCCTTACTTTATATAGTAAGATTTCAGAAGAGGAGATAATGACTGTTTTAGCTTCCATTAAGGAAGCTGCGAGGGAAAGAATAGATCTGCATCGTTTTACTCGTGAGGTAAGCGCGAATCTGCCTTATGACGTTAAAATATCAATTATAGAGACTCTTTTTCGTGTAGCGTGTTGTGATGAAGAGTTAGATCATAAGGAGATTGAAATAATAAGGAAAATATCAGGCTTATTCCAAATAGCGCATAAAGATTTTATTAATGCCAAAATAACGATTAAGAAAGAATTCGGCTTAGACACCACTAAATAAAGAGGAGACACGCAAGAAGCTAGAAGTGAGATATTAGATGCTAGATGGTCACTCGTCATTTGTTTTGTTTCTTTCTGTGTATCTCCGTGGCTAATTAATTTGCTAGCATTCGTTTAAGAACTCCTTCTCGCCAGCAATAAAATCACCATACGTTTCCCTTCTCCTATAGTTTTTTCTTCTTTTGGGGCTTTAAAATCTTTTTCTTTTTAATTGAAGCTGTTGAATTCTTTTTTGTTTGAAGTGCTTTATTAATCCTATCGTCAATTTTATTTAACTTATCTTGCACCTTTGTATCAATAATGTTCTCTACTTTATTTACAACTTCTTCTTTCTTCCCTTCTATTTCAGAAGTTAACTTTTCAATTTTTGTAGTAATCTCCTTCTTTAAATCTTTTATCCCGGTTTCTATTTTTTCGAGAGTAACAACCGATTTTTCCTTCATTTCTACTTTCGACTCAATTGTATCATCTACATTTACATATCTTTGTTTTACTTCTTCTCGAGTTCTCACAATTCTACGATAGATGCGCTCAATAACAATACCACTAACTATAAAGGCAATGATAATCAAATACAAATTATTCATTAATATAAAATCTTTAAAACCTGCAAGCGGATTCATACGGTCGACCTCTTGAACCCCATTTATAAAAAGGGTATTTTTAACTATTTTCGTAACTGTCTGTTTTAGTGTCTGTTATGTCGCTATCACTTATTTTACAACAATTTACAACGTAGCTATATTAAACCTATATAATGCTAATGTCAAACAATTTATTTGACCAATCATAAGGAGATAAAATCAAGGAGTATCTCCGTGGCTAATTAATTTGCTAACGTTCGTTTAAGAACTCCTCCTCACCGGCGATCAAATCTTCATACGTCTCCCTTCTCCTGATAGTCGAGATATTGCCACCGTCCACCAAAATTTCACACGTACGCGGTCTTGTGTTGTAAGTAGAACTCATTGTAAAGCCGTATGCCCCCGCACTAAATATTGCAATAAGGTCGCCTTCCTTTACCTTTGGAAACCATCGCTCTTTTGCAAGGACGTCACTGCTTTCACATACAGGACCTGCAATATCTACCAGTTCCAATTCATCACTCATATCCCTTTGCTGGTTCAATCTTGCAGATTGAACTTTATATGACATCTCTACTTCCGGCATTGGCACATCAGTATTAACAGGCCAAACTCGATGGAAAGCCTCGTATATAGAAGGCCGAACAAGGTCATTCATCGCTGCATCACAAATGATATATTTCTTTCCCCAGGAAGAAACCTTTGTGTAAGTCACCCTGCTTACCAAAATACCCGCATTCCCTACAATAAAACGTCCGGGCTCCATTATCACTTTACATCCGAGTTTTTTTACTACGGGGATTATTTCTGTCGCAAAGGCAAGGGGACGTTTTACTTTCTCACCTGTATACGATATACAGTAACCACCACCTATATTAATGTATTCAATTCTTTGTTTATCTTTGTCGTCCAGAACTTCCTGCAGGAACTTATTTACTTTTTCAAGAGCAAGTACATAAGGTTCAGGTTCATAGATCGGTGAACCAAGATGTACGTGTATTCCTTTTAAATCTATATTTCTATAATTTTTAATATCTTTTATTATCTGTTCGGCAATTACGAAATCTATTCCAAACTTATTTTCCTTTTTACCAGTAGTAGTCTTGACATGGGTGTTAGGGTCTATATCAGGATTGATGCGTAAAGCGATTCTGGCTGTCTTGTTTAAGTCACTTGCAATCCTATCAATATTTGCTAGTTCTGATTGTGACTCAACGTTGAACATAAAAATATCATTTTCCAGTGCATATTTTATTTCCTCAGAGGTTTTACCAACACCAGCAAAAACGATCTTGTCTGGACTTACACCCAACTTTAATACCCTGTACAGCTCCCCGCCAGAAACAACATCAAACCCGGCACCAGCATCAGCCAATATCTTACAAATTGACAAATTTGAATTGGACTTAACCGAGAAACATATCAAAGGGCTTGCCTCTGCAAATGCATCCCTGATCTCATTAAAATGTTTTAAGATAGAATTTTTGCTATAAACATATGCTGGTGTCTTTACCTTTTCAATTATGTCTTTTACCTTTACTTGTTCACAAAATAATTCATTATTTTGGTAATTAAAAAAATCAAAACTGGGCATACTTTTCTCCAAGTTTTAAGAACTCAACGCCGAGTTCGCAGAGACCGCTGAGTAAAACATTTTAAGATTATTTTAATGTATAGAAATTTCAATAAAGCCCACGAAACACACGAAAAGACACAAAAAATCTTTCGTGTTATTTCGTGGGGAAAATAGTATTGCCGAAGGTCATGCCAAAGGCAGATTCGCCTCGGCAATCTTTTTTTGAAGATTTTCTCTGAGTGCATCTGCGAAAATCTGCGTCCTATTTAATTTAACGAAATTAACCAATCAACTTTTGAAGTTTCTTTTCCCATGCACTTATTCTTTTCTGCACTAACTTAGGAGAAGTTGAACCGTGGCTTCTATACTGTTTAATATAATTCTTCACACCTAGAGTTTCATAAATATCCTTATCAATCAAAGGAGAGAATTGCTTAAAATCTTTTATGCTTATATCACTTAATTCTTTACCGCTTTTGCTATGCTTCTTTACCATCTTACCTACAATTTCGTGAGCCTCACGGAAGGGAATACCTTTTTTAACCAAATAATCTGCAATCCCTGTGGCATCAGGAAACCCTTTTTGACAACTTCTTTCTATGTTATCAATCTTAAACGTAGTCTTTTTTATTAACTTTTTAAGAATTATCAAACAATCCTTCACCGTATCGGATGAATCAAATATTGCCTCTTTATCTTCCTGCATATCTCTATTGTAGGAAAGCGGCAAAGCCTTCATTATAGTCAGCAGAGAAAACAAATTACCATATACACGACCACATTTGGCTCTGATTAACTCAAGCACATCCGGATTTTTCTTTTGAGGCATAATACTTGAACCCGTACAGTAAGAATCATCAATGTCCAGAAAATCAAATTCCTGACTAGACCAAATAATCCATTCTTCACTTAATCTTGAGAGGTGCATTGAAATAATAGCTAGTGAAGCAGCAAATTCCAAACAGAAGTCTCTATCACTCACTGCGTCAAGACTGTTATCAAAAGGCGAATCAAAATCAAGGAGTTTACTCGTAATCTCAGGTTTTATATTAAGAGTCGTACCCCCCAAAGCACATGCGCCAAGCGGAGATTTATTCACACGTTTCAAGCAATCACCTAATCTTGTACGATCCCGTTCCAGCATCTCCACATAAGCCAGAAAATAGTGCCCAATCAGAATCGGTTGAGCATGTTGAAGGTGTGTAAAACCGGGTAATACACCTTTCCCAAATACTTTTGCTTTCAATATCATTTCCAATTGTAAATTGGTAATTGCACCCACTACATCTTTAATCTGGTCACGAACCCAAAGTCTTAAATCCAGGGCTATTTGGTCATTTCTACTTCTGGCTGTATGAAGTTTCTTCGCCACATTCCCTATTCGTTTCACCAAAACAGACTCAACATTCATATGTATGTCTTCTTGTTCAGTTTTAAACTTAAACTTGTCAGCTTTAATATCGCTTAAGATTTCCCGTAATCCCTTGATAATCACATCTTTTTCCTTGCCTGTTATCAGATTACATTTTGCTAACATCTTTGTATGTGCTATGCTCCCTTCAATATCGTACTTATACAAACGCCGATCATATGAAATAGATTCTGTAAAAGACTCAACTGACGAAGCAGTTTTCTTTTTGAATCTTCCTCCCCATGCCTTTTTAATTGCCATTGATCACAAATTTTAAATATGTTCTTAATGTATTAGGACACAGATTAAGTCCGTCCTTATGATGGTCGCAGATACACACAGCGCAGCAGAGCCGCAACCAAGTTTGAAGTGAAATGAACATAGGTTTGAGGTAATATAGCCAAAGGCATTGGTAGTGTCAAGTTCAATCTACACAATGACATATAACCCAATGGTACAAACATTATCTCTTGAATAAAAAAATCGTTAAATATATACTTATTCAATATGAAGGTAGTAGGTATAGAAACATCTGGTTCAATCGGAAGTGTTGCTGTTTGTGATGGAGATACGTTAGTAGGCAAGAAGATTTTTGGAAAGACGTTAAGTCATGGTAAAGAGATAGTTTCTTCATTCAAGTCTATCTTTGATGAAATCAAATGGGAGCCAAATGATATAGACCTCATTGCTGTAAGTATTGGACCGGGTTCCTATACAGGTCTTAGAATCGGCGTAACATGTGCGAAAACACTTGCATATGGATTGGGAAGACCCGTCATTGATGTTCCAACCTTAGATGTTTTAGCAGAAAACGTAAAAAGTGATGTAAAAAACCTTTGTCCTGTTATAGATGCAAAGAGAAAGAGAGTCTATGCATGTATCTATGCCAGAAACTATAACAAAAATAAAAATATTACAGACTCTTTAATTATTTCACCAAATAAACTCGTTGATATCTTGCCTGAATCTACCTTAATCTTCGGTGATGGTGTAGCACCTTACAAGGAAATCTTTGCACAAAAGAAGGTCACAATAGCTAATGAAAAGCTGGGGATTGCTGATGCGGTTAATGTTGCCAGGTTAGGACTAAAAAGGTATGAACAGGGTAAGCGTTGTGAAATTAATTCACTGGTTCCTTTATATTTGAGAAAATCGGAAGCTGAGGAAAGACTAGAAGTGAATCGTTAATTTTATGAACCTAAGTGCTCCTGTTCGTAAATACGGTGACGTATTATGATTGACAATGGGGGAAAGATTTTATTAAGGTTAATAGTAGTTTGTTTGTTTTTAGTGATAACGTTTAGTTTCTGCTTTGCCCAGGCAAAAGCGGAACCCGTTGAAAGGGAAAAGATTGGTTTCTTTTCAAAACTCAGGGAAAATTTATTGTTTAAAAAAGAGGTAATCTTAGGCGGTTCCTGGTCAGATGAAAGAAGTCAAATAACAGGTAGAAATTCTATTGGTTTTGAACTTTTAAAGAAATTCTCAGATAAAAAAGGTGACTGGGGGAGTACGCTTCTTCAAATGAGATTTGTGCGTTATGACCATCAATTTATGTTAATGAATAGTAATAAAATGCTCCCTGACCATGTAGATGAAATGCATGACTGGGAGTTGGAGTTTCATGATGCCTATTTTAAATATAGCGGCCGATTTAAGGGAAGGCTCAATTTTAGAATTGGTCATTATGATGTGCCGTACGGGCTGGAACAAAATGTGGATACACATTCGACACTAATTCAACTTATATCAGAACGCAATATAGGATTTAAAAAAGATTGGGGATTATCTATAGGCGGACAGTTACCTAAAATTGATTATGAATTCGCATTTACACGAGGAAGTGGCCATGAATATATAGACCGTGGGGAAAATTATCTTCTGGGTGGAAGGATAGGATCTCCTGCAGATGAGAATCTTAGTATTGGTATTTCTGGGTTATATGGAATGCCCATGGACTCTACGGCAGTTATGCGCGGCAAGAAGTTGGGAATGATGGGTAAACCGAATACATGGTTTGACAGCACTACTATACCTACGGATGATATTATCAGACGATGGCGAGTAGGTTTAGATAGTATCTACCTATATGGACCTTTTACCTTTAAGGGTGAAATATCTTATGGAGAAGATGTAAATCAGGAGGTAATCAATGGTGTTTTAGAAATAGACTATCTTTTTCCCGGTATGGATGAGAGGATGGAAACGATACTACAGGTTCAGAGTGCATACCAGGACATTAATACATCAGGCGGCGATAATGATACCTTTTTAAGGCTGGGTTTAAACTATAAAATTTCTAATGCCGTTACTCTCCAGTTTACTTATAGGCATGATTTTCAACGATTAAAAAATACAAAAGACGAAGATATAATTGCTTTGCAGCTCTATTGCTTTTTTTGAGGACATGGATATACGCAATATTTATTGACGTGGATACTTTCATATTGGTTTTTCATAAATCAGGTATCAATATATTTTTGATAAATGCGTCTAATTTAATGTAACATATCTTTTGAAAAAATCAATATGGAAAGAAGAAGGGTGTGGGTATGGATATGAAAACGATTTTAAGAACTTTCTTATTTTTTCTGGTATTGTTTTTCGTTTTGCAGAGGAGTAGTGAAGCTGCCCTCTGTGCCTTTCGTAATCCTGATAGAGATGTTTATGTTTTGTTTCTTGAAGCAACTGGCCATCGGTCGATAATAAAGGCGCTTGATTCGGAAGGGCAGAGAAAGATAGAGGAATTTTTAGGTCAACCACTTGATTATGATGAAGGCGGAGAACACACCTTTTATCTGATTTTAAAGGGTGAGGAAATAATAGGCATTATTCGTCCTCATGCAGAACGTGGTAGGTATGGCATTGTAGAGATGGTTTGGGCCTTTACTCTTGATGGAAAGATAATAGATTTTGTTATTCAGCGTTCACGGGAGAGAGGGACTAAGAAGCTAAAATCAGAAGAATTTCGTAAGCAATTTAGAGATAAAAGCTTAAATGACCCTTTTACCATACCAGGAACCAAGGAAATTAATACAAGTCTTATTATGCCTATGAAGGAAGCCTTTGTCGCTTCATCGATTGTTGCCTACAGCGCCAAAAAAAATCTTTTTCTATATAAGTATTTTTTTCCAGAATACACCAGAGAATCAGAAAAGGGTGAGGGAAAGAAAGTCAAAAAGGAAAATAGAAGATGAGGATAACAATTGGAAGAAAGTTATCAATCGGGTTTATAATAATTTTAATTGTAATGATTGTTATGGGTGTAAGCTCTTATATTTCCTTAAATAAGATAAAGAGAAGCACAGACACAATCGCACAATATGCACAAGAGATGAAGGAAGTAAGCAAGTTGCGATTCCCCTTAATTGAAGCGTTAATCGTAAATGATTATCTCGTCAGTGGTGAGGTAGGGAAAAAAGGACACTTTGAAGAAGTGAGTAGAGTTGTAGGAGAGGTAATGCACGATGCAAAAAGTTTTCCTTTTTCTGAAGAAGAGAAAAAGCTTTTGATGGAGATAGATAAATATTTTGGGGTGGTCAAAAATAAATCACATGAGATATTAAAATTTGCCGATTTTACTAAGAAAGAATTTACAGACCTAAGAAGTAATAAAGTAATAGAGGAAATAGATACTGCTGCCGCAATTGTAGTTGATAATATCGAAGGTCTAGATGAATTGGTCAGAAGGAACTTAATACAAGAAATAAAAAGATCGGAGAGAATCAAATTATCAGGGAACGTGACAATTATAATCACTTCATTTACAGCAGTAGTTGTTGGAATTATAGCCTGGTTTATATTAACTCGTTCTATTACTACCCCGATTCACAGCTTAATCTCTACAACCAAGATTATGGCTAGAGGAGATTTAATTCAAAGAGCAGACGTAAGGTCTAGTGACGAAATTGGTGATTTGGCTAATTCTTTTAACAATATGGCTGAGAACTTACAGAAGACTACGGTATCTCGTGATTATGTGGAAAACATTGTCAAGACGATAGCTGATGCCTTAATTATAGTAGATCTAGATGGAAAAATAAGAACAATCAATCCAGTCACAGTAAAACTTCTAGGTTACAAAGAAGACGAGCTTATAGGCCTTCCGGTTTCTACGATCTTTGCGCAAGAAGAATTACAATTTAAAAGAAAAGGTATTGCTGATTTAGTAGAAAAGGATTCTTTCAATAATGTAGAGAAAAGTTTTCTTGCAAAGGATGGAACAGAGATACCTGTACTTTTTTCAGCCAAAGTAATGCGGTATAATGAGGGTAAGATTCGGGAAATAGTATGTGTGGCGCTGGATATCACCGAGCGCAAACAGGCAGAAGAAAGATTTATCTCCTATCAAGAACAGCTTCAATCTCTTGCATCTGAATTGTCATTGACAGAAGAACGTGAACGTCGTCGGATTGCCTCTGATCTACATGACAGTATTGGTCAGGCCTTGATTGTCACAAAAATGAAGTTGGAAGAACTGCGAGAAATGAAAATCTCTGCTGCCGTTGATCGTCTCCTGGACGATATCTATAAGCTTCTCGAGAAGACGATTCAAGACACACGATCATTGACATTCGAACTAAGTCCCCCTGTCCTCTATGAGCTTGGTTTTGAACCGGCAGTGGAGTGGTTGATAGAACAAATTCAAGAACAGCACGGTATCGTGATTGATTTCATGAGCGATGGTCGGTTTAAACCGCTGAATGATGATATACGTGTACTTCTCTTCAAAGCAATACGCGAGTTGCTGGTTAATGTTGTTAAGCATGCCGATGCGCAAAATGTAAAGATTTTCATAAAGAGAGATGGCAACAACATATGGATTGAGGTTGAAGACGATGGAATTGGGTCTGATACGGCCGAGTTTAACTTCTCGGTAAGCAGATCTGGCGGGTTTGGTTTATTCAACATGCGTGAGCGATTGGAACATCTTGGTGGACATTTTGAGGTTAAGTCAGAGCCCGGACATGGAACACAGGTTACGCTGGTGGCGCCATTGAAGTGCAAGGAGGAGACCATTACATAACACGGCTGCAACAGTTCAGCCCACCGCAAAGCTCGCAAAGTTATTATTTTTTAGAAAGTAATTCACAAGTATCAGTACATCGCTAACACATTTTTGGGATTTAAAAGAGTTTATTCAAAGAATAATCATCCTGCCCTTAAGGGCAGGCACGCTTAAAGCAACCATTAATCCTGAAGAAGAACTTCTGTCTGTTAGTATATATGAAGAAGTTATTTTTTCTCATTTTATAAAGTTTTTTCTTTGCGTCCTCTGCGTCTTTGCGGTGAACTATTACAAAGGAAGATTATATGAGTATAAAAATTTTTCTGGCTGATGACCATAAAATTGTAAGAGACGGCCTTCGTTCGCTGCTTGAAAAGCAACCAGACATGGAAGTTGTTGCTGAAGCGGAAGATGGACGAACGACAGTGAGGCAAGTACAAAAACTGCTGCCTGATGTAGTCATCATGGATATAAGCATGCATGATTTGAATGGTATTGAGGCAACTCGTCAGATTATTGCCAAATCCCCTCGTATTAAAGTACTTGCCTTATCGATGCATTCTGACAAGCGATTTATAGCAGGAATACTCAGTGCAGGCGCATCAGGCTATCTAATAAAGGATAGTACCTTCAAGGAACTGATCAACGCAATCCGCGCAGTAGTCTCAGATCAGATATATCTTAGTCCTCGTATAGCCGGTATCGTAACCGAGGACTATGTTAATTACCTGACAGCAACTGACTCCTCGGCTAGCTCAATCCTGACGGTCAGAGAACGTGAAATTCTTCAACTTCTTGCTGAGGGCAAGACCACAAAACAAGTAGCCTCTCAACTTCATGTGAGTGTCAAGACTATCGAGACCCATCGCCATAGGATCATGGACAAATTGGGTATTTACAGCATAGCAGAACTTACCAAATATGCCGTACGAGAAGGGCTGACATCTCTCTAATTTGCCCACACTTCAATTAAAATAAACCCTCTAATATCAGTATGTTGTAGAATTTCTGAGACGTCATGCTATGTAAATATTCGGTAAACCACATAAAAATGATACCAAAAATGTAGGGCAAGCCTTTAGGCTTGCTTTATATAACCATAATAGGCTGTAACGCAAGGCTAAAGCCCTGCCCTACACGTGGTTCACTGAATGCTTACCATGCTATTGTGAACGTAAGTATCAGGTAAATAGAAGTTAATATTCAGTTATTTACCAATTGTCAATATATGCAATGCTGAGTAGACTAAGTAGTCAATGTCATCGACTACAGGGTGCATTCCCAAATTGTTGCAATACACCTATATCGGCGGGGAATATGGAGTGCATCGACCGTGTCGATGCAGGCAGTGACACGGTCACTGCACTCCAAAAAACCCAAAACAACCCGGTACAACAATTTGGGAATGCTCCCTTGACTACATAGGAGGCATTATGAGCATAAGAATTGTCCTGGCTGATGACCATAGGATCGTGCGAGACGGTCTTCGTTCATTACTTGAAAAGCAACCAGACATGGAAGTAGTGGCCGAAGCGGAGGACGGACGAACAGCAGTACAAAAGGTACTGGAAATATTACCCGACGTGGTCATCATGGACGTAAGTATGAACAATTTGAACGGTATCGAGGCTACCCGTCAGATTATTGAGAAATCCCCCCGTATTAAGGTACTTGCCCTATCTATGTATTCTGACATGCGTTTTGTATCTGGAATGTTCAGCGCTGGCGCTTCAGGTTATCTCATGAAGGATAGTACCTTCAAAGAACTGGTTGACGCCATCCGGGTAGTAATCTCGAACCAGATATATCTCAGTCCTCGTATAACCGACATCGTAACTAAAAATTATATACATCGCTTGTCAAAAACCAACAAACCTGTTTCCCCAATCCTGACAGTCAGAGAGCTTGAGATAGTTAAACTTTTAGTTGAAGGCAAGACTATAAAACAAGTAGCAATGCACCTTAATGTGAGTGTGAAGGTTTTCGAGACTTATCGCCGGAAAATCATGGAAAAGTTGAATATTTACAAATTTAACTGAACAGTCTATAAGGTAACAATTTTCAGTCAAAAAAAGCCTGCCCTTGTGCGATCCGCCCTGCGGTCTGGGCCAGGGCAAGAAATTGTCGGCTTAGAGACTAACAAGCCTGAACCAAAAAGGTTTTGTGCTTTTGATTTAAATACGTGTCAGGCATTTGGAGGTCTGTATTCAGGTATTTACTGATTGAATTCCCGTTAAATGCGAGGTATATTTATAATATATAAGATAAGAGCAAAAAAGGTTGTTCACACAAATATAGCCAAATTTGTTACTGAAAAAATGCTTCAATATGGCAAAAAACCTAATTTGGGATAATCATATCATGCTGTTTTCAAAGATGTATCAAATGCTGGCGTTACAATCGATAGAGTCAATCCAGTGCATTTGAACACTGTTTAATATATAAAAAAAAAGGAGTATACCAATGAAAAGATTTGTAAACCCCGTTAGAAGGTTCAAATGGTGCGTTAGGTTCCACTCTCGCTATGTATTTTTTAACCCACACACATGGCGTGGCTTTCTTTCTTACGGGGTAAAAGTTGTTTTAATGGCGATTCTGGCCGTATCGTTTACCTTGCCTGCATATGCCCAGGAAAAATTGTGGAATGAACTAAATGATAAAGCTACTACACTTTATCAACAAGGAAAATATTCAGAGGCAATTAATGTAGCTAAAGAATCATTAAAAGTTGCAGAGGAAATATTTGGTTCCGACCATCCAAATTCTGTCACAACAATGAACAGTCTAGCGTGGTTTTATTATAGCCAGGGCAAATATGCCGAGGCCGAGCCTCTTCTCAAACGAGCACTGGAAATATCGGAAAAAGCCCTTGGCAAAGAACATCCCCAGATAGCCACAGTTCTAAGCAATCTGGCGGCACTTTATAAAGAGCAGGGCAAATATACCGAGGCCGAACCCCTTTACAACCAAGCACTTGAAATCTAAGGAAAAGCTCTTGGGAAAGAGCATCCTCAGGATGACCTTTAGCCGTGAAGAGGTGAAACTAATGATAGAAGAAATTTTACGAGGCAATCTGAGGTGAGAGAAAAGGCAAAGATTGTTACTGAGATTAAGCTTCCTTCTATGAAGAAGAAAAAAATGTAAAGAAGGAAAAATAAGACAAAATTTTACACATTTAACTTATAGAAAGGGAAGGATATGAGTATAAGAGTTGTTGTGGCTGATGACCACAAACTCGTGCGAGATGGACTTCGTTCGCTGCTAGAGAAGCAAAAAGGTATGGAAGTTGTTGCCGAAACCGAGGATGGAAGAACGACAGTACAGCAGGTTCAGAAACAATCTCCTGATGTGGTCATTATGGATATAAGCATGCATGATTTGAATGGTGTAGATGCCACCCGTCAAATTATTGCCAAATCTCCTCGTGTTAAAGTACTTGCTCTATCTATACATTCCGACAGGCGGTTTGTAGCTGGAATTCTTAGTGCGGGAGCTTCGGGTTACTTGCTAAAGGACAGTGGGTTTGTGGAACTAGCCGATGCCATTCGCATTGTGGTTTCAAATCAAACCTATCTTAGCCCTCGTATTGCTGGTATCGTGGCCGAGGACTATGTAAATCGCCGGACAGCGACTGATGCCACCGCTCACTCAATCCTGACAGCAAGAGAACGTGAAGTGCTTCAGCTTATTGCCGAAGGCAAGTCCACAAAACAAACGGCCCGTCACCTTCAAGTGAGTGTAAAGACTATAGAGAGCCACCGTCAGAATATTATGGAGAAGTTGGGAATTTATAGTGTAGCTGAACTTACCAAATATGCAGTCCGTGAAGGACTGACATCTCTCTAAACCTCGTTTTTTCCCGCATATATTCAGAACTCAGTAAATAAATACCTTTTACAACTTTAGAATCGCAAATGAAATGTAACTCATACCTTCCCGCCCGGCCAAGCCGTTCGGACGGGCAGGTTTGAGTTGCCCTTGCTATATCCAAGCTAGGTGGCCGCCACTTTCTGTCGGCTAATTCATTCCATATCGTTTTACATACTAGAATGGCTAAAGGCTAAAGCCATGAGTTACATCTCTGCCTGTGCGATGCACGCAGACAGGGAACTCTTTAGGACAAAAAGGTGGTACTGGATTTGCGATTGTTTTTGGTTTATGAAGGCTCATTTACTGAGTTCTGAGTATATGTTGCGGAAAGCTTGAATACCCAAAAATGTCATTCTGAACCAGGTCCTGAATTTAATTCAGGATCTCCGATTTCAGAATCTATATATGTCAATATGTTAAGAGACCCTGAAACGAGTTCAGGGTGACAATATAGTGTTTCCGCAACAGATACTAATTACCACACTTAAAATATCAATCCTATCATTTTATTACCGCAATTCCCGATATTAATTTCAGGTATTTAGAAGTCTATAACTAGGTATTCACCAATTGTGCCATTATGTGATGGTTGATAGACTATCAACGCTATATGAAATGAAGTATTGAGTATTAATAATTTTATATGAAGAATATTTCTTTTAAAAGGAGGGAGATATAGTATGAAGAAAAGAATTTTTTTAATAGGATTTTCAGTATTTGTTATTTTTGGGATGTTGATGTCAACATTGCCGAGGGAGTCTCAGGCAATCCCGCCATTTGCAAGGAAATATCAGACGGCATGTACAACATGCCACTGGGCGACGTTTCCAAAGCTGAATGCATTTGGCAGGGCATTTCGTGCAAGTGGTCTGAGGATACCCTTTGGTAACGATGAGGTTTTTGTAAGGGATAAACCTGTATCTTTAGGAGCGGATATCTGGTCATCGTTATTTCCCAAGGCATTATGGCCATCCGATATGCCAGGATTGCCGCCTGTAGGTCTTGCTTTCAAATCTGAATTCAATATGACGAGAGAAAGAAATAGGAATCCTATGGGTGTGGGCGCTACACGACGTGACAATTTTCCTGGTAATTTTTTTAGTGGTATAGGTAGTGTAGAGCTTTTCAGTGGTGGAACGTTGGGAGAGACTCTTTCTTGGTTTGGTGTTGTTGGTATCTTTGATAATGAAGGTTTTGGAGGTAGTACAACAGATATCGACAGGGCTTACTTCAACTGGGCGCCATTTATCTTTGGTGAGCAGGGGTATGTTAATGTAAGATTTGGTCAATTCGAGCCTCGTGCAGTACCCGTTTCAAACCATAGAAGACAAATCAGGCTAACGCCTTACCTGATGGACATTTTTCCGGTCTTACCGGCAGGTAACTTCTTTGGTTTCGCGCCCACCCAGAAGGGTATTGAAATATGGGGCAGCTTGAATGGTTTTGGTGGTAAGGGTGGTCTTGAGTGGGCAGCAGGTATTGTTAATGGTCAGCCAGGAGGCGCTCTTGGCGCATTCGATGGCGCATCAGGAGTTGCAGGCACAATAAGAGACAACGTAAATACTAGAAATAATGGACGTTTTGATGTGAACAGCGGGAAAGACTGGTATGTTACTGCCTCGTATAAGATTGGAGGTATGGGTGTACTTGGCGAAGAAGGAGTTGCTGAAAAACTGGAACTAACCGAAAACTGGCAAGATAACTCTATAAGGATAAAGGGGTATTATTATCAGGGTACTACAGGCGCATTTACTGATACTATAGGTGGTGGTATAGGAAACGCTGCTTTCCTGGGTGGCGCGACTAATGATAACTGGGACGAAGATGCAAATCAATTTAAGCGTTTTGGAGTTGTGCTTGATGCAAACTGGTGGAACTTTAATATTATAGGCGCAGCATCATATATGGAGGATGACCTAAAGGGGACTACAACCTTTAACGCAATGGGGAATATGCCGCTAGAGACGGGTGATAAGTTCGACGTAGAGATATATACGACAGAGGTTCAGTATGTCGCAAATCCATGGCTTGTGCCTTCTTTTAGATTTGAGAAGATAAATCCTGATTATGATGTAAGAGACCTTAATACATTTGAGCGGTATTCCTTTGATGTAGCAATCCTTGCAAGGGCAAACATAAAGTTCCTTGCCGGCGCCACATTTTCATCCCTTCCAGATGCAAGAACAGGCACAAATGGTTTAGATATGGCAAACCCTGATTTGCCACCTTTTGATGATATGTGGAGGATTGGTGTAGATATTGATTTCTAAGCGTTTTTCCAGCCCCGATAAGCTGACCCGAGCGGTAGCGAGCGGTCAGCTTATCAATGTCGTTATGTTGGGGATAACTTATCCCGACCGGGGAAAAATCGTTCGGATAGGTGTGCCTAAATTTGCTAAATTTTGAGGTAAGAAAGGAGCTATTGAGTATGAAAAAATCTATTTGTTTTTTTATGGTTACGTTATTTGCCGGATTTTTCTGTGTTTTTAATCTTACCCACATTAATGACGCAAGCCAGAACGATATCGGGCTGGTATTCGGGCAGGAAGCACAGGAGGAAAAGACGACACTTACAGAAGAAGAGGCGGAGATAGCGCAGCAAAAATTAGAAAAGGCAATGAAGGAATTAAAAAGAGAGGTAAGGACAGAGGTTAAGGTTGAAAATGGTAGAACTATTACAGGAACTGTAAAATGTACAAGAGTCAGGTATCCTGAGAATGTAGTTGTTTATGTCGAGGAAGTAGGTGACAATAAATACCCTGCTCCAGAGGAGCATGGTGTTATAGATCAGTTGATTTTGACTTTTGTCCCTCATGTTATAGCTGTGCAAAAGGGCACGACGATTGATTTTCCAAATAGTGATTCGGTGCGTCATAGTGTATTTTCTCCTGAATACAGTTGCCAGCAGGTTAATCTTGGCACTTACGATGTGGGTGTTGTAAAACAGGTTAAATTCGAAGAGTCCTGTGAGATACCTCTTTTGTGTAATGTTCATATAGAAATGTCAGCCTTTGTTCTGGTGCTTGATAATCCTTATTTTTCAGTTACTGGAAAGGATGGGATTTTTGAGATAGAGAATGTACCGCCGGGTAACTACAAGTTGAGTGCATGGCATGAAAAGCTTAGAACGGTGACTAAAGATGTAACACTAGAAGCAGGAAAGACGACGGCAAGTGTAAATTTTTTACTAAAGAAGAAAAAGAAGAGGAGGAAGAAAAAGTGATACTATATTTGACATGAGATAAGCAAATAGTTGTAGGGCGCGTTTCTTACGCGCCATTATAATTATGTCGGGTAAGAAACCCGACCTACTTTGAAACCTGTCCTGACGACATGTCAGGATTCAGCACAAGTTTTAAAGTTTTTCCTTTGCGTCCTCTGCGTCTTTGCGGTGGGCTGAACTGTTACAATTAAAATATGAATACAAAAAACCCTTTCATAAATTTCACGTCTAAAAAGCTTCATTTAAAAATAGCGTTCACCATATTTCTAATCATTATATTTATTGCTCTTGCATCTGGTTCTGGCATAGCACAGGAGGAAGAAGAGGCGGTCCAATACAGGAACTTTTTTGGGATTGATGCCAGGGTAACTGTTTGGATAATTGCTCAGTTGCATCTCATGTTTGCCTCCTTTGTGCTAGCGGTTCCAATCTTTGCAGTAATTGTTGAGATTATAGGCGCAAAGAGCAATGATAAGAGGTATGACAAGTTAGCGCATGAATTCACAAAGCTTTTGTCCGCGGCTTTTGCTGCAACGGCCTCATTAGGTGGCTTGCTGGCGTTTACATTAATTGGTCTTTATCCCGGCTTTATGAGGTATATGACGGATGTATTTCATCCCTTTATGTTTGTGTATGCGCTTTGTTTCTTTGGCGAGGCATTTTGTCTTTACGGCTACTATTACTCATGGGATTTACTCGCAGAAAGGGGTAAATGGTTTCATATAACTCTGGGGATTCTTCTAAACCTTTTCGGTACGGCGTTAATGTTTTTCGCTAATTCATGGGCAACCTTTATGATGGCTCCTAAGGGTATTAATATGGAAACAGGCGCGGTAACGAGTCTTTATCATGCATTATATAACATGCTCTGGATGCCCGTAAACATTCATCGCCTGATTGCAAATGTTGCCTTCGGAGGTTTTGTAGTGGGCGCTTATGCCGCGATTAAATTCATGGGAGCGAAGTGGGAAGAGGAGAAGGCACATTATGATTGGATGGGTTACGTAGGGAATTTTATTGGGCTTGCGGCCTTGATACCGCTTCCCTTTGCCGGATATTGGCTTGGAAGAGAGGTTTACAGCGCCAGTCCGGTTATGGGAAATATTATGATGGGAGGCTCTTTCTCATGGACATTTATAATACAGGCAATCCTTATTGGAATGCTTTTTATCGGCGGTAATTATTATCTATGGAACGGCATGGAGAGAATAGAAGGCTCCGAACGTTACACACCATACGCAAAATATATAAATGTAATACTCTTCTTTTGCTTCGCTGTCTGGTTAACCCCACATAATCTACCATTAAGTGGAGAAGAAAGGGCTGTTATTGGAGAACAATATCATCCATATTCAAAATATTTTGGTGTGATGGCTGCAAAAAATGCGGTCGTAAACCTTTTAATCTTATCCACATTCTTTAATTTCCTTATATATAGAAGGGCTAATAAAGGTGAAATCAAGCCCTTTTCGAGCCATGGTAAGGCTGCTAAAATAGCGCTTATTATTACTGCTTGCCTTTGTATAGCATTTCTAGCATGGTATGCTTTGGGACTTAAGGGAATAGAACTTGAAGAAAATATAAAGAAGTATATATCTCCTCTTATTACGTGTCTTGTTATTCAAATATGTGCGATTATTGTTTCTATCCTTATTACTTTTGCAAACAGGGGTAAGTTTGCTCAGGCCTTCCTATTTGGGGTGACGACAATTATTTCTGTAATATATTTGGCGTATTATGGATTTGTTGTTATGGAAAAGGCAAACCTGATTTTAAGATATTTATCTGTTACTCAGGTTGCAGTAGTGTTAAGTTGTCTGATTACAAATGCCGTTATAGATGTTTTCCTGTTTAAAAACGCTAAAGAAGTGGGTGGCATTAGCTGGGGGAAGATACCTGTCAGGGCGCAGTATGCCTTGCTGCTTCTCTGTGTATCCATTGTAACACTTATGGGACTGATGGGTTTCATACGTTCAGGTCTAAGAATGAATTGGCATATTTATGGATTTATGCAGGATACTTCTGCGGGCGCATTTACCCCAACTATAGCGTACATGGGATGGATGATTTGCTTGATTGTTGTGCTTTTTCTGGGTCTTGTAACATTCGTCTTCTGGCTTGCGGGGCTTGGTGAGAAGAAGGCAAAACATGTTTTTGCTCCTGTTGGCGCAGGTAGGATTGTAGAGGCGCCTTCTACTGCTAATGGCGGAGAAATTATAAAGAATATATCTACGCAAAATGATTAATGATAAAAATAATGGGTAGTTTTTTTAAAGCAGTAATATTTAGTCTTCTTGTTGTATTATTTTTTGCCTACGTTTGCATTTACGTAACAGGCATTTCTGGTGATGCAGGTGGTGAAGGGGCTACTGGGATTAGTCCTGAAGCAGGCGAAAAGATATACTGGGGAGAAGGGCAGTGTCACACGTGTCACAGTGTTGGTACATCTGGAAGCGCTACAAGAGGCCCGAATCAGGAAGGTCTTGCATCAAGGGCAGAAGAAAGGGCAAAAGAGACAGGCTTTGCTTCTGGTTTGGAATATATGGTTGAAGCAATAGTTGACCCTGGTTCACATATAGTTGAAGGATATGATAACATTATGCCAAAAGTATATAATCCTCCAATCATGTTAGGACGTGAAAAAATTTTGGCTGTGCTTTCATACTTACAAACATTGGGAGGCGAGCCGGATATCGAGGCAGTAATGAAGGTTAAGGACAAGATTCCAGAAGCATCAAAGAAGAAAGTAATTCCCTGGGTTCCTCCGATCGAGGCAGACCCAAAAGAAGGCGAAAAGATCTTTTTTGATGAAACGAGAACGGCTGCATGTTCAAAGTGCCATATAATGAGTGGAAGGGGCGCAAAAGTGGGGCCTGATCTTACCGGCATAGGGGCAGTACAGACACCTCAATATCTAATAGAATCAGTCCTCAAACCAAGCGCCGTAATAGTCAAAGGTTTTGAGACTATGTATCTGATAACGACTGACGGCATGGCATATAATGGGATTTTACAGAGACAGAGTGAGGAAGAAGTGGTGTTATTGGTTGAAGAGGAAGGTGAGATGGTTGAATATGTTTTCTACCCGGATGAGATTGCACAGATGAAAAAGCAAGATGCATCTATAATGCCAGGCAATATGAGTGACCTGTTAACGACAAGAGAGTTTTATGGAATTATTTCGTATCTTTTAAGTTTAAAATAAAACTTGATAGGAATATAACCAATGGGAAAGAAAAAAACCTCATATTCAATGATATGGGTCATTATTTCTTTTATTATCGTATTTTTTATAATAAAAATTGTTTCTCCCTATGTCTTCAAGGTCTTGTTGGCAAAGGGTCATACCATGCCGACACCAAGCACACTTGTTCTTTGGTATATGATTTTGGCTGTGACTGGCGCTCTTGTTTATGTTTCAGCGTCTATTCTTAGGTGGGCGAATTTTTTAAGTTTTATCTTGCCTGCCGGTGATGATAAGACAAAAGCGATACTTCAAAAGATGATAATTATAGCATTCCCTTTGTTCGTAGGTTGGTTTGCTTATTCAGGAACTGCGCCGAGGGCAGCTTCGCCAGTAGAATTACGAATCCAGCATCCTACCTTACCACAAGAATATGAGAAGTTAGAAAATCCTTTTGCGCATGTTGATGAGGAGACTAAAATAAGATACATAGAAGAAGGAAAGTTTCTTTTTCGGCTGAATTGCCGTCCATGCCATGGGTCAAAAGCGGATGGTAATGGTCCTTTTGCTAACGCATTTCGTTTAAGGCCTATTAATTTTACCGATCCTGGAACGATAGCGACGGTAGTAGAAAGCTTTGCCTTTTGGAGGATTAAGGAAGGAGGGCCGGGACTTCCTGCCGTGTCTACACCCTGGGATTCTGCTATGCCTGCCTGGAAGGATACTTTAACAGACGAACAAATCTGGAAGATTATAATGGGTGAGTATGCGATTGCTGGAGTTGTACCGCGTCAAAGAGAAGAGATAGAACATTAAAAATCCCCTCTTTCCCCTTTACAAAAGGGGGATTAAGGGGGATTATTCCCTTTAGAAAAGGGGGAAAGAGGGGGATTTGTCAACTTACTTTTTTCACTTACTATAGTAGTATGTATAAGAGTAATACTATTGTAAAATGTACGATTATGTGTTTGTTTGCGGGGATAATATCCTTCTTATGTATGCGTGTGGGGTTTGCCCAGACTACGCAATTATTCAGGACTTATAAAACAGAGGTTCCTGCAAAGATACCAGAGACGCTTGAAGCTATTGCTGCCGGGAAAATAATTTATGAGGAAAGATGCTATTATTGTCATGGGGTAAGAGGTAATGGTCCTGAAGCATCGCGTTTAGACCCAAAGCCAAGGGATTTTACAAGAAATGAATATAAGATACGTTCTACAGAACTTGGAATGCTTCCAACAGACGAAGACCTTTTCAGAATAATTACGAGTGGTATAGAAGGCACAGCTATGCCTTTCTGGAGTACTTTAACCAATGAAGAAAGGTGGCAGGTTATATATTACATTAAAACGTTTAATAAGAGTTTTAAAGAGAGAGAAACACAAAAGATGATTTCTATAGGCGCAGAAATACCTTTAAATCCAGAGTCTATTAAACGAGGTAAAAAGTTGTTTAAGGAAGCGAAATGTTTCCTATGCCATGGTGAATATGGCAGAGCGGACGGTCAAATTATCACTACATTAAAGGGAAAGTGGAACTTTCCATTTAAAGCAAGAAACCTGTCAAAAAGCTGGTTGTATAAGGGGGGGAATACGACTAAAGATATTTATAGAACAATAACAACAGGCTTTAATGAATCGCCGATGGGATCGTATGTAGATTATCTTACAGAGGATGATCGATGGCATCTTTCGCACTACGTGAAATCAATCTCTCATGATATGAAGACAGAAGTTGTGTTAAAGTCAAAATTGGTTGAGGGTGATTTGCCAGCAGGCCCCAATGATGCCGCCTGGGAAATAGCAAATCCGACTGAAATACCTCTAGCTGGCCAGATCGTTGCAAGCCCCAGATTATGGGCTCCTTCAATTGACTCTATAAGAATAAAATCATTATATAATAAAGAAGACATAGCCTTTTTGTTAGAGTGGGATGATACGACGAATGAACAAGATGAAGTTTACAGTGATGCTGTGGCAATGCAATTCCCAACAAAGATTCCTGAGGGACTCAGGAAGCCGTTTTTTGCCATGGGAGACTCTGGTAAAAGCGTTACCATCTGGCGCTGGAGAGCGTATGATGAATCTATGCAACAAATGGAGGGCGAGGATGAATACGACGACGATTTAGAATCTGCTACTGATGGTGGCAGTAGTATTACCAGGCAGGAAGGAACAAATAATGCAGAGGCAGAGGCAGAGGAAAAGGAAGAAGTATCAGAAGTTAAAGATGCGCAAGAAGCTAAAGAAAAATTTAAAGGCTTTGCAACAATTAAGGAAATGAATGCAAAAGGGTTTAAAAATCTTGCTGAACAATCATCCGATAGTCAGGATTCGAAAGGCAAAGGTTACTGGAAAAATGGAAAATGGAAAATTATGATAACAAGACCCGTCGTAACAGGTGACAAAAAAATAGATATTCAATTTGAAACAGGGAAATTGATCCCATATGCATTAGCTGTATGGGATGGTTCAAATAGCGAGATTGGAGGTCAGAAAGCAATCACGTCATGGTATTATCTGACTTTGGAAATGACCACACCCCGAAGTGTTTACTTGTATGTGATTATTGCAATAATAATGGGCATAAGCATTCAATTTTGGGTTATTGGAAGGGTGAGAAGATTTCCACCTAAAGTTCCTGAAGAAAAAAAATAAAAACAAAAATAAATAATAATGAAAATGATTAAGAAAAGAAGAATATATTTAGTAAGTCTCATATTGGCATGTATAATTTTTGTTTTTATTTTTGATAGAGTTCTTGTTGCAGAACCCCCAAAACCAAGCTCACTTCTTTTAGAAGTGGAAGAGCTATACAGCGGTGAAAAAAAATACATGCAGTTACCATTCGTTCTAGAAGACACACATAAGCGACCCAAGAACGGACCACCTCTCAAGAATGTTATCCATAAGGCTAACAGAGAATGGCTTAAAAAGTGGATATCAAATCCTAAAAAAATGATGCCTAATGCTAGAATGCCGAAACTCATGTTTAATGATAATGAGATTGAGGCAATTTTGGCATATTTGACAAGTATTGCAGACAAAGAACTACCTAAGCAAGAATGGGATTCGTATTTATTGAAATCTGAGGACGAAATGAGCGATGAAGACTACGAAAAGAGAGATAAGTTATTTTCAAGAGGCAAGTCGATTTGGGGACGTGCCAGGTGTAATATATGTCATCCGATAAAGGGAGAGGGTGCCGTCGTAGACGTAGGGCCAGACCTTGGCGCAGTAGCTGACAAGATAAATCGTGATTGGTTATACCTTTGGGTTAAAGAGCCAAAAAGTTATTTTACTGATACTCAAATGGCAAGGTATAGATTTAATGATAAGGAGTTGAGACAGTTGGTTGAATTTATTATGAGAGATTGGGATTTTAAGGCAGAGGAGGAGGAAGAAGAAGCAAGTACTCATGAAGCAAGCAAGGGTGTAGATGTGAAGACAGTGGTGGAATCATCTATTATTCCGGAAGGCACATTGGTTGAAAAAGGAAAGAGAATTATAGAGTTAAGCCGATGCTCTATTTGTCATGAAATTGAGGGTATAGCAGATTTGTTGCCGATTAGCAAAAGAGAGAACGAGCTAACTGAAGGGTTTGAGAAGTTGTTAAATGATATTAATTGTATGACGTGTCACAATATTCAAGGAAAGGGAGGTGCTTTTGCGCCTGAATTGACCCACGAAGGCAGTAAACTCAAGGAGACATGGATAGGGGATTTTCTTCAGAAACCAGATATTATACGCCCAATGTTAAAACAGATGCCAAAATTTAATATTACTCCGGAAGAGGCTGAAACAGCAGTGAAATTTATTGAGGAGTTTTTTGTAAGTAAAGAGATCCCTGTAGAAAGGTTTGCTAATATTGAACCTACCGAAGAGAAAATTAACAAAGGAAAGCAATTATACGATGCTAACGGATGCAGGAGTTGCCACAAAATAGAGACAGGCGGTAATGTTGGGCCGAATCTAAAAAGGGTTGGTGATAGGCTTGAGAATGGTTATATCTTCTTCCACCTAAAGGATCCTCATCGTGAGATTCCAGACGCTGTAGAACCCAATTATAATCTTACTGATGAAGAAGCAATCGCAATAACACATTTCCTGATATCTTGTAGAAATAAGGAATAAAAGATGGTAAAGATGTTAACAAAAAATTCTATACTCGGAATAATATGTTTTTTGATTATAGCCGGAACATCTATTAAGGGCGCTAATGGCGCCGAAGAAAGAGGACCTTTTATTACGTTAATCGAAGAACAAAAGGTCTATTTAGCTACTCCCAAGAAGACATTTCAATATTATTGTGGTCCTTGCCACGGGGATTCAGCTAATGGGAAAGGTATCTTTTTCACTATTGACCTCAAACCGAAACCAAGAGATTTGACTGATGTGGAATATATGGCAAAATTAACTGATAACTATCTACAGGATTTTATTACAAAAGGTTCCGCCGCAATGGAGAAATCGGATTTATGCCCTCCGTGGGGTAACACACTTGAGGAAGATCGGATCAAGGGCATTATAGCTTATCTACGAAGTCTGACTATCTCAAAATCAAAGCTTGAAGAGAAACCTGCTACCGAAAAAGAAAGCAAGGAAAAGAAAGCTGTAAGGATTGCTGAAGGAAAACAGAAGGGAGCGCCCAAAGCAATTATATGGAGTGTTTTGATTATCTCATGTTTTTTTCTTATATTTGCCGCAAAGAACGAATGGAAAAAACTAGCTAGAGACAAATTATTGTAATTTATTAATTTTATGGAGGATGAAATATGAAAAGATCAGAATTTTTGTTAGGAGGAGAAGATATCAATAAAATTAAAGTTGACCAGGTTATGGAGGGTAATGTTCGTCCTTGTTATCCAACCACCATGTGGAAAGATATAGCTTTAACTCTGGTGGCTGGTGGGTATGGCAGCCTTCCTGTTATAGATTCCGAAAGAAACCTTATAGGCATTGTGAGCGAGTACGATCTTTTAAGAGTTTTAAACACAGGAAAAGATGAAAATGAAATAACCGCTCAAGATATAATGACTAAAAAGACTGTAACAGTGATGGAAGAAACCCCTATTATGGATGTTATTAAATTACTAGAAGATAAACATTTAATCAGGGTGCCTGTCGTAAAAGGCAAAAAGTTAGTAGGCATTGTGGCACGGCGAGATATCCTATTATGCCACCTGAAAGCAACAGCCAAAGCACCAAGTTTACTCTAAAGTTCCCATAATAGGATAATAGGGACATAATAGGGACAGCGCCTATTGACAATAATAGGGACAGCGCCTATTTATTTCCTTTCTTTCTTGGTATTCCTTGTGGTAAGGCAATTAATCTTCGTCCAAACATTTTTTCCAGCACTTTGATAAAGTTACCATCGCCAGAGGGTCATCCTGTCATTACATTTTTCCTTCGATTAATATATTGAGCATATCTCATATGAAGCATATTAAAAGTGTGGGGAAGAGAATCTTCCTTTTTTGGCGCGCAGATAAATAATGATTAGCCATAAGACAGTAAGCCTATATATCCAAAGAGTATTTTTTGCTGTAATCTTTAAGCCATTCAAGGTATTGAACATAGTCGTCATCTTCCTCAAATACCGGCTGCCTGTAATTGCCCCTTTGGGTGATATGTCAACGATGCGCCGCAGGCATGATGTGGATATCCTTTTGCTACAACTCTTGCTATTCGTAACATGCTAAAAATCTATACTACAGGATACTCTATGCCAACAATAAAATAGACACTGTCCCTAACCTTGTACCTAATAATGTTTAAACCGCAAATATATTGGTGGTTAGCTTGATGTCATTGTTAGGTTTTCCTTAATAATAATTGAATTATGAAGGTCCTATTCTATTTATGTTTTGGGTTTGATGGAGTAACGGGTTGGGACAATAACTCTTTAAGAAACTCTGGTGCAAAATCAGCGCCATTTTCCCATGACAAAGTATTGCAATGAATCTTAAATTTTTTGAAAAACTCTATATTATTTAGTGGTTCGAATACTGGCCCTTCTAGCTCATACGAAAGATCAATCTCGCCTTCTGTCCCGTCATTAAATCGAATCCAAATCACGTAGTCTCTTAAATATTTTGCATCTTCAACATGTAGAAACATAACTTTACTCCAGTGGTTTAATCTTCTTTAGAGGTTCTCTCTTTTCTACCAATTTCCAATTTTCCATCAACTCACCTTTATGTAATGAATACCATTCTAAAACAGCAGTAAGTGCTCTGCGGGGAAATTTCCCGGTTACAATACCGGTTTCGATTTCCAATGTTATCTCATATTCACTATTTACTTCAATAGGTGATCCCACTTCATCTTCATTTGAGTGATGAAAAAATGGGGCATTGCCACAAAGAGATTGGCGCTCCTGTTATTCAGGATTTTGTCCTAACGCCCCGGACAATGATCTCAAAACCGGTATTTGGACTGGTGGTCAACGCCCCAATTAATTATAGTAAAATTGTTAAATTTTATCAAAATATTTATACGATAGAGGAGAATAATTTATCCCACCTAACGAGAATCACTTGTGAGGGTACCCATTTCACTTTTTAATTAATAAAGACACGACCCCCTAATCACTACCATTATAATCACTAATCAACAGGTTGTCCGAGAATGCAAAATCTCAAAATTTCGGTGTTGATATTAAAAGACTTATGACTTGAAAATTGGTCAAAATACCTATTCTCGGACAGCCTGTCAAGGTGACCCCATTTCCACAATATTTCTGAAATTTTGTTTTTTAGTATATCGATTATTCAGATAAATTCAAATAAATTTTATCTTTGGTAAAAAAGAAATTGTGGGAATTAGTACAATCTTTTCTATAAAATTGGTTTATGCTATTACACATTGGGATTCACATCTTCAAATCAATATTAAACTTTGCTATTATAGCCCGTAGATTTTTACATAATATTTTTATTGCTGCAGGATTTTTTAATATAAAACAAGTTGATATATTGACTGTATTTACTATAATATTGTCAATATTATAGCCGTATTATAAATAATAATGTCTGTATATATTCCCCAAAGACAACTCAAGAATCTGACACGATTGCTTTCTCCCAATAAGGTAATCGTGATATATGGTCCGAGTCGATGTGGTAAGACCACCTTGCTTAATAGGTTTTTAGACAATATAAATGAGAAATATTTGTTTGTAACAAACAAAGAGAACTTTATTTGAGAGAAATTGTAAGTTCATACCTATACAAGGACATCCTTGAGTTAGAAGGAATCAGACATTCAAACAAGCTTATAAAACTTCTTCGAGTTCTTGCTTTTCAAGTTGGGAAAGAGGTTTCATATTCTGAACTTGGTACGCAACTCGGAATGAGCAAAAATACCGTTGAACGATATCTGGAACTATTGGAGAAGGTGTTTGTGCTTTACAAGCTTTCGGGATTCAGCAGGAATCTGCGAAAAGAGGTAAGCAAAAACCACCGTTATTATTTTTACGATAATGGCATACGTAATACCATTATAGGAAACCTTAATCCTATGGAAATACGAGATGATACAGGGATATTGTGGGAAAACTACATCATAATGGAGAGGGTAAAGAAACAGGAGTATTTGCAAATTCTTTCAAATAACTATTTCTGGAGGACTTATGACCGCAAGGAGATAGGCTTTGTTGAAGAAGGAGGAGGCATACTCTATGGCTATGAGATAAAGTGGAGAAAAACTAAAGCAAAGCCACCCAAGGACTGGTTATCAACTTATAAAAATGCAAAATATAAGGTGATCACCAGGGAGAATTACCTTGAGTTTATTGATGAATAATAACAAATATAATTACAACTAATCGTTATATGCTTTTCTTAATGTCAATTTCATCATCCTATGATGATTTTCCTCTATGTAATTTCCCTTTAAAACATGATATAATAAATCAACAGCATAAGCTTCTAATTCCCTTAAGTAAGGCGGCATTTTAGAAAATCTTTTACGCCCATTATTCATTCTTTCCAAAAATTGATAACCATGCACTATTAATTCATGTTTTGATGTACCAGTTAATTCATTTATACTCTTTCCTTTAAACGTAGAGAAGATAGTAAGAAATGAGTGTTGTTAAGAGATTGAAAAAGGATGGAACATATTTAAAGAGGTAAGGAACTAAAGGGAGGGTACCCATTTCACTTTTTAATTAATAAAGACACGACCCCCTATTCACTACCATTATAATCACTAATCAAGGTGACCCTATTTCCTACTATTTCACTATGAATAGTGAACTTTGGACTTGTAAATACTGGAACGCCACATTATAATGTATGACATACATAATGTTTGTCATGCATAATTATAATGAAACTACCATTCTTGAACAGACAAAAAGAGATAAACGAAGTAAATAAAGCGATTAAAGGGGCTGGATCGGCCTTTATCGTGATTTATGGAAGACGCCGTTGTGGTAAATCAACACTTCTACAGAACATTTCCAGAAAGCAGGATATATATTACCTTGCCGATCAAAGAGAAGCTCCTTTACAAAGACATGCGCTGGCAAATGAAATCGAACGTACTATTCCCGGGTTTGCTGCCGTCCAGTACCCATCATGGGATATTTTTCTGGCAAGTTTAAACGACCGTATAAAGCCGAACTCCTGCCTGATTCTGGATGAGTTTCCTTATATGGTTCAAGGCTCTCCAGAACTGCCAAGCATCATACAGAATTTCCTTGATTCACCGGTTAAAAAAAACATTAATTTGATTATTTGTGGCTCTTCGCAGCGAATGATGCGTGGCACTGTTCTGGATACAACTGCGCCACTTTACGGCAGAGCACACATAATATTGAAAATTGAACCACTGTCTCCCGGTTGGATTGCCAATGCATTTCCAATCACTGCTTTTGAATCTGTCAAAGCCTATGCAATATTCGGAGGGGTCCCCCGCTACTGGGAACTTGCAAGGAATTGTAAAACTGTTGATGCCGCGGTAAAACAACTCATCTTTGACAAAAACGGAATTTTGCATGAGGAACCGATGAGGCTACTGCTTGACGATATGCGGAGCGCCGCACAACCATACTCAATTCTATCACTTATTGGACACGGCTGCCATCGGTTGTCTGAAATAGCAGGCAGATTGGGCAAACCTGCAAACAGCTTGACCAGACCTCTTACAACACTTATTGATTTAGGTTATGTCCGTCGGGAGCTGCCTTTCGGCGAAAGCGTCAAATCAACAAGGCGTACGCTGTACAAAATCAATGACCCGTTTTTGAGTTTCTATTTTCGCTTTGTTCTGCCAAACAAGTCACTTCTGGAAATGGGCTTAACCGAAAAAGTTTATAACAGTATCAAGCAGAATTTGACACAATATATTTCAACAATATGGGAAGACTTGTCCAGGCATTCCGTACCTTATACAAATATCAGTAATATTAAATGGGGACCGGCATACAGGTGGTGGGGAAATGGGAAAGATAACAAGCCCATTGAACTAGATATTGTTGCCGAATCCATGGACAGGAAGCATCTTCTAATCGGTGAAGCGAAATGGAAAGACAAGACAGATATAAAAAGGCTTGCCTCCGGACTTGAAAGTACTACAGGCAACCTGCCTTTCGTTAAAGAGAAAAAGCTTATTTTAGCATACTGGCTGAGGCAATACTCCGGGAAAAAGGCTTCTGCCAACATTATTACTGCCTCTGACGTTTTGAACTGTCTGAAGTGAGCAGTTTTTCTGATCCTTACATGCCTCATCCTCCTTCAATGGAAATCTATAAAACCTGGAACTAAGCTCAACCAGACCAAACCATTTGAAAGCGACTATCTTACCCCTGTACTTAATACCAAGACATTTTTTGCCTTCTTTCAACCTCAGCAAAAGCTTTTCTTCAGAGATAAGTCTTTCAGGACCGGGAATAACAGATATCTCTTTCATATCTTCAACTCCTAAAAAGCCTATTTCATATTCATCAAATCCTTTTTCTAAATCCGGCAGGCTTCTATTAAATAATCCCTCCAGGACAAGATAGTACGGAGATATTCTGATACCCATTTTTGTCAGGCCATCCAGGACAACCCGAGTAACACGACTACCTCGAAACGGTCATTAGGATAATCTAGATTAATAATAGAGTTAAGACAAGATTCAAGTTGTTTCGGTCTATTATGTGTAGGAATGATAATTGAAAAAATAGGCTGTTTAGCACTCATAAGAATACCCATGTAAAAAAGGAAATTCACCCATCCTTTTCTTAACAAGATCGATTAATTCTTGACTCCATTTTATATCATTACGACTCTTATGTGGAGACTTGAAGACGATACTCGCACAATCATTTAAGTAGTCACTTGGTGCATCTACCCCCAGAAAATGACAGAGTTCCTTTAAATAATTTTCAGGGCTTTCAATAAATGGCTCGTGCCTTAGATTAAAAAAGTATTCTTCTTGTGTTTGCTTTTTAATATCCATGGCTGTTGCGCACAAAGAAAAATAATAATCGACGCTCTCTCTTAAGTCCAGGTGGCGTCCATGTATTTTTGTTTTTTTGTTAATGAAAGTAGGCCAACAGTGAGTGCTACAGGTACATCATAAAGCTGTTTGTTGCTCAGGGGTAAGAATGGAATCATTAAGACCATCAAAGCGGCAGAGATTGAACTGATTCTATGAGATATTTTTAAATTGAGATCCTTTGGCATAAATTTTGTTTCCAGGATCAAGCGTGACCAAGGAATCGCTCGTTGAAATATATCTGTCCGTAACATAGACAGAAATTCCCATCGCTTAAGATGTTTAACTTGCAGATCCTTGTTCAAAAGGATTCGATATCCCTTCTTACGGATTCTATAACCGAATTCGATATCTTCAATAGAAGGTTTTGTGTACCGTTTTTGATCAAACCCTCCAATTTCTTCAAAGACCTTCTTCCGTATAGCTCCACAACCAGTCCATAAGGTATAGGATTCAGTGTCTGAATGTTGATGATGGTAGTGATGAAGCAGGTTTCTATATTGGGATATGAAGTTCCCTTCCGCAGGGTCGTCGTCATAAGAACCGAACACACCCACAATGCCAGGATGTCGCTTAAAACTATCTACAATCATCTCGATGGTTTCTTCACGTACAATCACATCGGAATCTATAAACATGATGATATCACCCTGCGCATGTTGAGCCCCAAAATTCCTTGCAGCAGATATGCCTGATTGCCTTGGAAGCTGAAGGACAGTTGCTCCCATTTGTTGAGCCATCACCATGGTGTTATCTGTAGAACAGCCATCAATCACGATAATTTCAAAAGACGGATAAGTCGAAGCTATTAAGGCATCCAAGCACCTCTCGATATATTTACCACCATTATATACAGGAATAATAACAGAAACAAAAGGTTGGTTAGACATTGAATTTATCATGTATTGTTGAAGACTATAGTAGATGTAAATAGCTCAATGATTGTTGGTAATTCAATTAATTGTTTTGAATGGCTGTCTTTGAGACAGCTCATAACCGTCAAGCCACCCTTTTATAGGTGCGTTATAACTATAATTAATAAAGAAACCTTTGTAAAGAGCATTTAATATAGCTATTCCAGAAAGAATAGAATTTTTTATAAGCACTTTGTGTCTTGTCGAGAGTTTTATTTTCCACAAGATTCTGTATCCAAATCATATCCAAATTATTTATTGATTGTTCAATAAACAAATGTTAAGATTCGATTATGAGTAGAACAAACAAACATATCCAATTAAACGGAAAATACCTACAAGACGCGAAAACACTCCTGGACAAACAAGACTATGCACAGGCTTCAGAAAAATTATGGGGCGCAACGGCACAAATTATTAAGGCCATCGCCCTCAAACGTGGTAAAAGGTTACGATCCCATGAAGCCATCAATAAATATATCGTTGAAATTTCGAAAGAACTCAATGATAAATCGATTCTGGTTTATTTCAGTGTTGCTAATAGTCTACATCAAAATTTTTACGAAAACTGGCTTGCGCCAGAAACGGTCATCCAAGATGCAAAGATTGTTGAAAAGTTAATTAAGAAACTTCGTCCTCTAGCTAATTAATTTATATCCCCTCCACCTTCCCTGAATTTGTATCATACCATAACTTGCAAGTAATATGATGTATGGCATTACGGGAACTCTGTATCTTCCAGCACCCGTACCACCAACAGGACCGGTTGCTATTACAAAGTACGTTATAATAGAAATGAATAAAACAAACTCAAGAAATTTCTTTTCTTTTGTAGCCATAATGAAATAAGTCATACCTTTTAAATATCTCTTGGCATCGGTCAACACAACACTATTATTCTTCTTTTTTGTTGAAATCTCATGAATTACGTTCCTCTTTGTAGATGGATCACGATTTGGACTTTGAACTCTTTCCATTTGTTTAGGTTTAACTTCTTTTAATTTCTGCCGACTTTTAATAAGATGATAGAGATGCCAACGCAGAACTTTTTCTTGTGCAGAGGAGAACAGAAATTTACCAGACACTTTGTGGTTGCGAACCATCCAGGGAGTAATGGTAAGCACGAAAACTAATGTCAAAATGGAATATTTTAAAATCCCTTTTTGCAAATTTTTCCTAAAATGTAGAAAGAAAGCGGGTATAAGAAAGATAAAAAAGTAGATGCTTATCGGCTTGCACAGAGTTGAAAGTCCAAGAAATACTGAGGAATATACTAACATTTTGCTGTTGTTTTCCTTTATGAATTTTATGAGAAGGTAGATATGGGTAATGAAGAGGAATGTGAATAATGTTTCTGTCATTAATACATTGTTATAAAGGATACTTGAATACTCAAAGACCATAAATAGGCCGGCAAATGAAGCGATTTTTTTATCAAAAAATGATCTTCCGATTTTGTATGTTAAAATACAAGTGATAGCTCCAATTATAAGTTGAAAAAAGATTGCAATATATGGTTTGTATCCAAAAATAGCATACACTGATGCAAGGAAGAATGGATATATCGGGGTTCTGAAAATATTAGGACTATGTGGGGAACTTTCTGTATTAGAAAAAACTTTATTTTCTATTAAATTTACTGCAATATTGTGGTATTCTTTAGAATCATGATTAAGGAGTCTTTCTTTTAAGACTTCATCATTCCAGGACCCAACAGCGAAAAATAGTATTAGTCCTAGACTTAAGGCTATAGAGAAAATTATTATTAATTTCCTGGATTCGTTATTTAATGCCAATGTATGTGTCTCTGGAAAGGGTTAATACTTTACAGGCTGTCCGAGAATAGTAAAAAAACGCCTTGTTGTCATTCTGAACCAGGTACTGAATTAAATTCAGGATCTCCGATTTCAGAATCTGTAATTATGGATGTTTACAGTATAAAAAGATTCCGGATCAAGTCCGGAATGACAATTCTCGGACAGCCTGTTTAGAGATATTGAAAATATATTTTTGTTATCAAGTGTTTATTTAAAAAAGAAATGTCCTTAGATTTATAACCACTCAATGCTAGCAATCTTTTAGACAAGCTTAAAATCTGGATCTCCTGTTATGATTGTAGCTTTTTCTTTACGTGCTGTCGCAACCGTGAAACAATCGGAATAAGATATGGAATATTTAGCTTTAATTTTAGCTGCCTCAATTACTTCTTGCAGGGTATTCCCAATATTAGTTATGGGTAGAGTGGGTAAAATAACATTTAAAAAGTATTCGGCTTCCTCTTGACCCCTCCTCCTTGCAAGAATATAAAATGTCTTACCAATATTTATATCGTTCATTAAGGTGTGAACATTATTTGATGAAAGAAGGTTTTTTACTTTTTCGTAAATATTTTTTTTTAAGATATGCGAGAAGATCGTAGGTGTCCAGCAAAAAACTTTTCCTCACTTTTCATTTTTTCGTCTCTTACTACGCCATACTTCAAGCTCGGCCTTTAATGGCGCCCAGTATTGCCTGTCGATTTCTCTTTCTCTATCCTCTTCATCCCGCAGAAGCTTTCGAATTTCCTCATAATTACCTTCAATGGCAGACCTCAAGAGGGGACGATTTATGGTCATAGCGGAAGCGATTTCAGGATATTTAGCTGCTAATGAGACAAGTAACTCAGGGGTTCTGCATTCAGTAAGCCAGAAGCGTATTTTGTCCTCAGCCGGGTCTTCGGATGTGTTGTAGATATCTGCCTCAATCACATCTAGCAGAGTATTCCCGATGTTGGTTATGGGTAAAGTCGGTAAAATAACATTTAAAAAGTACTCAGCGTCTTCTTGTCCCCTTTCCCTTACAAGTATATAAAATGTTTCTCCGATATTTATATCGTTCATCAGGGGGTGAGCAGTATCTGAAGAAAGAATGGTTGCCACTTTTTCGTATTCATCTTCCTTTTTTAGATATGCGAGAAGGGCGTAGGTGTCCAGCAAAAAACTTTTTTCTCATGCTTTTTGTCCTCCTCTCTTTGTTTTAGTAATGCTTTGGTAAGTGAGGTTCCTTTTTTGAAAATTCCACAGAAATGTTCTACGGGATTGTCCGGGAGTGGTTCTATCACGGCATGGTCATTTACGATCTTTAACAAAACTTTCTGCTTTGGCTTTATACCAAGTTCGTCCCTCATTTTTTTGGGTATTACCAACTGTCCTTTTGATGATACAGTAGCTACAGCCATTGTCTTACCTCCTTACTAAAGTCTTACTTTTAAATCGGAGTATAGCTGGATTTACATAGTTTGTCAAGGCGGCAAAATAATCAGCCACTGAAATAGACCGGAAGAAAAGTACGCAGGCTTAAGCCTGCGACTACTATACACGAAGATTTCAATATTTTAATGTAACGTAATGCTAGCTTAATATCTTACTTACAGTGTTCCATACCTCTTCTGCTATCTCTTCTTTAGATATTATTTGATTGTTTTTTGAGCATTCAATCGTGAACCAGCTACTATCTCCATTGGCAAGGTCTGTGTATATGTTTTGCACTCTCTTTAAATATCCTATGTCTTCTTCATGTAAATCTATTTCCGATTTAAATCCTTGTGCATCTTTTACCTTGGTCTTAATTAATTCTTGTGAAATTTCTATTGGAACATGTAGATAAATAGTAAGATTAGCTCTGGGAATAGCGTAAACTTTATATTCAAGCTCCTCAATCCATTCAAAAAACTTTTTTCGTTCCTTTACATCACGAATCTTTGCCCCCTGATGTGCCATATTTGAGCAGACATAGCGATTAGATATGATTATGTTTCCTTCATCCAGCCATTTGTGCATTTGATTTTTTGCCTCCCATCTGTCACCAGCGTAAAGAATCGAAGTGAGATATGGGCTAACTTCATCAGGCCTTGATTCAACATTTTCTATTCTGTTATTCTCAGGCATGTCGGAGGTGTGGTTTTTTTCTTTGGGAAGTGGATTTTTTTTAAGGTGGTTTCTCAATTCTTGTGGCCAGCCGAATTCACCTTTCAAATATCTTTCTATCATATTCGCAAAAAAGGATTTACCATATTGCGGGAAATCCGTCGTTTGTACCTGATAACCTTCTCTCAAAAGTTTTTCCACGAGGAGATGAGTTTGAACAGTCTTTCCGCTTCCATCAGTACCTTCAACTACAATAAGTTTACCTTTCTTCACACCAACATTCTGACCTGTCTGAATTGTCGGTTCTGTCGAGTGGGTGGGCAAGTTATGAGATGAATTCATGATTAAAATCCTTTTTTTAACACGAAGATAGATTCCCGATCCCGAAGAGGGACGTGGTCCCCTCGGGACTTTACGTCCAAGGTCGGGAATGACAATGTATGCTATCTGTCATTCCCGTGAAAAACGGGAATCTAAAGGTTTAATATAAAATTATGGGGTTACGGGATAAATTCCAAGAATCCATGTTTACGTACAAACTATTAAAATGTTGATGCTTACATAAATAGTAACAATGCGTATATAAAAATCAAATGATTTGTTGTAAAAGGGGATTTTTCCTGTTTTTACAAATTACTGATGGAAAAGACTTACATTACGTTTAATACGCCACCGCTAATATGAATTAAAAACCTAACAAGTGGAATTATATGGTTAGGTACAAGTGTTTTATGTTCGGGACTTTTTGTTAAAATGATGCCGTCCTTGTAACGTTGGATCTGCTTAATTTCTTCCGGTCGAATCTTGTTTGCCCACTTTATTTCTATGGGATAAAATTTATCACCTTGTACTAATGCTATGTCCACTTCACCTTTTACGCCCTTTATATAATAGGTTGGAGCCCATCGCTTACAATGATCAACGGCCACAGCTTCTACATATGACGCGGCAAATTCATTATCTCTCATATGCGTTAATATATCAGCAAAAGATATTTTGGGATTTAGATAATTGGATACTGAGTGGTCAATAAAAGGATCACGAAAATATATCTTACGGTTTTTCTTGGGAGCACCACTGAGTTTATGTTCGAGAAGCGCCTCTTGTATGTAAAGGACATGGATAGATTCCAGTAAATAACAGTAGTCAGAAACTGTTTTATGGTGTTCAATTGAAAGATATTTAGCCAGATTGTTCCACGATACTTGACTGTTGTATGTTGCTTTAACACCTTTTAATATCTCAAAGAGGTAATTTTCACTTTTGTTATGCTTTAATATATCTCCGATTATCCATTGGAGATAAATGTTTATCACACCCCTTGAAATTGTTTTATTCAAATGATAATCAGTAATAGCAGGCAAATAACCACCGTGTAACAGATACTCCAGAAATAATTCGCTTAACCGCTCATGTTTTTGGCGATAACCAGAAGCTTCTCCTAAGAGAGGTGTCTTAATAATTCTGCTACAAATTGCTTTCAAACTGTTATCTTTTAAACATACGAACTCTTTAAAAGAAAGTGGCTAAAAATTTTTTTCTCTGATTATGTTTAATAATATCAACGCCTACATGAAAATCAAATGCTTTGTTGTAAATGAAAATATTTTTGTTATAATGTATACTTATGTATATGAAATTTTCAAGTTTTTTGAATTGTAAAATAATAATATGCTTTATTTTTCTTGTTATTTTCACTCAAAGAGTGTTTGCAGAGAATGAAGCCGATAAGTTAAAAAGAGATATTTTAGAATTGGAAAAGATTGCAAATCCATTTGTACAAATCTTCCGAAAGATATCAAGTTTAGTTGGGCCTTCAGTAGTAAGTATTGTTGCAGAAGGGGCTTTTGGTACTCATACGGACCCTCACGATAGATTCCCTTCTCCTTTTTTCTCTCCCAGAGAAAAGGATAAAAAAAGACCAGGCGCTGATAGACCAAGTTTTGGTTCTGGAATTGTGGTAAAAAAAACGGGGTATATTCTTACTAACTTTCACGTTATAGATGGTTTTGAAAATGGGAGGATATCCGTAACATTACACAATGGTGATAGGTATGATGCTATGGTTGTTGGTAAGGATTCAAATACTGATCTGGCAATTTTAAAGATTGGATGTGATAACCTTAGAGAAGTTACTTTTGGAGACCCAAAGAGTGTAAATGTTGGAGATTGGGTAATTGCAATTGGCAGTCCTTTTGGATATAGCCAAACTGTTTCAGCAGGTATAGTAAGTGCAATAGGGAGAACACATGTTACGCCGCTTGCGAAGCCTTTTGCATACGAGAATTTTATTCAAACTGATGCGGCAATTAATCCGGGCAACAGTGGTGGTCCACTGGTAAATTTGCGCGGAGAAATTATAGGTATTAATTCTGCTATTGCAACACGCACAGGAGGGTTTCAGGGAGTTGGGTTTGCAATTTCTGTAGAAATTGCAAATGAAGTTATATCTGATCTTATTGAAGAAGGGAGAGTAGTAAGAGGGTATTTAGGTGTAGGAATACAGGATATAAATGATACTCTAGCTTCATACCTAAATTTAAATGGCAAGAGTGACGTGATGAGAAAATTTAGACTGGATTCTGATAAAGGGGCTTTCATATCAGAGGTATGGCAGGACACACCTGCATCAAAAGGAGGGATAAATCCTGGAGACGTCATCATTGAATTTGGAGACCAAAGGGTTTTAAATGTCGATGATCTGCAAAGAGCCATAAGGGTCTCAGTTGTTGATAGTAAAGTGAAAGTAAAGGTTATTCGTAATAAAAAAGAAGAAGTGCTGGTTATCAAAATTGATCAACAACCTGAAAATATGTCGGGGAAAACATACGTAACTATTAGGCAATTTCTCGAACAAGCAAGTCTTAACTTAGGATTAGCAGTTGAAAATCTGATCTTGGAAAACGAAAAAGAACATGGAGTCCTTGTAAAACACGTAGAAGCTAACAGCCCAGCGGAAAGAGCAGGTATATTACCTGGTGATATAATATTAAAAGTTGGTTCTAAGAATGTTAATTCAGTTGAAGAATTTCAGTTAGCGTTGAAGGAGTTTTTAGAAATAGGTTTATCGGTTTCTGTGTTTGTCAAATCGAAGGGTTTTGTTACCTTGAAATAATGGCACACTGAACTCACTTATTCGTAGCGGAGGTCTTCAGACCTCCACCCATCATGTGGATCAATCCCAATGTAAACATTTATATAACCAACATTGCCAGTCAACCCATGAGGTGGAAACCAGGTTTCCGCTACTACTGCTTATATGTAATTTATGGTTAAGATTCCGATTCCTCCGTCGTTACAGAAGTTAAATCTCTTGTTGTAAAATCGCATTCAGGATAATTTGTACAGCCGTAGAACCACACGCGTTTTTTCCCGCGTCGTTGGACAAGATTACCATTACATCCTTCTCGAGGACATTTTACGTCTATTGGTATAGCCTTAGTATTTTTGCACTGTGGATAATTAGAACAGCCTAAAAACTTGCCCATTCTGCTATTTCGTATGACCATATTACTCCCACATTTTTCGCATTTTTCATCGGTTTTTTGTACTTCGGTTTTTACAACTTTATCACCATCAAGCGACTTTGTGTTTTTGCATTCCGGATAGCCCGAACAGGCTAAAAACTTAACGTTTCTACTTGACTTGATCACCATATCTTTACCACACTTATCACATACCTGGCCTGATTTCTCTTGTTCTATCGGTTTTCCATCTGCATCTAGAGTTGTTGTATTCTTACAGTTGGGAAATCCTGAACAGCCTAGGAATTTACCAATTCTACTCCACCTGATTACCATTGGTTTACCGCATAACTGACATGTATATTTACTTTCTTCGGGTGTTTCTTTAACACTGCTCATTTCTATTTTTGCTTTTTCCAGGTCAGATCTGAAGTTTTTATAGAAATCTTTTAGGACTTTGAGCCAATCTTCATGTATTTCCTCAATCTTATCCAACTTGTCTTCCATTTGGGAGGTAAATTCAACATCAAGAATCACAGGGAAATGCTTGATAAGCTTTTCTGTAACTAAAATCCCCAGTTCTGTTGGTTGAAACAACCGTTTTGTTTGCTTTACATAACCGCGTTCTTGTATAGTTGAGATAATTACTGCATATGTACTGGGTCGTCCGATACCCCTTTTTTCCAATGCTTTTACCAGAGTAGCCTCTGTAAATCTGGGTGGAGGTTGTGTAAAATGCTGACTGGGAGTGAGTTTAATAAGATTTAGTGCTTGGCCTGTTTTTAATGGTGGAATATCTTGATCTTGTTTACTCATTTCAGGATATGAGTGTGATAAAATTGTATGTCCATCAAAGATTGTGACCCTGCCTTTTGCCTTAAAAATACATTCCCCCGCCAGAACGCGGTCGGGCTGGTTTATCTTATCTTCTTTTGGATTAGCAGTTATTTCTATTTCCGTAATTGAGTATTTAGCAGGTTTCATCTGGCTCGCAACAAATCTTTCCCATATCAGTTTGTAAAGTTTATATTGATCTGTCGTTAAAAAGGATTTTATTCTTTCTGGATTTTTTTCTACAGAGGTCGGTCGAATAGATTCATGCCCAAGTTGTGCGCCTTTTTTTGATACAAAAATGTTTGGTTTGGGAGGTACGTATTCTTTGCCAAATTTTTGTTCTATTACTTCACGGCATGGTTTTATTGCCTGTTCGGAGACGTTAAAAGAATCTGTTCTCATATAAGTAATTAGGCCGACAGATCCTTCCTCTCCAAGTTCAATACCTTCGTATAATTGTTGTGCTAATAACATAGTTTTTTTTGTGCTGAATTTTAATCTTATTGAAGCCTGTTGCTGTAACAGGCTGGTAGTAAATGGAGGTGGAGCGTTGTTGAGTTTAGTACGCTTTGAGACGTTTGTTACTACATACGTAGCGACCTTTAAAATTTCTTCTAAGTTTCTTGCCTCTTTTTCGTTAGCAATTTCTTTATTTTTGTCATCAATTTTGCATAACTCGGCAAGAAAAACTCCCCCGCCAGAATGCAGCAGGGCTGGTTTTTCAGGCTTAGAAGTTTTTTTTGTCTCGGTATCTTTTGGTGCGAGTTCTGCCGTGATGTTCCAGTATTCTTGAGACTTAAACGCCTTTATTTCTTTCTCTCTTTCTACAATGAGTCTAACGGCTACTGACTGAACTCTTCCAGCACTTAAGCGTTTAGTGATTTTTTTCCAGAGCAAAGGGCTTATTTGATAACCAACAAGTCTGTCAAGGATCCTGCGCGTTTGTTGTGCGTTGACTTTATCCATATTAATTGGGCATGGCTCCTTGAAAGCCTTTTGAATAGCATTCTTCGTTATCTCATTGAAGGTAACACGTCTAATCTTGTTTTCGGATATATTCAGTGCATTGCATAAGTGCCAGGCTATAGCCTCGCCTTCACGATCGCGGTCAGAAGCTAAATAAACAAAGTCTGCTTTTTTCGCTTCTTCACGCAACTTTTTGACTATCTCTTTTCTGGCAGAAATTATTCTGTATGTAGGTGAAAAATTATTTTCAATGTCTACACCGAGACTCTTGCTTGGAAGGTCTCTAACATGACCTATCGAAGAACGAACAGAATAGGATGAACCTAAAAACTTATTTATGGTTTTAGCCTTTGCAGGTGATTCTACGATTACGATTGATTTCTTTGCCATATCAAACCTCTTTACTACTAGAGGGGAGGAATGCCATCACATTAGTTCCATTTGTTAATTATATCCCTTAAGTTTGGGGCACTGACTAAAATTTCTGTGTAATTTTAAGATAAACAAGTTTGTTAATGAAAACAACATAAAGGTTAAGAATTAAAACAAAGGTGTTGAGGGGTGTCAAGAGTTTTCCGATTAAAATTTATTATATACTTTCAAAAATGTTAAGTTGTCATAGTTAAATTTTACAAAAAGCAGTTGATAGTTATTGCATTGCTTTATATAATTAAGAATTAGCATTTATTTAAAATTCAGTGTAAAAATAGGTTTTATGAGGCATGATTCGTTGTCCAGAGATATTTAATGCGAGTTAAAAATGCCAGCGACTAATTGGTTTAGAAAAAATCAGAAAAAGCTTTTGGGCATCTTGGTTGTGTTTTTGATGGTGATATGGGGAATCGGTCCAGCAGTTGAATATATAGTACCAAAGCCTCCTGTCGGAGAAATCCTTGGTGAAAAAATCTCGCAAGAGGAGTTTAATGATACCGTAATCAGATGGGCGAGAGTTTTTTTTAAAGATTCTAAGGTGCCTGTAGCGGAGCAGGTATGGAAGCAGATGGCGCTTGTTCAACAAGCCGAGAATATGGGTATATTTGTGACTAAAGATGAGCTTGCACAAGAAATACATAGTTGGTTTCCCGTTGATCCATTAATTCTTACTAACAAAGAGGAATATCGGCGTATGTTAGGAAGTGTATTCCATATGACGGAATATCAGTTTGAAAAGACTATTAGGGAATATCTTTTGGCCCTAAAGCTTCGATTCCTTTTAAAAAATTCAGTGAAGATAACCAGGGATGAGGCATTTCAGAGGTATATTAAAGAAAACGAAAAGGTAAAGGTAAAATATGTAGCCTTTAAAGCCAGAGATTTTATTAGTAATATTAAAACCGAAGAAGATGAAATTAAATCTTTTTATGATAAGTATAGTGGGAATTTTCCAAATGTTGAAGAAGGAATATGGGGATATAAAGAACCCGAGAAGGTCAAGATAGAATATGTGATGGCAAGAAATGATGTAATAGAAAAGCAGATTAATATTACTGATGAAGAGATGTACAAATATTATGAAAACAAAAAGAACCTTATGTTCAAAAAGGAGGCCGAAGATACACTTAAAGATGGGGGAAAATCTGAAGGTGAAGAATCAGGTGGATCTTCTGTGTCAGAATATAAACCGTTTGATGAAGTAAAAGAACAAATAAAAAATAATATACTACTCAAAAAACGCGAAGCCGTGGTTAACAAACTAATTGCTGATGCCGATGATGAGATATACGAAAATATTGACAGAGGAGAATTTATCAGTTTTTCTAAACTCGCAGAGAAATACAACCTTTCGTATAAAGTTCCAACAAACCCTAATGATGGAACAAATTATTTCACAAAAGAGGAATTGAAAGGAGTGATTATAGATCTGCCGCAATTCGCTCAGTTAGTATTTGATAGGGAAGTAGACGATCCTTCTCTACCCATCAGTTCTTTAGAAGGGAAGCTTATTTTTAAAGTGTTAGAAAAAATTGATCCTCGTATACCCCCTTATGAAGAAATTCGTGATAAGGTTGCAGAAGATATCCGTTATGAAAAGGCGTTTAAAAAGGCTGAAATGATTGCAGGGAAATGCCTGGAGAAGATTAATCAAACGTCCTTTGAAGAAGGCGCAAAGTTTATTGAAGAGGAAACAGGCAAAATAAAAATTGTAGAAACAGGTTACTTTAGCAGACCCGGTTTTGTTGATGAAGGCAATGATACAGAGGTGTTGGAGCAAGAGAGAGCTAAAATTGCTGATATGGCTTTTGATTTAAAAGTTGGAGAATCGGTTGTTGCAATTGATGGTAGAGGAGAAAAAACGTGTTATGTGGTGATGTTGGAGGATAGAAAGAAAGTTGATCCAAAAAAGTTTGAAGAGGAAAAGGATTCAATAATAGCAAAATATCTAATCGAAAAGCAATTGGCTTTCTTATCTGAGTGGGAGTCGTGGGTAAGCAAAAAAACCCAATTAGGGAAAAGTAAAAGTTAAGTTTCATAGTATAGGAATTCCCTTTTTGGAACCACAGATTTATTCAGTAGTGTCTGGTTAGGTTTTTGCATGCGCTGCTTTTGTCATACCCGAATGCTTTTATCGGGTATCTAAGAGGCTCGTTCATCCTAGATTCCCGCTAAAAAAATGCGGGAATGACAGCTTTGGGGCAATAAATAAAACACGCAAAAACATAACCGGACACTACTGAATAAATCTGTGGTTTCTGTTTTTAACTTAAGACTAAGAGGACAAGTTTGAATACAATTTTTGGTATTAAAAAAATACGAAAAAAACTTACTTGGCCTGTCGTTACATTGGGAGTATTTGATGGCGTACATTTAGGCCACCAAAAGATTATTAAAAAAACTATAGATCTAGCTAATAAAAAAAGTGGAGAATCAATAGTTTTGACCTTTGATCGTCACCCAAAGAGCTTTCTTTCAAAAAGGCAACAATCCTGCATTACTTCACTTGAACATAGATTAGTATTATTTGAGCAATTGGGTGTCGATATTACGGTCGTATTGGAATTTAATAAGAAGGTTGCAGAAACCAATGCAGAGGATTTTATAACTGACCTAATTCATGGTTGGCTTGGAGCCAAAGAAGTTGTGCTTGGTTTTAATTGTTCATTTGGTAAGGATAGAAGAGGCAATGCATCTATGGTTTGTGATTTTGCAAGAAAATATGGATTTAAAGTAGTTACATGTGAACCTGTAGAATTTGAAGGTGAAATAACAAGCAGTACTACAATACGAGAAAAAATTATTCAAGGTGACTTGCAGAAAGCAAAAGGAATGCTAGGAAGGCGTGTTTCAGTATTTGGTACAGTTATTAAAGGTTCTGATCGAGGTAAGGGTTTAGGATTTCCTACTGCCAACCTTAATCTTCATCATGAGATAAAACCTCCTTCCGGAGTGTATGCTACTAAGGCATTTTTGGCCGGGAAGGAATACAGCGCCATAACTAACATAGGGAAAAGACCTACATTTGAGGAAAACACGCATGATAATGAACCCTTAGTGGAGGTTTACATAATTGATTTTAATGAATCAATTTATGGGAAGGATTTGGAAGTGCAATTCCTTTATAAGTTGAGAGAAGAAACTAAGTTTGAAAGTGTTGACGAATTGAAATTGCAATTAGAGCGAGACAAAATGAGATTTATGAACGCATCTTTTAAAAAGGTCTTGACAGAGTAGGGGTAAGACATATAATGCGCAAGAGACATCTCGGAATTTCTATAACTTGTTGAGATTAAAGAGGTTATTCTAATGTTTTCTTAGGGCAGATAGCTCAGTTGGTAGAGCACGGGACTGAAAATCCCGGTGTGGCCGGTTCGATTCCGGCTCTGCCCACCAAAATAGAGCGTTGATTTTTTCCCCTGCTTATCGTCGGGTATGCCTGCCCAACGAACGGCAGGCAGGCTTTGTTAAGGGGGGGATTAAATTGTGTCAGCAGAAGAAAATATTATACAATGACAGAAATAAAGGCAACTCGCCAAGCATATATTAAATCGCTATTTGAACTGGGCGAGAAAAACAAGGATATTGTTGTACATGATACAGACCTTGTGAAAGTGGCCAAGAGAATGGTGAGAAGAAAGAATTCAAAATAAGGAGTGATTTGATGTTAAAAAGTTGTTTTAATTTTATCTGGATATTAATTATTATTTCCTCTTTGGATCTATACTGCTTGCATGCACAAACAGAGGAAAAACCTGATCCAAATACTTATTACCAAAATTTTGAAGAGTTTATAAATGTCATAAAGGAAATACAGAATAAATACGTTGATGAGGTTGAGTTGAAGGAGCTGCTTAAGAATGCTTACAAAGGAATGCTTAATGGTCTGGACCCATATAGCCAATTCATTGACTCGGAAAATCTTGAGGAATTGAAGATTGAGACGGGAGGTGTGTTTGATGGTTTGGGTATTGAAGTTATTATTAAGGATAGTGTCTTGACTGTTTTAACACCTATTGTTGATTCACCTGCATTTCGTGCAGGAGTGCTCATTGGAGATAAAATTATAAAGATCGATGGAAAGTCAACAAAGAAAATTACAATTCGTGAAGCCATTTCGATGCTCCGTGGCAAAACGCATACGAAGGTTACATTAACTGTTATGCATGAAGGAGAAAGTGAACCCGTTGATATAGCTATTGAGCGGGCTAAGATTCATGTCGTAAGTACACGTGGGGTGAGGATTGTTGATGAAGAAAGCAAAATCGGTTATATAGCAGTTACCAGCTTTCAAGATAATACAATAACTGACTTGGATATTGCAGTAGACGTTTTAAGAAAACAAGAGATGGAGTCTCTAATTTTAGACCTGAGATTTAATCCAGGCGGTCTCTTAAATATTGCAGTGGATATGGTGGATAGATTTATTAAAAAGGGCTTAATCGTAAGTACAAAGGGAAGAAGCAAATCTCAGTATCACGAGTATAAAGCTCATAGATTAGGAACATATCCCAATTTTCCGTTGATTATATTAGTTAATAATGGTAGTGCAAGTGCTTCAGAAATTGTTGCAGGTGCTGTTAAAGATCATAAACGCGGACTCTTGTTGGGAACTAAAACCTTTGGTAAAGGTTCTGTTCAGAGTTTGATACCAATAGAAAATAGAAATTCTGCACTAAAACTTACGACAGCCAAATACTACACACCATCAGGGGCCCTAATTGAAGAATCAGGTATTAAACCAGATATAAGTGTTGACCTAACAAAGAAGGAAATTAGAGGATTACATAAGTACCTAACCAGAATTAATGCTGTAGACATACACACAAAAGACAGAAAAAAATATTTTGAAGATAATGAACATAAAACAGAATTTGTTGATGTACAACTTGTTAGAGCGATTGACATCTTAAAAGGCATAAGAGTTTATGCCAAAACAACAGAAAAAGAATAGGTCTATAATAAAAGACCCATACAACTCTAAAAGCCTTCAATCACTTCCATAAAAAGAGTAATATGTAATTTCTCAATAACATAGCTGCGCAAATTGATTATTGGAATCCTTCCGAAAGGAAGGGAAAAATACCTTGCTTTAGCAAGGAGTCCGGTTGTAAGGGTGGGCATTGCCCACCAAAATTAAATATAAGTTTTGAGTCAATGTTTTGAAATTCCGAAATAGTAAAATATGAAACCTGCTAAAAATAATAGAATCCCCCAAAATCCCCCTTTACAAAAGGGGGAAAGAGGGGGATTTGTTTTTATGATAATATGTTAATTTTGGGCATCGAAACATCTTGTGACGAGACCTCCGCTGCTATAGTGGAAGATGGTGTGAAGGTTCTTTCGAATATAGTAGCATCTCAACAAAAACTTCACACAAGGTTTGGAGGTGTGGTTCCAGAAATTGCATGTCGTGCACACACTGATAAGATCATAACAGTGATTGACAATGCTGTTATGGAAGCTAATGTTGAGATTAATGACATAAATGCAATTTCGGTAGCAAACACACCAGGTCTTATAGGCGCATTATTAATTGGGCTTACTACTGCTAAGACGTTAAGCTGGATATTAAAGATTCCACTTATAACGGCTAATCATCTACATGCACATATTTATGCAAGTAAAATAGAACATGAGGATATTAATTATCCGGCTGTCAGCATGGTAGTGTCTGGTGGGCATACAACTTTATTTCTGACACATAGTGAAACAAAGCACACACCTATCGGCGGGACCATAGATGATGCTGCTGGAGAAGCTTTTGATAAAGTTGGTAAAATTTTGGGCTTAAGTTATCCTGCCGGACCTGAGATCGATAATATTTCAAAAAAAGGTAATGAGAGAGCAATATCATTCCCTCGGTCTTATCTGGGAAAAGATTCTCTAGATTTTAGTTTTAGTGGTGTTAAAACAGCAGTTTTGTATCGCTGTTTGGGTCAGGATTCAAGGATTGCAAAGGAAAGGCCGATATTAAAAGACCATGAGATTGCAGACCTTGCGGCAAGTTTTCAGGAAGCAGTTGTTGATGTCCTGGTAGACAAAACTATTTATGCTACAACTAAGTTTTCAGTTAAAAGCATAATCATGGGCGGAGGCGTTGCTTCCAACTCGAGATTGAGGCAAAAACTTGCGGATGCAGCAAAACAAAGAGATATATCACTGTATTATCCTTCAAAGATATTGTGTATTGATAATGCCGCAATGATAGCAGGATTGGCATACCATAAGTATCAAAAAGAGGAGTTTTCAAGACTTGAAGTTGAAGCGATACCCTAACTTGATGGTATAGGAATTTTCATTTTATGTTGATAAAATGTAGCGGAGGTCTTTAGACCTCCACATATCAAGGGGTAACAAGGCACTAACTATGGATAATAAATCAATCAAGAAGCTTTTAGAGAAGGTAAAAAAAGGTGAACTCACGATAGAAAAGGCATTGCAAAAATTTAAGGACATGCCATATAAAGACTTGGGGTTTGCCAAGGTTGATATTCATCGAACTGTGCGTTGTGGTTTTCCTGAGGTGATATTTTGTGCAGGGAAGACGCCTGCACAAGTTCTTAAGATTGCCAGCCATATCGTCGAAAACGGTTCTGATTTGTTAGCCACACATGCCAATAAGGAGATATTTAAGCGTATTTCTCAAAAATACAAGCATGCCAGATATAATGATATAGCCAGAACGATAGTTATCAAAAGAACCCGCTATAAAAAAAAGAAAGGCCTAATCTTAATTATAACTGCTGGCACCTCGGACATTCCTGTAGCTGAGGAAGCAAAAGAGACTGCGGAAATAATGGGAAACAATGTAAAGGTACTTTATGATGTTGGAGTTGCTGGTATACATCGTCTGCTTAAAAATAAAAAAGATATTTCTGCCGCCAGGGTGATTATAGTTGTTGCAGGTATGGAAGGAGCACTGGCCAGTGTGGTGGGAGGGATGATTGATCGTCCTGTTGTTGGTGTACCGACAAGTGTGGGATACGGCACTAGTTTTAGCGGTGTTACTCCACTATTTGCAATGTTAAATAGCTGTGCTGCAAACGTTGCCGTTGTTAATATAGATAATGGTTTTGGGGCAGCTTATGTAGCATCACTGATTAATAATACAAAATAATTTAGATTGACTTTCATAATATGACTGGTATATCATACCCACAGTGAAGGCAAAGCTTATACGACATGATAAGGTCTACAGCAGAGACGGTAATATAATAGAGGTTAAGGTATGGGAAGTCGAGACAACCTCTGATAAGCCGCATGGATACAAATACTCCCTTGTATACATTGTTAAAGGCAAGCGAGTAATTGGTTACGATAATGCAGAGGGTAAGGGAGATCATATACACTATGGAGATAGGAAAGAGCCTTACAGGTTTGAGAGCCTTGAAAAATTGATAGAGGACTTTTATATGGATATTCAGAGGCACAAGGAGGAAGGACTATGAGAGTTAAAAGGGTGAGGGTTGGGATAAAAAGTACCAAAGAAGTACTTCAGGACTTTGTTAAAACATGCAAAGCAATTGAGAGAGGAAAAAAAGTAAAGAAAGAGGTTGGTATTTATTTTGAGGACATAGAAGCCTTTAGGAAGGCGCTTACACCAAGAAGGCTTGAACTCTTGCGTCTGATAAAGAAGCACCACCCCAAGACCTTACATCAACTTTCAAGGCTGGCAGATAGGGATATCAAGAATGTAACTCAAGATATAGGGTTGCTGAAAAATCTTGATTTGCTGAGCACCACAAAAGAGAAGACGGGCAGGAAAGAGGTCTCTCCTGCCGTGAACTATGATGCTATAGAACTAATGATAGCGGTATGACCCCTCCCTGGTTTTAGCAAATATTTATTGCATTCCTGTCTGCGCATTTATATGTTTCCAGCTTCTTTTATCTTTCTTCTAGCAATTGAATTTATGTTGCAAAACAATGGTTCTCTTTTATAATAAATGACAGTAATACATTGTTACAAGCCAATTCTATCACATTCAAATTATCTTCAAAAAGATTAACATACACCTAGTGTTAATATCAAAAAAGTTATCTACCCAAGTAGTGACATTTTATATTTATTATAGTTATATTGACGGCTAAAATTATGAGAGCAGGAACACTATTTCGAATGAAATCTGAGTTATTGAGCCATTTACAAATTAAAATGATAAATTACTTTTCCAAAATTATATTAAGAAATTATGCTTCGAATAAAAAACCTTCCTAAATTCACCTCTAGGAAAAAAGATACACACAAAGGCAACTATGGTCGGGTATTGGTGCTTGCTGGTTCTCCTGGTATGACTGGCGCTGCATATCTTTGCTCCAAAGCTGCTTTGAGGAGTGGCTCAGGTATAGTTACATTGGGGATACCCAAAAGCCTGAATCTTGTAATGGAAACAAAACTGACTTGCGTGATGACGTATCCCTTGCCGGAAACAAAGGCATCTACACTGTCTAATAAGGGTCGAAAAGAAATCCTGAAGTTATGTGAATCACACGATGCTGTAGCTTTAGGTCCCGGTCTTTCTCAACAACCGGAGACAAAAGACCTGATTCTCTGGTTAATAAAAACCATAGATCGCACCATGGTAATTGATGCAGACGGAATTAATTCGCTTACGGGTAATCTGAATATATTGTACAAGTTAAAAAGAAACGTAGTATTAACACCCCATCCCGGAGAGATGTCACGCTTAATGGGCCTTGGTTCAGCAAAGGAAGTACAAAAAAAGAGACTTAACACGGCAACACAGTTTGTTCAATCAATTCAAAAAAAATTAAGAGACAAAAAAAATTCGTCTTAGTATTAAAGGGTGATAAAACAATAGTTGCTGATTATGGAAGAGTATACGTAAACCGTACGGGTAATCCCGGGATGGCAACGGCTGGTGCAGGTGACGTCCTTACAGGAATCATTGTATCATTAATCGGTCAGGGGTTTGATGTATTTGATGCTTCGCTACTTGGTGTCTATATTCATGGTCTGGCAGGTGACATTGCATCAAAGAAAAAAGGAGAGCTATCAATGATAGCTTCCGATATACTTGATTACTTATCTGATGCATTCATAAACTACAAATGAAAGGATGGAAGATTAAAAAAAATGGCTCTTACAATCGAACAACTTGAAGCATGGGAGAAGGAGGCTGGGATCCATCTTGACAAGCTTCATGAAGTAGATGAGATGATCCATAGAAAGCTGGTGGACAGGAACCTTGCCAAGCGGATGGGAACTGTAGCAGATGATAACATACAAATACTAATATCAAAGCTGAGGAACTCTCTGGAGGATTCTGATATATCAGAAGTATGTAACATACTGGACAAAGTTAAGAGCAAAGAACCTGATGGTGAGATAAAAGATGCGCTTGAGAAGATAGCGGGAGATAAAGGTTGTGATGATGTGATAGAAATGATTAAGAACTACGATGGTCATATACTTTTACTGGCAATGCAGGTTATAAAGAAATTATTAAAGTAAAAGGGGACATGTCCCCTTTTACAATTTATTTACAAATCTTTTGATTACATCGAAATATTCCTCTCCACCCACAATATGGGTATCATTATGCGTGGCTCCCGGAATAGTGTAAAATTCTTTGGGTTCATCGGCTGTCTCATATAACTTCCTCGCTTGTTCAATTGGCACAAGTTCATCTTTGTCTCCATGCATGATAAGGATTGGTACTTTTATGTCCCCTATCTTTGAGAGAGAATCATATTTTGTCCTTATAAAAAGACTTATGGGCAGGAATGGATAGAGCTTTTTACCCATCTCCTTTATAGACGTAAAAGGCGTTTCAAGGATCATGGCACAGCATTTCTCCTTTAAAGCAAGTTCAACGGCCACTGCACTGCCAAGAGAGCGGCCAAAAAAGATGATCTTTTCATGGTTTATGTCTTTTCGTGAACGCAGATATGAAAGGGCCGCCCTGGCATCAATATATGTCCCCTGTTCGGATACCCTACCCTCACTCTTTCCGTATTGACGATAATCAAAGATAAAGACATTTACGGGCACTCTATCATATAACATCTTTATGTTGTCAAGTCTGTGGTTTATGTTGCCTGCATTACCGTGAAACCATAGGAGTGTATGCCTGCCCGCTCGGCAGGCGGGCAGGTCATCATCAGGCGAGGATTTTTTCCCGGGGACAAACCAGCCGTTCAGGTTCAGTCCATCTTCAGTCTGGAATGTAACGTCATCATACTCAAGACCATAAACATCCGGTGTTATGCTGTCATTACTTTTGTCCGGGTGAAAAATTAATCTTTTTTCTATGAATTTCGGGAAAATCATTATTAATAATATAATGATGACTAAATATATTACATATCTTTTTAACATTACAAGTTAGGCCATCCTGGCTAACTTTTTCAAAATCCCTAAAACTGCCGTCCACGGCAGTTTTTACGATATTTTGAGTTTGCGCCTGCAGCGCAAAAAATAAGGAAACTTTGAAATCTTAAACATTAAATTAGTGCAGCTTATTAACCATGTTGTCGGATTTCTCATTACTATTCTTTACTATGGACTTTTTTACCTGCCCGACTACGTCATTCAGGCGGGGTGGTGTTTCTCGACAACCAGAGCAAACTTACTTTACTTTTGCGTTCTTAATTATAATATCTTTGTTATCAAACAACTCTAAGGAAGAAAGCAAAGAAAGCAAGACGCTTTATCTAATCATTTATGAAATAAATAGTTACAAACAAACTACATTAATCGAAACTGAAATTAACAGTATGCTCTCACCCATAACTCAAAATAATAATTATCCATTAAGGTATAAGGGTGAAGGTAACCATGCCCTTCTTTTGTTCATTTAATACCTCTAAAAACTTTTTCCCCTTTTTATCATCAAAGAATATCCTACTCTTTAATTGAAAAGTGAAGGTATGACCTTTTTTATACGTACGTGAAAATATTGTTTAACTTAGTTTGTAGAATCGCCATAGTATTTGCGTTTATTCCAAAAATCCTCTGCTATACCACCAATAACTCCTAAAATAAGCTCTTCTGTCGGATGAGAATGCTTTTCAATATTTGAATGCCAACCGTGCTTTAATTCTTCAATAAAATTGCTTTTATGCTTATTTAAAATATCTTTGTTCTCTCTTAGGAAATTGTTGACAATGTCTCCTATTACTTCTCTGTACTCTTCTTCGTCCTTTGAAAATGGATACTTTTCGGCAAATTCGATTATACAATTTTATCCTTTTCTCAACAGGTACTTTTCAAAAAGAGGTAAGATAAATTTATATTTACCCCTTCCTACTCTATAAATCAATCCTTTCTCTATAAGACTTATCAATATCTGGTTGAGGTAGTTTTTTTCTATTTTTGCTCTTTTCCTAAGTTCAGAGAATTTTATTTCGGGTACCAATTTTGCCATTTCAAAGAGTATTTTCTGTTCACCATCTGATGCTCTGTCAAACCTTCCAAAAAAGAAACTTTCATCTAGTTCTTTTAAAAGTAATGAATACATTCCATTGAATTCTTTAGACCCTTTTTTCTTCTTAGGTATATTCTGAATTAAAAAATATGGGTAAAATTGTAGGAAATAGGGATACCCTTTGGTTTCTTCTACCATAGTATATATTAGCCCATCTGTAAAGGTTGTGTTGGAGTTTTTCAGTGGTAATTCTATAGCCTTATTAGAGGCTTCTTTTGAGAGATTTCCAATGCTCTTTACTGAAAACATCCTTTCTGCATATGTTTTTGCTTTAACTAGATTGGGGAAAAGTGGAGGCAAACCCGAAAGCACAAGATAATATCTTAAGCCTTCCCGTTGAGCATGAGAAAAACTTTCAAGGAGTAAAGAGAGGGGAAAGTTATCAGCTACCTTACCATCTTCAATAAAATGGAACTCATCATACAAAAAGGCTAGACCATTATATTTTGCTTCAAGAAAGGATTATTCATTTTATCTCTGTGTATAATTGTATAGTTTAATTTACTACACAATGCTATACTTCTAACATCGTCTTGTCAAATGTTTTTCCTTAATCAATTTGCGAAGCTATGTTCTAAAATAAGAGAAAAGTCGACTTGAGGATTTAGCAATAATGTAAAGGCAGTACTGCCGAGATAGAGACGTTTCATCCTTTTCTCACCAGTTAGCATATTGCGTGAATAATTATAGGTCTTCTGCAAAAATAGTGCATATTTAACCATGCCAACGCTATTATTTATAATTATAATTGAAATATTACGCTAATATTGCTACATACTTGCAACGTGATCTTCGGGATCTGGCCAGAATCAATGACCTTGCACCATTCAGAAAGTGTGAACAGATGATTGCCTTGAGAACAGGAAATATTCTGAACTTCTCGGAGCTTGCACGTGATACGGGAATATCTGTTCAAACAGCAAAAAACTACTGTTCTTATCTCGATCTCAGCTTTCAGACTATTTTGTTGGAACCTTATTTTGCAAGTACAAGTAAACGATTAATAAAATCCCCTAAGGCTTATATGATTGACATTGGTATTCAGAAGGTCCTCAGTGGACAATGGGATGGAATGACGGGGCAACAGTATGAGAGTGTGATTGCGTCCGAATTAAAAAAGATCATCTCAACGCTCCAACCAGACTGGAATCTTTACCACCTCAGAACGTTTGATGGTTTGGAAGTGGATTTTCTATTAGTAAAAGATAACAAGGCTCTGGCGATTGAAGTCAAGATCTCAGATAGAGTGCATCCACAGGATGCAAAACATTTGAAGCATTTAGAGTCTGTTACCAGAATACCCCATATTCTTAAGTTTGTAATTTACGAAGGCAAGGAGATTCAAGAATTGCAAAAAGGAATATGGGGCATACCAGCGATAATTTTCTTTGGGCCTGGAGAGTAAAAAGAATTAGACGCAAAGATTCAATTATTGTTAATTCTACGGGGCTTGTGCACAAGAAAAATGATATTGAAATTCCTATACATAAATCTATACTATTAAAGGATCGCTATAGACTTTTACACAGGAAGGAGTATTAGTATGGTACAGTTAAAAACAATAGAGATCTGTTACATTGATAGATATTTTAAGGTGTATAGAAAAAATTGTCTTAGAGTCTTTTAAAAGAGATAAATAGCCTTGTTTTTAAGGTAAATACTTTGAACAATTGTTATAATATTAGTGGCAAAATTTTAGAGTAGGTGGCTATAGGTTTAATTCAAGTTTTTTTTGACATAAAGTGCTAACAAGAGAAGAGCTGGAAAAAAGGGAAGATAGTTACTTAGCTTCCTACGCTATGAAAAGTATGCATACGCGTGGAAGAGTACATCCAGAGGATGAACATCCATACAGGAGCGTTTACCAGAGAGATAAAGATAGGATTATACACTCTACGGCTTTCCGTAGATTGGAATATAAAACACAAGTCTTTGTAAATCATGAAGGAGATTATTACCGCACACGGCTCACTCATACATTAGAAGTTGCTCAGATTTCTAGAGGTATATCAAGGGCATTATGTTTAAATGAAGACCTTTCAGAGGCAATTGCCCTGGCACACGACCTTGGTCATACGCCATTTGGTCATTCAGGAGAAGACGCCCTTAGAATATTGATGAAGAATCATGGTGGCTTTGAACATAACATTCAGGGGTTGCGCGTCGTTGATATTCTAGAAAAGAGATATTCACAATTTTCCGGTTTGAATCTTTCATGGGAAGTTAGAGAATCAATTGCAAAGCACAAATCGCCTTATGACAATCCATATGTTTCTCAATTTGAAACAAACAAACAACCACTTCTTGAAGCACAGATAGTAGATCTTGCCGATTCTATTGCTTATGACAATCATGATATAGATGATAGTTTAAAAGCAGGACTTATTACGGAATGTGACCTGGAAGAGGTTGAATTATGGAGATATGCAAAAGGGAAGGTTAAGGAACAATATGGTAATCTAAATAAAGATATGGAAAAAACACATGCTATAAAATATTTAATCGATCTGGAGGTTACAGACCTAATTGAACATACACAATTAATGATTGAAAAGATGAAAATAAAAACAACTAATGACGTACAACAAAGCAAAGAAAGATTAGTATCCTCGTCACCTGAAATATCTAAAAAGAAACTGGAATTGCAAGAGTTCTTACAACAAAATGCATATAATCATTACAGAGTTGCACGAATGGCTGATAAGGCAAAGCGGTTTGTTGAAGAATTGTTTAGAACATTTGTTAAAAACCCTATGCAACTTCCACCCGAATATCAAAAATGGATAGAAGAGGCAGGACTTTATCAGGGCGTTTGTGATTATATAGCGGGAATGACCGATAGATTTGCACAAGACGAGTATTTAAAACTTTTTTATCCTTATGAAAGGGTTTAATTGAAAGCGGACGTTTCTGTAATTATTCCCGCTGCAGGTCTTAGTCTCCGTATGGAAACCGATGTAAGAAAACCATTTATAATGATAGGTAAAAAACCTATCTTTTTTTATACATTGGAAAAATTTTATAAGCTAAAACGGATAAAAGAGATTATTTTTGTAGTAAATAAGGGAGATTTATCTACTGTTATTGAAAAATGGTCAGATGATCTCAAAACTTACAATGTAACTAAGATAATCGCCGGGGGTGAAAGAAGGCAAGATAGTGTCTATAATGGCCTTTCTCAGTTGGACCCCAACACCAAAATAGTCTTAGTACATGATGCCGTAAGGCCTCTAGTAAATAACAATGTAATTGAAACCGTTATCAAAAAAGTAGATGAAAAAGGGGCTGCCATTGCAGCAAGCCCGATGAAATCAACGGTAAAAAAAGTCAACTCAAATCATAAAATAATTAAAACAATTCCAAGGTATGACCTATGGATGGCACAAACCCCACAAGGATTTAAAAGGGACATAATAATAAAAGCTTATAACAAGATTAAGAATACAAAAATAGAATTTACGGATGATGCGGAGGTGGTAGAAAAATATGGACACAAAGTGGAGATAGTTTCAGGAAGTTATGATAATATTAAGATTACGACACGTGAAGACTTAAAGATAGCTGAGCTGCTGTTAGCAAAACATTAAAGTATTTTTTACATTTAACATTTGCGTACCAGTCTCTAATATCTGAAATGCAGGCGAGGTTCCCAGAATACACATAGATTAATTAGGCCTATCTTTCCAATAACCGGGTTTTCTGTGTAGATTCATAACAGCGATTATTTCTATATGTTTTCTTAAAAACATCTTCTGCTGAAATCAGTTCGACCAGCCCTTTATCGATTTCCTCACAACGACGTTTAATTTCTTCACACCATTCTTTAGTTAATTGAAAATCTTGATTAAAATCAAGACTCTCAAGTAATTTTTCAGCTAGCGTGAGTTTACGAATTAGCCGTGGCTAATTCTGCAACTTATAATACTATAACAAGTTACAGCATCCAGTCCTTCCCCCTAACTTGGCAAGTAATGCTTCATTTTAAATAAGTCGAAGATTCGTTTCTGCACCTTATCCATTTTGCTAACAATCGACTGGGTTGCTGGTTTTTTCTTTCCATTTGGGAAAACATTCAATACCTCCCTAATTCCCGCCAGCTTATCATGCAGATTATTCATGGAGATGGGGATTCCAGATTCCTGAACTTTTTT
>MAYW01000002.1 GCA_001723765.1 Candidatus Scalindua rubra
CTTCAGAATCTCTAATACCATTTACTTATTTTTTCCTCTTACTAATTGTGAAAAATAACCATTCCTGCATCCAACTATATTAAGATTTGGGTATTCTTCATTAAAAAACGGCTACTACCCTTTTTTAAAAATATCCTCTTTTGCCCCTAATAAAAAATATTTTATGTTTTTTTTTTTGATGACAGTTTTATCACATTCAGCATCAAATCAATGCCTGTTACCCTTTCAGGGACGTTCAATCCCAAACATCTAGCTGCCCATACAATTCCCTGACCATCTGCACTAATTAATCCACAGGAATTAACAATCTTCCTCAAATTTTCATCCTTTTGCATTTTGACCATTTTTGCAACATTAATAGCAACATGTTGAGTAGTAACCCTATTTTGAATAATATTCTCAACACATTTCAATGTGTCTTCCATAGTAAGTGGATCTATCCAGATGCCAAAAAGTTTGACTCTATTTCGTGCTTCCATTAATTTACTTTTTCTAATTGGTCATGTAAACTTCCTATCATCTCTTGATAACAGCTTAAGACATTAAACATCCATGCCTGAGATCAACGCATATAAGAAACTTTATTCGTATAACATTTGCTTTTTCTCTAATACCGTCAAGAATGCTGATTTTCACGTTGTAATATCTCTGATTCGATTTTTTTGTTCTCAAAAAATGTTTTGTGCCACAACTCAAAGGATAATAGTAAAAATATATGCCTTTTAAAATTCTCTTTTCTATTTTGATGCTGATCTATCAGCCCGTTAATAAAATTTAGGTTAAAATATTTTCTGCACGCAGAATCTTTTTTGTTAAAAAAGATTTTTTGGCGGTTTTTGCAAAATCTTTTTGAAGCCATTCATCCATTGGTGTAGAGAAACCTCTCTTTTTTCTATAAATAATCTCTTTTGGCAACCACTTTTCAACCGCTTTTTTATGGATGTACTTCCTGCTTAAACCATTCAGTTTTAATTTTGAAGGTAATGATTCAATAAATTTAACAAATTCAATATCTAAAAAAGGGACTCGCATTTCAAGTGAGTTAGCCATTGTCATTTTGTCATTAAATAACAGTAGGTTATCCGACAAACTCATTCTTGTATCTATGAATAAAATCTTTGACAGAGAGTCATCCAACATACTTGTTTGTGAATAAAAGCTCTCAACGAGTGCCTCATCAACATTATGTAATCGTTTTTTAACTTCTGGTAGAACCAAATATTCCTTTTGTAATGGTGTGAATATGGTATATGTACCTAAAAACCTTTGAAGTTCATTTGAAAATCTGTTTGCATAAGCTGCCCTCTTTAATCTTTCATTCCTGGGTAAAAGTGATGATATGGTATTAAGTGGCAGTTTTTGTAATACACTTGCATACTTACAAATGTAATGAGCTCCAATGTATCGGGGGTAACCGGCTAATGGCTCATCAGCGCCTTGACCACCCAGAACAACCTTTAAGTGTTGACTTGCCAATTTAGAAACATAATATAGAGCTGGAATTGCCGACTCTGCAATCGGCTCCTCTGTGTACCAGAATGATTTATAAAAAAAATCCAGATACTCCTTTTGTGTGATTGTTAAGTCGTAGTGTTCTGAACCAATCCGCTTCGCTGTTATTCTGGCAACATCAAGTTCATTAAAATCACCTTTACCAAGAAATCCTATTGTAAATGATTTTATTTTCTCTGATGTATTCTCCTGCATTAAATAACCAATAACCGCAGAATCAACGCCTCCACTTAATAATAATCCCACAGGCACATCACTTATCATCTGACGATAGACAGCGTTCGAAAACAACCTTTGATATTCCTCGACAGTTTCATTTTCTGATATATGATTATTTGTCTTTGGAACATAGTCCCAAAAAGATTTCAATTTAACATTTCCTTTAGTGGTCACCTGCAAATTATGTCCGGGTTGTAATTTTTTTAAACCTTTAAAAAGAGTCTGTGGCGAAGGATTATACCTGAATGTAAGAAAGCTGTTAAAAGCATCATAATCCAGCTCTTTCTTTACAAAGGGAGCTTGTAAAATCGCCTTCATCTCTGAGCCGAAAAGCAAGCTTCCATTTGCAAACGTGTAATAAAGGGGCTTAACACCAAAATGGTCTCTAGCAAGGATAACACATCTTTTTCGCTTATCGTAGATTGCAAAAGCGAATATACCATTTAAGCGTGCAAAACCTTCTTCACCGTATTCTTCGTACATATAGATAATTACTTCGGTATCTGAAGTTGTGCGAAAGTTATAACCTTTGCCCTGTAATTCCTTTTTTAATTCAGGAAAATTGTAGATTTCCCCATTGAAGACAATCCAGATAGTTTCATCTACATTTGCCATTGGCTGTTTTCCTGTTTTAATGTCTATGATACTAAGGCGCTTATGACCCAAGGCAATACCTGTTTCCTGATCAGAGAAAAATCCTTCTTCATCAGGGCCACGGTGAGTTATTGATCCACACATCCCAGATAGCAATGTAGTATTTACCTCTTGGCCTGTTTGATAATTAAAAATACCTGTAATACCACACATATAAACAATCCTTTATCCAATGCTAACTATTAGATATTAAATTTTTAACCAATGCAAATTTTCTGAAAATGCCCCTTATATCCCGGACTCGTTTAAATTCCTTTATGTACATAGAAGGGTTCATATAGTAGAATTGCCCATATTTGGTTTTAAGCTTTTTTCTGGCAATCTTTCCCATTAAATAGTAATAGGCTTTCAGAATTTCATCCCCTGTCATTACATCTGTTCTCATTACAGGTTGGTAATCATCAATGGCATAAGGGGAAGTAACATATTTAGACCAGTCTTCGACCTGTAACCAGTTATTCTTTAAAGCAATCTTATAAAGTGGAGAACCCGGAAAAGGTGTGGATATTGATAATCCGGGATAATCACTATCTATCTTTTCTATTAACTTTTCAGTAAGTTTTACAGAATCAAAAGTCTCTCCTATACTACCCACCATTATAAAAGTAGTAATAATTAAACCTGCCTCTTTAGACAACTTGTGAGCATTAATAATTTGCTCAATCTTAATTTTTTTGCTGATATTCTGGATAACAACCGGGTCTCCAGACTCTACTCCATAATTAATAGCCGTGCATCCCGCTTTTTTCATCGCTTTTAATAATTCTAAATCAACCAAATTTACTCTTGCGTTGCAGATCCATTTGATCTTTAAATTATTCTTCAAGATAAGCGCGCATACCTCATGTACTCTCTTGACATCCACTGTAAATGTATCATCCACAATATCAAATTGCCTTGCTTGAAAACGCTCATTCATATATTTAATTTCTTCAACAATATTTTCAGGTGTTCTAGCATTAAAGCCCCTACCAAATACTGTATGAGAATCACAAAAGACACAATCATATGGACAAGATCTACTGGTCAATAGAGGAAATACCATCTCCTTATTGTTTACACCTGGCAGGCTTATGTTGTAATGGCTACTCTCCAACGGAAACAGATGCCAGGCCGGAAAAGGAAGAGAGTTTATATCTGGTGTTTCACCTTTTCCCTGATTTATAATATTACCTGCCCGGTTTCTATATACAAGACCCGGAATTGTTTCCAAATATTTTTCATCATTCAGGTTCTTAACAAGTTTCATTATGGTGTACTCACCCTCTCCCAAAGCTACAAAATCAGCTTTTAATTCATCAATTGACTGCTCTGGCATGGCCGATGCGTGAGGCCCTCCAATTACAATTAATGTATCCTTTTGCTTTCTCCTGATCAGTCGTACAAATTCCCTTACAATATTAAACTGTGGTGTTAGAAACGAAATCCCGATCAAAGAATAATCTTTATCAAAATGAGTACTGAAATCCTTGAGGTTAAGACCCTCAGCATCCATATCCAGTATATCAACCTCTATTCCGCTTTCTATTAAGACGGAAGCGATATAGGCTAAGCCTAAAGCAGGCCTTTTGTATTCCCATACATAAGGCGGGTATATAAGCAACACTCTTATATTTCTTCTCAAGAATCTGTTCTTATTTTTATATTTTTATTAGAAGGAGCATATGAAACCCCACCTCTCGGGTAAATTCCACATAATTAAGATATTGATCACTCAAAAACACACGTTTTCCCGAATATATCAGCAATTTAGCATCTATTGCAAAAACCCTTTTCAATGTCTTGTTATTTGCCAGTGAAATAACACACATCTTCCCTTCAAATTCAAAATCCTTGAAAAAAACTTTTGTATGGTTATCTTCTGGCTTTAATAAAATAAAATCTTCATTTCCATATTGTATGCCCCAGCATTGAAAACTATTTTCTTTGTATTCGCCTAGTCTATCAATCTTAGCCTTTAATATAGCAGTATTCCTCTTAGCAACAATTGGTACTATTAAAGTGATACAGCTAAAAATAGACCCATTATCAGTTGAACAAATGACCTCATCTGATTCGATCTTATCACCATAAGTATTAGAATACCATCCTCCGATCGGATTATCAGATCCTCTTCTTATGGAAACTTTAAAATTCTTATTATTTTGCAGGAAGTACAGGTTCAGGCTGTTATTTTCTCCATCTACAGCGGTAATATGAAATTCATCCTCATTGCTAACAGATACATCTGGAGCAAAATGAAATCTCATCTGGTAATTATGCCATTTACAAGCATTTAAGTTGTCATCAATAACAAAAAACCCGGGCTTTACAAATAAAACTATTCTTTCACATGTGACAGGATCTGGTAGTCGGATATAACCATCATGCTTACCTCTGAAATAGTCAAAATGTGCAGATGTATACCAGTCAATTAAATCCGTCTTGGCCTTTCTCTTCCAGATAAAAGGAGCTATGCTCTGAGATTGACTTTGGTTATCAACGGTTATAACGTTGTGTGCGTGCGATCCCCTAAAATATTCACGCCAATCCTTTTTACAAGTATAAATGTAAGTCCCAGGATCTACAATAAAAGGATGTCCGTTTAAGCCAATAACAAAACTCAAGGCATCTGCGTGGCCATGACCGGAAGGAGAACCAAACCCAAGAGGACCACTGTCTAACATTAATCCAAACTGATTGTCATCTTGTTCTGAAATCATGCTAAAGTATCCTGAATCAGGATAGGCAAAACTTTTGCGTGGATTCAATCCTGATCCCAATGCCTTAAAACTTTCATAGCCATCGACTCCTGTTAGCCAAAAGCTCTTTTCCTCAAACACTTTTACCGCACTCTTTATTCGTTTGCTGGAAAAAAGGACTGCACCTGTTGAAAGACATGCATCAAAATCCTGTTCAGGATCGGTACTGAAACGTATAGCCTGCCCCTCATCACCATCTCCAATATGTGGCACAAATCCAAGGTTGGCTTTCAGGTACGCTAAAAAAATACACATTTTCTTTACATTCTGAATAATTTCATCGTAAACAATTATGTTATTTAATTGAGCAATAAAAATATAAGTCAGGTAATAATCCAGCACAAAGGCATGATAACTTGTTGACTGCTCCATGTGAACCCCATCTTTAAATATCTGTCTTCCAGACTCCTGAAGAAGCACTTTAGTTCCTTGCTCCTGCAATTCTGCTGATATGGTCAATTCTGGACATAAAATGCCAACGAGTGCCAAAGCGGCTCCTTGCCCGATAAGATGATTGCTAGCTGAAGATCCATAAGACAGGTTTTTTTGAATATGACTTATCTGTAAATAAATCATCTTAATAATTTTGAAATTAATGTCAGCGGTATAATGGATCGAATGGCAAAAAAATCGAATGGCAAAAATCCAGGATATTACTCTTATTCCAATATCCAATTTGGTTATCCAATTAATCCCCATCTCAAATGGATTTTGTTCGATCCATGAATCTATTTGTCTAACAAATTCCAGTGCATATCTTTCATCTTGTGTATATAAATAAGCCTTACCCAGCTCCAGGAAATATTGATGGCGGTTTAATTCCCATATAATTTTGATATCTCCCATACTCTCCGTGTTCCGGTAATCTATGTCATACCAGAATTTCATAGGCCAGTTTTTTTTCGTTTCAAAACATAAATGCCAATTTATTTCATCTCCCATTTCTACTAAAGAGGATTTATAAAAAGAAAATTTATGTTCCAGTATTAAATTTGCTCTGTAAATGGTTTTTTCAATACTGCCCGGATAATTTCTTTTAATAAAAACGATATATTCATCTCTTTTACTAATATCAAGAGGAAAAGTTGGTTTCTTTTTATATCTACAATAATTTAAATAATTTTCTTTGGTATATTCTAGATTCAGTGTGTCAGATGTTCCTCTAATAACTCCGTTAGAATTAGATATTAAATACTTCGATGCAAAATCAAAATCGCTGATCTCACTGAAAAAAGGCCTTATAATGTTTTTTCGGAATTTACACCTTACAAAATCAAATCCCCGCCAGAGTATCTCCTGTGGCTCCATAACAGAAAAACGATCGTAAAGCCAAATCACCTTTTGTTTAAATAATGTTGACTTCATTATGCTTTACTTTAACAATCCACCCAGGAATATCTGTTAATGAAAATACAAAATTAAGAAGTAGATAAATTTACTATAAAACAAAAAAACAGAAACGTCTTAGACACGGCGAATGCACTTTACATGATAATCTACACACCTTGCACCAGCATTTTAGAGTAAATTTTAAGAAACTCTCTCCCGACTCTCTCACGACTAAACTGTTGAGCCAATTTCTTATTGTTTATTGCCATTTTTTCTGTGAGTTGTGGATGATTTAAAAGATAGCTCATCTTATCAACGAGCATCTCACAATCTTTTGGTTCAGTCCATAGACAATTATCCGGTTCTTTTAGATAATCTGCTACCGCCCTGATTCTGGAAGTAATAATTGATAAACCAGCTGCCACAGAATTGAAAACTGTCATAGAGAAACCTTCAGTAGCAGTAGGAAACACTAAAATGTCAGATCCTAAATATATCTCCGGGGTTTCTATCTCATCTACATATCCTGTAAAAGTTGTCTCATCTTCCAATTTCAATAATGCAACCAATTCCTTTGATGCTTTCATCATCGTACCATCACCAACTAAAAGGAGATGCGTGTCAGTATATTTCTTTTTAACAACGGAAAATGCTTTTATAACTTCTAATATTCCTTTACTCTCGATAAATCTGGCGATAAAGAGAAATACGGTTTTCTGTTTGGATATCTTGTATCTTTCCCTGAAATCTGACTTTATCTGAAAACGAGATGAGTTAACTACATTCTTTACAATATAGAATTTATCTTTAAGTTCAGGGAATGCGGCTAAAAAATTATTTTTCTCTTCAGTAGATAAAAGTCCTGCACCATCAATGTTCCTTAACAATATTAACGTGATTAGTTTCCATTTAAGATTTTTTGATAATAGACTCGCATCTGATCCATGAAATTTTAAAAATAATTTTGCTCTAATATTCACAAGCCTGAGATATAATACAATGAAAACATCTCTTAAAAGCGCTTTAATATCATATGATGTGTTAATGTGAATAATATCAGGGACCTCTTTTTTTGCTATTTTCATCATATCTCTACTCAAATTTACAGTATCAAGTATCCTAAGCCAGACATGTTTTTGTCTACCATGAGAACCATAGATTATAGTAAATACTTTTGCTCGGCCATTGGTTTGTAAATACTCTAACAAATATGGTACACACGATAAAAGTCCTCCTTTGGCATCCGGGTTCGGAATTCCCATGAGAATTCTTATACTTTTATGTTCCATATACCCAACCTGGCAGAGCCAGAACTCTCCGAGGCGTAGTCTCTACGAGACGTAGTCCAAAAAGGGATAAATTCCTGACAAAGCTGATATTATCAAAAACATTTTATTATTCCAAAGCTTTGTTACTAAATAATTACTTCATAAATCCCTTCAATATTATTTAATATATCCAGATCACTAAATCTTATAATTTTTACTCTGTACTTAGTTAACTCCTTTGTTCTCAGTTTATCTCTCTTCCTGTATTTATCTTCGTAATGTTGTCTACCATCAGCTTCAAAATTATGAAAGAAGTCTGCCCATATGACAGGATTAAGTTTTTCTGTTTTTCAAATTCTTTTATTTAAATTATTATCTTCTTTTATAACTCAGTTGTGTCAACCAATATCAATTATTATCCCCTCGATTTTCTTCGTGGTACCAATTGTAATTTTTTTTCCGTTCCGCCCAATTTTGCAAGGCGTTTACTGCTTTCGAGTGATATAAGGGCTTTTAAGCCCAATTTGACGAGAGAGGTTTTTCTTTAATTCCAGTAAGTTGTGAAGCTCTCTTTAGAAGTTTGTCTTCAATATTCAATGTTGTCCTCATGGTAAATCCCTCCATACATTGTATTATTTATATGCATAAGCAATATGCATAAGCATGCATTATTCGTACATATTTGCCAAGTAGCATTTTATCAATGGAGATTAATAGATTAGTGAGCTGTTATTTGGATTATGTTAAATAGGCGCTATCCTTATTATCCAGTAAAGTGATGAACCCTGTCATTCCCGCAGTCTGTTAAGCGGGAATCTAATCCGCCAGATTTCTGGATTCCCATTTTCATGGGAATGACAAAGTTGCTTAATAATCGCTCAATTTAGTAACCTGTATTCTATAAAACCTTTGTCCATAGTGAGCAACAAGATCATCCTTCCATTAATCATCCATATTTCATCATTTATTTTTAATTCGGAATTCTTAATTCGACATTCTTAATTCTTTTATCTCCCCATCTCTCCTATGATAGCCGGTCTCTTCAATTAGCTTTTCTGCCTTTTCCAAATTCTTCCTGAACTTTGTTTCCATCTCTTCTTTGGACAAACTAAATGTCTCACCATTCTCAATTATCTGATAATCTTTATTTGCCAACTGTTCACTGTCAATTGTCAACTGGATTCTAATATTCCTGCACGCCTCCAGGTGATAATCTGTAAGATGTAATCTCATCTGCCCGTATGCTGCAATTTCCCGGGCTTCATCAAGGTCGACCCAGGATTTGAGTAAATCTTTTTGATGTCTGGAAAGGGTTGTACGGGCAAGTAATCCCCATGGCAATCGGGACTGATCTCCAGCTTTCCGCAAGCTATCAACCGCCTGGTTTAAATAATCAGGCGCTTCAGCAAAACACCCCTCTTTTATCCCCCCTCGAGAGCCTGTCCCGGACTCGATCCGGGAGGGGGGTGTCACAGCTTGAAGCATCAAGGCTTTGCCGATTGAGAGACTATTTAATCCAAAATCTAAAAGTGGAATTGTTGTTTTTAATTTAATAGCATAATTTGCCCTCTCCAGCACCTCCTGATATTTCCCCATAGAAAGCAGCAAATCACAGAATCGAAAACCCTGCAAAGAATAGAGCCAGGGATATTCAGGCTGGCTCTTTTTCTGCATATTCTCAGCTTCAATAAACAGTTTTTCCGCGTCTTTGTTTTTTCCTGCCTGGTGTAAAGCATCTGCATGCGTAGTACGACTGCCCATTTCCCAGAAACCATCCCCGCTGCGATCGGCAAAGGTTACACTCTGCGCCCCATATTTTTGTGCAGATGCTACGTCACCAAGCGTGAGATACAGTTCGCTGATTGTACTAGCCCCACTTGAAGCATTTTCCCAATCTTTAAGCTGAATTACATTTTCAATTGCGGCTTTCATTGGCTGAGCAGCTTCGGAAAGCCTTCCCACTGCACGGAGAGCAAATCCTGCCCAGCTTAGAACTACAGCTTTTCTGTGATCCGTCAACTTAGTAGCAGGTTTGTCCCACAATCTTTCAAAAAAATTTGATAAACAGGAAAGGTCTGCTCCAAATGCTCCTAATTTATGTACAGTAAATGCTTCATTACCTCGTGCAATTCTTTTCCAATAAACGTCATATTCTGCCTCATTATATTCACCCGCAAGACATCCATGCATAACTGCCGCAAACAGCGGTTCCATTTCTTCAAGCGTGTCTGGTAATTCCTTTTCAGGCAGGTTTTTATAATATTCATACAATCTGGTATGGGCATCTTTCCAGGCAGCGGGGTTCCCTTTTTCCAGTTTGTCGCCAAAGTGTTCGCGGATTAAGGGGTGGCAGTCGAGGGTGTCGGGATTGTGTTCGCTCTCTTTAAAAAGGAGTTTATGTTTCCTGAGATTTTCTAATGTTGATAACCAACCGCTGCCGCTCGTATCCGTAATTTTATCAGATAAACCAGCAACAGGATTATCACGAATGATTGCATTTACAGCGTCAATAGGAACCGGGCGGTCAAAAAGCCCCAGTATTGAAAGAAGCTGGTATTCAGCAGATGCGCTGCCAAAGTGGTTTGCAAACGCTTCAATTATGCGGCGGGCGTGCTTTCCCTGCTCGTCAGGAATTTTTAAATTGGGGATGCTTTTTGCTTTTTCCAGCGGGTGGTTTTTAAAAATACGAAGATATTCTGCCAGCAAATTAATGGCTAAAGCATGGTTGCCAAATTGTTGTACAATACGTTCCAGCTCTTTTTCAGAACCGAAAATTCGTCGCGTCTCTAATAATTTCCTGCCGGCCTCATCAGAAATATGTTCAAGATTCTCCTGCTTTGTCGTTTTTGTGTAGCGGTCAAGTTCCGGCACATGTTCACGGGTTGTTATTAAACAGAGCCCTTTATTATTTTTTGCCAGCTCTGTGACGAGTGTTGCCAGGGCAGGATCCTTTATTTTTCCTTTTTCAACTTTTTCAGCAGCTTGCAAAGGCTCCAGCCCATCGAGTATCAGCAGGGTTTTGTGAATATTAATGAGCTTAGCCAACCGTTTCCCTTTATCCCACGGCGACCCCTGCACAGGCTCTGCATCTCCGAACCATTCCAGAGCATTATTGATAAACATATCAGCAGAAATCACTTGTTCTTTTGTTCCCTGGGAATAAAATGACCAGGCATATACTTTTTCCGCGCCGCGGTAATTATCCCAGCGCATTTTTTCCACCCATTTATTGACGAGTGTGGATTTTCCCACACCTCCGTACGCTACAAAACTGACAATATTGGTGGCGCCGGATTCCCATGCTTCATTGAGAAGAGTTAGTTCTTTCTGCCTGCCAAAGAGTTCAAATCCTGTTTGCGGGAGTCTTTTTATGTCGATATAGTGGTCTTCCAGAGGGGGATAAGTTTTCTTTTCAGGTTCAGTTTGCTCATAATCTTTTTTTATTTGTTTGATCACTCTTTCAAGTTGTGTGTCCCATTCAGCTTTATCTGTGAAGTCGGCATAGGTAAAAATTCCGAGTCGTTTGGGCGGAGTACATTTATGAAGCATGATTGGAAATATTCGTTTTTTTAATCCTGCCGGATCGTCAGTTTGAAGCATGAGACCTTCAAAATTCGCAAATTCGCTATTCACCCAATCTGGCGTGAAGACCAGAACTGTTTTCGTACATTGTTCAACAGCTTGCTCCATATTGATTAATGAAGCGGTGCCAATCTCAAAATCCCGATAATCAATATGGCAAGGAATCCCATTCTTTTCGAGATTAGTGAGCAGATAATCTTTTACCCACTTTTCGTCTTTATGGCTGTAGCTGATAAATACTGAAGGATTAGTCATTTTCTCTTCCGAAATTTAAAAATGATTCCTGACAGATGAATATAATATGACTGATGTTGGTAATTCCAATTATGGGCTAACGCATCACATCACCGGCAGTAAAAAGCATAACGAGGAACGAGCGACGCTTTTTGCTGTCCGAGTGCATGTGATTGTTATAAGCGTATTTACCATGCCTCTGTAAAGTCTCTTTTTTTCTCATCCTGTATTTGCTGGCGTAAACTTTGTACTCTTTTCTCTAGCAATTGCCTATGCTTCAGAAACTTTACCGAATCACATATAGATATAAGTTGTTCATAAAAATATATCCTTTCTTGAAGAAGTGGAACTTGGCTACCAGACCAGCTCCAACTAGTAGGTTCAAATGGAAGCTTTTCAAAATCATCAAAATTTTGGTTTGCCTCCAGAAACACTTGATAGAATTTGATCCTGCGGTCACGCTTAAACTCGGCAATAACGTAAAATAATAAATGCATATACTCTTTATTAGTGGATTTACCTCTAACTTCTTCACATAAAAAGCCATCTTGTCTGTCTAATATTTTTTCATCAGTTTGAGGGTTTACGTTTTTGTTAAAAAACAATTCATAATATCCGAAGCAGTGACCTTTCTGTTCATGCTTGAAAACTATTTCTGAGATATTACTCATAACACTCATATAGTCATCACGCTGCCATATAAACGAATAGTCACGGCCATCATCATGCTTACTTAGATAACTTTTCCCTGAGAACTTATCCTCTAGGTATCTATTAATAAAGTTTGAATCATTATCCAGCAGTTTAGAAAACATACTACCATCATAATCAGCGTAATGATCTATCTTATCTACTGTTATAAAGGCGTCTTCAAGTAGTATTGAATTGGATGAAAATAATGATAATAGCTGTTTGTTTATTTCCGTGTGCTTATTAAAAATCAGAGATAGCGTATGTGCAACAAGTGGTTCAGAAATTGTTCTATTGACAATAATTTGAGTTATTCTGACAATAAAGCCATTTTCAATGGATTCATACTTTAGAAGAAAATCTAGGTCATTGATAAAGTATTCGTATGCTGATGTGGCATATAACTCTGCTAGAGCCTCGAAATGTTCTGATTTAATATCTTCTTTTTGAAGATGTTGATAATAACTAAAGAGCCATCTATTTTTCGACGGATAATCGGCCATCGATATAACCTCAAATGCGGTTACTGCTCCACACGATGCAATAAGATTAGAAACTAGTATCCATGGATTAAGTCTTAGAATGTCACCTTTATGTAAGTAATGTTTAATAACTTCACCATATAGACTTGAGTTTCGTTCGACGAGCTCTTCAAGTATATAACTAACCCCTTGTTCTATTTGCCATTTAGAGTGGTCGCTAAGAGTTTGGAGAATATCGAAAAGTTCTTGAAACATCTTATCGTAGTCATCTCTCGAATATGATTTGGTAAATCCTCTTATTTTCTTCTTTTTATATTCTCGATACTCATCATGACTCAACTTTAATTCTATTCTGTCGAATTTATTAGTAAGAAGATCGTAGAGTTCATAGCTAGTGGATTGAAATAATGTTTTTAAATCTTCTTCAAATGGAATTTTAAGACGCCTTAATAGCTTTAGATATTCTTGGACAATAATGCAATGATAGAGGTTAGTTGGGGCAAGATCGTCCTTAAAAAAGGCTAATACTAACTTTGCGTCCTGTTCAATAATACTGTTAGCAGAAATATTCAATCCAGACTGTGAGTGAGTCAATAGTAAGTTAAGAATATATTGTTGCAGATTTTTATTTTCATAAAGACTAAACAAATAAGTTAAAATCAATTTTCTGAGATTACGTAGCTCACTTGATTCAACCAGGTCAAATTTTGTGAAGGTTATTGTATGACCTCTTCCTGACTTGGCGCGAGAAAAATGGGTATGAAGATAATTTTCTGCCAATGCAATAAATACTCTAGAAAAATATTCACTTTTTTTCAGAATTGCAGTATTCTATTGTTTTCTCAGCAACAGCATATTGCACATCGTAACCAAAGCAATAAGAGTCTGGTTGAAATCCATATCTATCTACGAAGTAGTGTAAAATTTTAGATGTGTCTTGTGGTTGCTTCTCGACATATTGCAAGAACACATCTAAAGACATTTTAGTTTCATCTATTCCTAGAAACCTAAACAATGAAAGAGTCGAAAGAAATTCTGGCAAAGTAGAACTAGAGTCTGCTTCAAATTTAATTTCATCAGTATTTATTTCCTGGCTTTTAAGACTTTTGATTTTATCCTGAATAAAGATTAGTGTCTCAGTTGGCTTCAAAAACCAAAATACATCAATTAATTGAAGAAAAGTATTTATATCCTTTGCTTGGGTGTGATCCCATACTTTGTCAACTGATGACTGCATGGTTTTCTTAGTTTCATCAAAATTAAAGGCGTTCAGTATTGGGCTGATAGCATCCACAAGGCGTTGTTTAAATTGTGGGAATAAATCATTTATGAGGATAGAGAAGTCGAGGATCTTTTCTTTAATAAACACCAAATAGAAAAGATAGGTAGCAAGAACTTGGTCTGATGTTTTAACGACCTCATTTTCGAACATATCTAAAACTTCCATGTCATGGAGTGTTTTAGCTGCCTCCCAGAAATCTTCTGCAGACATACTAAATATTCCCTCAATATCTGACATTAAGTTATTATTTGTTCGATCTACACTTCTAAAAAATGCTACAATTCCAGCAACCTTTAGAATATTTTCATCCTTCAAGGCATCAAGGTCAGATTTTATTGATGAATAATATGTATCATATAATTCTGAGACATCTCTTATACTTTCAAGCGTATTACTTTCTTTGGCAACTTTCGCTGCCATTATCGCTACACGCGGGTTTCCTTGGGCAATATCTATTATTCTATCTAAATATAGATGATTATTTATTTCAAATTCGTCTTGAACGAGCTTCTTGATTTCACTATCAGTGAATGGACTTAAACTTATCTCTGCGCCTGCTTCAAAAGGTTTACAGGTATCTCTAATCTTATCTAGCGCGTAATCCCTTACAGTTACAATAATTTTGAAATTCTGGTCACTACGCTTTGTTTGCAATAGCTGTATAATATATTGAAAACCACTAATGCGATTTGCATCATCGACAAAAATTAGATAATTGCCAGAATCAGAAAAATATGACCTAACATCTTCAAATAGATCAATTCCCTGATTGAAAATACAATATGCTTTGTATGACGTATTATTTTTTATGAAATGTTGGTAGCATTCAATAGCAATCCTGGATTTGCCCACTCCAGCTTGCCCCGAAACAATAACTATGCTGTTACATTCTATAGATGCAAGTAAGTTATTCTTTTCTTCTTCTCGAAAATGGAAGGCTGTTTTTAGCGTTGTTGTTAACTTGTTCTTTTCATACAGAGAGATAAATTTATTGAGTGGTACAATTTGCCCTGTGTCTACTTCAATACCAAGGTAATCTTTTGCAATGCTAGGATATTTTTCTAAGATATCATAAGAAACCGCTCCAATCCCATATAGATTAAGGTTTACGCCTGTTGCTTCACATTTCTCTCGTAATTGATCTATATTTTTTACTGATAATTCAGACGTATAACACAATACAATTTCTTTTATTTTTGCAACTGATATACCCGTTTTACTTTCATCAAGGCATTTGTCTATATCATCACAAAATTTGCTAAATACTTGATTTGCTGAAATTGTTGTATATTCCGCAAATATATACTTGCCATTTGGTGTTGGAATTAAGGTATCTGGGGTTCCTTTTCTTACTTTATTGCTTCCAGCAACGGAGCCAATAGGATTAATTTGTTGATAACCTTTTCTCAGTAGATAAGAGTCTGCCAGCTTTTGAAATGCACCTCCATCTAATTCCGAGATGGCTGTTTGAATTTGATTTATCTTTGCCATTACTCCCCTAATGTTTTCTCAGATGCTTTTCGAGCGTAAAACTATTAATATAAAATGTTATGTTTATTGTGACTTTTTGATACTTCGACGGCGCTCAAACCCCGCCTTTTCAAGGCGGGGATAAAAAAAGCGCCGCTCAGTATCAACCCTGAGCAAACCCCGTCCTTGAGGTCGGGGAAAGTCGAAGGTTGATATTCAACATCTTAGATTAATAAAGTATTTAAATCAATGAAATTAGATGTAATTAACTAGGTAGGATATGGACGCCTGCTTGACCGTTTATAGTTCCGAGGCAAGCGTCCACGTCCACCTTGGTGGGATGTCTCGGCTATTTCTGGTTATTTTCGTGTTAAATGCTTATGGCCTTTAGCACAGCACGAGTTACTTAAATTCTAGATTCCCTGTCTGCTTACCAGGTAAGTCGTTTCCTCGGGAATGACAAGAAGAATAATAAATGTCATTTCCGACTTGCCCTGTACCATTACGGTTTAGGGCTTGATCGGAAATCTTTTTTCGTGCAAAAAATGTTAATGGTTTATGTAGCCTACCACAGCATCTTGCGTCTTGAGGCTACGAAGTCATCGAGGACGTATCTGCCCAGTTCTTCAGACCTTGGATAAAATGCCCTGCCTCTGTTTACGTTTGTAAGCCTGCCTACAAAATTGGCAAGATCAAAGTAGTAATAATCATCAATCAAGGCAAATGTATTTATTACAATCCCCTCGTTTTTACATTTTCTGGCCTCGCGGAGGGTTTCTTTCGTAGTTCTATCATTTGGCGGGTAAATGAGACATAGCGTGTCTCCTTCGTAATGTGCGGTTGGTTCACCATCGGTTATCAACATTACCTGTTTGTTGTGACATGTTTCTTTTGAAAGAATCTTTCTTGATAGTCTTAGCCCTGCATGAATATTTGTAAAATGTTCGGGAATACGCCCTTTGTATTCTTTCATATCCTCTTTTTTAACCTCTAAATAGATGCATGAATCAAAGAGCCTTATGGGTCTTGGCATGATATATGGTAAATCTTTAATCTTTAACTCTCTTGCAAATGAGTAAAATCCTATAAAATATAGTCTATCGTTAGGGAATTGTGTCTGGACTAAACCCTGAAGTGCAAGTGCGACTTTTTTAGCCTTGTAAAATTTGCCGTACCTCATCATAGACCCACTCATATCAAGTAACAAAATAGTTGCGCAACTTGGCTGTGCTTCTGATTCATAAACCATAAAATCTTCCCTGTTCATCTCGATTGGTATGGACAGCCCTGTACGTCTTAACGAATTTTTCAATGTTGAGTTCAAATCAAGATTTGATAACGGGTCGCCAAATTCGTAATTTTTAGATTCTTCCTGGATTATTGTACTATGGCCTTTAAAATTTGATTCGTGATTACCATAGTTGTCTTTCTTCATTGAAGTAAAGATTTCCAGTAATGCCTTGCGTTCCATTCTTTTTAAACCTTTTGGTGATAGTACAAATTTTCCCTTGACCTTTTTTATATAACCCTCTTCCTCGAGGCTTGAGGCATCAAGGTCTGTTTGCTGAAGGATCGTATCTAAATCAACCCCATGCTTGAGTATAAAATCCGAAAGTTGATCCATCAAATGCTTTGGATTTATAAAATCAGCTTCCTGTGAACCATCCCACTTTGAGTACCTGAACATTTGCATTATATTTCTCTTTTTTGACAAATATTTCCATCTCATGAATGTTTACTATATTTCTATTTTCCTTCTTTTATAGGTGGCTTTTCCTCCCAGTTCATCTTTATTCAGTTTCTTGTTTGCATGTAAACCATCGAGTAAGAATTCTACTAAAGATGCAGCCATTGGAGGAGTAATTTCTCGATCCATAATCACATCTTCCATTTTGTTGTGTAAGCCCTGTACCATTTTCTTGATTTCTTTATTACTTTCCAAAAGTTTAACGTACTCCTCTGAAGGCATTTCGTCGGAGACGTAAATATTTTTATCGTTAAGCAATCTTATTTCTTCCTGATGTGCTTCAATCTTGAAGTATTGATTAAAGACGTTTTTGATGGCTTCTCTTGTGATCTTTCGAAGAATTTCATCTTCTTGTTCATCATCCATGGTTGAGTCAAGTTCAACTTTACCCCTTGCAGAAGCGAATATGTGCCTTAAATCACTTATTCTTGGTACCGTATCTTTTTCGCTTGTCTTGATAGCACGGCGCTCAGCATTACTTGTTAGTGTTTCATAGTTGCAAATTGACATCCTTGCACTTACACCTGATGACTGATTTATTTCTTGACTGGACCTTGCTATATGGGAAATCTCTTCTATTATTTCTTTCATAAATTTTGGTATTGCAACTTTAATGCCACAATTTCTGTCAATCCATGCATTTTGTTCTATAATTCTTATGCCATCATCTCTGGTTAATGGATAATGAGTTGTTACTACGGAACCAATTCTGTCTTTGAGGGGGGTAACTATTCTTCCTCTATTAGTATAGTCTTCGGGATTAGCAGAAAAGACAAGTATTACGTCAAGAGGCAGTCTAATTGGGTATCCTCTTATTTGTATATCTCTTTCTTGTAATACATTAAAAAGACTTACCTGTATTTTTGGAGAGAGATCTGGTAATTCATTAATTGCAAAAATACCCCTGTTAGTTCTTGGAATGAGACCGAAATGTATTGTTAATTCGCTTGAAAGATATTTGCCTTCTGCAACTTTTACTAGATCTATATCTCCAATTAAATCAGCTACAGTTACATCAGGAGTGGCAAGTTTTTCTCTATATCTATATTCTCGAGAGAGCCAGGTTATTTCGGTATATTCACCATGCTCATTAACTTTATCTGTACATGCTTTGCAAACGGGATGAAAAGGATTGTCATTTATTTCGCAACCCTTGATAATTGGGATTTCCTCATCTAATAGATTTATCAGATTTCTTAGAATTCTTGTTTTTGCCTGTCCACGAAGACCGAGAAGCAGGGTATCATGTTTGGAAAGAATTGCATTTTCGATCTGTGGTATAACGGTATCATCATATCCAATAATACCCGGAAATAATTCCTCACTTTCTTTTAGCCTGGTGATGAGATTTTTTCTCATTTCATCTTTGATAGATAATACTTCATATTTAGAGTCTTTTAATTCTCTGATTGTCTTTGGTTTTTGCATATTATGTGTTATTCAACCTCCTCAGTTTGTTCTGATGTTTCTTCTTCTTTGACATCACTTATAACTGGTGCAATAGATACTAATTTATCTCCTTCTTGCAAAGTAATAAGTCTTACTCCTTGAGTATTACGTCCAATAGATCTAATAGTATTTATGGCGGTGCGAATTACCATACCATTAGCAGTCATCATCATAAGTTCGTCTTCATCTCTCACATTTTTTAAACCAATGACTTTGCCATTTCTTTCTGTTGTTTTTATATTAATAACACCTTGTCCTCCTCTTCGTTGTACATGGTATTCACTATATTCTGTCCTTTTCCCATATCCATTTTCACATACTGTTAGAAGTGTTGCATCCTTGTCAACTATAACGATGCCTCTTACATTATCATCTTCTTGTAACTCAACACCTTTTACTCCACGTGTAGCACGACCCATACATCTTACATCGTTTTCCGAAAACCTTATTGCTTTTCCTTTTTCAGTTCCAAGTACGATTTCCCGCTCCCCATGCGTTAGCTTCACTCCTATAAGTTTATCACCACTGTCAAGAAGGATAGCAATTATTCCACCTTTTTGAGGACGACCAAAGGCGCTAAGGACTGTCTTTTTTATTATTCCATTTTTAGTTGCCATAATTAACATTCTATCATCAAACCTGCGAATCGGGATCATCGATGAAATATTTTCACCCTTTTCTAAGTTTAAAAGATTAATTATTGCACGTCCTCTTGCTGTACGTCCTAATTGTGGAATATCGTATACCTTCTGCCAATATACCTTACCCATATCTGTAAAGAAAAGTATATAATCATGTGTTGAGGCGATGAAGAGGTGCTCAACAAAATCTCCTTCTTTCATATCAGCGCCGGTAACACCTTTTCCCCCTCTATGTTGTTTCCTGTACGTGCTTAAGGGCAATCTTTTTGTATAGCCATCATGAGTAACTATAACTATTACGTCTTCCTCGGAAATGAGGTCTTCCATCTCAAATTCGCCGATTTCACCTATAATTTCAGTGTTTCGTGGGTCCCCATATTTCTCTTTTATTTCATAAAGATCTTCCCGGATAATGTCTAAAACAAGTTTTTCATCTGCCATGATAGCCTTATATTCTTTTATATTTTCACAGATTTTCTTATACTCTTCTTCGATCTTATTTTGTTCAAGGTTAGTTAACCTCTGAAGTTTCATGTCAAGGATTGCATTTGCCTGTACCTCAGTTAAAGAAAATTTAGATACTAATGAGGCCCTTGCGTCTTCGACGTTTTTGGAAGATTTGATTAGCTTAATAATCTCATCAATATTTTTAAGAGCAATCCTCAAACCTTCCAGTATATGAGCCCTTTCTTCTGCACGAGCTAATAGAAAACGCGTTCTACGTTGTATCACTTCCTTTCTATGATCAATATAAGCAGTGATCAACTGTTTTAGATTCAACGTTTGAGGACGATTATTTATTAAGGCTATCATAATTATGCTGTAAGAGTCTTGCAGTTTTGTGTGTTTATATAACAGATTAAGCACAACTTCCTCACGTTCACCTTTTTTCAAATCAATCACAATCCGGCTTCCTTCTCTATCACTCTCATTCCGAACATCTGATATACCTTTTATCTGTTCATTTTTTACCAATTCTGCTATTCTTTCTATTATTTTGTCCCTATTAAGTTGATAAGGTATTTCGGTTATGACTATATTCTTTTTACCAGTCTTTGTCGTTTCGGTATGTGCCCTTGCACGGACGATTATAGTACCTCGACCAGTTTTGTAGCCCTCATTTATACCTTTTGTACCACATATTAATGCACCCGTTGGAAAATCAGGACCTTTTATAATCTCTATAAGTTCATCTATAGTGACATCTGGATTATCAATAACTCTTATTATGCCATCACATACCTCATTTACATTATGTGGAGGTATGCTTGTCGCCATACCTACGGCAATACCTGAGCTACCGTTACATAAGATATTTGGAAATTTTGAAGGAAGTACAACAGGTTCCATACGGGTTTCATCATAATTTGGAACGAAATTGACTGTGTTTTGTTTAAGGTCTGCCATCATTTCCATAGATGCGTTGGTCATCCTTGCTTCTGTGTATCTCATTGCAGCAGGTGGATCTCCGTCAATTGATCCAAAATTACCTTGACCGTTTATGAGGGTATATCTGCAACTGAAATCTTGAGCTAAGCGAACAAGTGTGGGATATACTACCTGTTCACCATGTGGGTGATAATTTCCTGTTGTATCTCCACAAATTTTAGCACACTTTCTAAATTTGGAAGCCGGACCAAGGCCTAGATCATTCATCGCAACAAGTATTCTCCTTTGAGATGGTTTCAAACCATCTCTCACATCAGGTAATGCCCTACTCATTATTACGCTCATTGCAAACGTTAAATACGAGTCTTTCATTTCCTCTTCAATGATGACGTCTTTTATATTTCCCTTTTCTTCTATCATTTAAATTAGCTCCTGAATGACGTAGTCGGGCAGGTCGAGCTAGCGATCCGGCACCCGTCAGAACGATGTCGGGCTGGCGGGCAAAGTCTAGCAAGTTCTAAATTAAAAGAAATTAAATCTTTCTTTTTCAACTTCCACAGTTGTGGATGAGCCATGCCCAGGATGTATAATTGTATTTTCATCAAGTGTGAAAATGTATTGTTTTATTGATTGTATAAGAAGGTGATAACTGCCGCCCGGCAAGTCAGTTCGGCCAATACCTCCTGCAAATAAGGTATCACCTGAAAATAATACTGGAGCCTCACCATTGCATGTTGAATCAGTATATATTCCTATTCCTCCAGATGTATGACCAGGGAGATGCAAGATCCTGAAGGTATACTCATCAAACATAATTTTATCATTGTGATTTAAGATTCGGTTTGCTGGTGGCGATACATATCTTTTTCCACTTAGAAGCGAAAGGTTTTTGTATGGATCTGTTAGCATCTCTGCATCATCGTTATGAACACAGATTTGAATATCCGGGTACCTTTTCTTTAACTCTTTATTGCCACCTATATGGTCACCATGACCATGAGTATTAATTAGAATAATTGGATCCAGTTTCTTTTTGTTAATATAGTCAATAATTTTATCTGTTTCTTCCCCTGGATCTATAATGACAGCTTTTGAAGATATTCTTGTTGAAATTATGTAACAACAAGCCTCCAAAGGGCCAAGTTCAAATTTTTGAATATTCAACATTTGAATTTGTGTATCTTTCTATTATTTCCTTGATATCGCAAGTTTTCTCATCTTTCCACAAACCGATGATTTTCCTTTCCCTTTCCGCATTCTCAATAGAATCAGATGCATGCACTGCATTTCTTAGTATGTCCTCTCCATAAAATCTACGAATACTGGAATGATCTGCTTTTTTGGGATCTGTGGCCCCTAAAAGTTCTCTAATAGTACTGATTGCATTTATGCCTTGATATAGTAAAGCAAAACAGATAGTTTTCTTTCCTTCTTTTGCTTTTTCTGTATCAACGAAACCGGAAAGTTCATGACCAGTCATATATCTCACTATTTTGTTGAATTCTCCTGTAACAGTAGGTTCCTTAAGTTGATCGACTAGTTTTTGCATAATGTCATCATTCAGCTCAAAAGGGACATCCTGTTTATTTAATGCTGTTTTTAACTTTTCAATTAGATTCGGTTTAAATTTTTCATCGAATTTATCCGTGAACATATCTTTTACAGGTTTATAAATCTCTTCTGCCTGTTTAACACTCATATTGATAAGCTTTATTCCGACCATAAAGAAGCCTGTTCTTGAAATCATATCTACTATATTCCCCGGGCGTGGGTCTTGTTTTTCAAAAGGTTTGAATATTACGAGTGATGTTTCAGGTTTTTCGTTCTTATCAAAACTTATAACATTCTCTAATACACCACCATCGCTTAATGCATATTTTGCAAATAAATCAAGTTGATTTATATTTGTTGTTGGATCTGTAGAAGTAAGGACTGCAGGTTCAAAGTATTCGACTATTCCATCATCAAATTTAATACAATCACCATACGTTCCCCTAATTGTATCACCCTTTAGATGGTCTGATATTGGCCCGATTACTTTATTTTGGAGAACATTAATAGCATCATCACCTTCAAAAAGAAGAAACATGGTACGATTAGATATTCCAAGTTTATTACTTTTTCTAAGTTTGTCATTTACGTATTCTATCAGTGCTTTTTTCCATAAAGGTTTTATTTCCTGCTTCTCTATCGTTTTACAATACTCATCCAAAAACTCATCACCTGGGGTATACATTCTTGCTCCTACAAGATCCAGATCGGATAATGAAAGAATTCTGCTGATTATACCACCCGTTCTGCTCTTCAATAAGCTATACGGCGTTATTAATGCATAAGTTAATTCTTTTCCCATAATAAATTAGTTTCCTTCCCGCCAAAAGACGTGTCGGGCAGGCGGTCACTAATCCTGACCTGTCGTCAGGACAGGTTTATGACCGTTTTGCTCCGCAAAACAAATTTACAGAAAAATAATGCTTAGAATTGTAGGGTGCATTCCCAAATTGTTGCAATACACCTATATCGGCGGGGAATATGGAGTGCATCGACCGTGTCGATGCATGCAGTGACACCGTCACTGCACTCCAAAAAACCCAAAACAACCCGGTACAACAATTTGGGAATGCTCCCATGTGTTTTTGTAACTATTCATCCCATTTTTGGGATCAGACATCCTTCTCCGATAAGATTTCTTATTTCATTATGTACCTTTTCGTTTAAAGAAACAGAGTACTTTTCGGAAGTCTTTATCTTTGCAAATTTTTCACCGGGCAACTTGAATTCTATAAATACAGGACAAGTACCTTTATTTGACAATAGGATTTCTTTTAAGCGAAAAAGGAGTTCATCGTTAATTTGTGAATATTCTAATCTAATTATAGCATTTTTAGGAGATGTGTTCTCTATTATTTTATTTACTTCTTTTGGAATAATTATTTCTGAAACCCTGATTGAAGGTTCAGTGTCTCTAAAGCTGATACGCCCTTTAATAAAAACTATTTCTTCGGCATGAAGTAAATTGTTGAGTGTTGTCAACTCGCTCTTAAATAATACACACTTTACTATTCCTTCCATATCTTCAATTGTAAAATATGCAATTGGATCACCACCTTTTTTGGTGGTTGTATTTTTAATATTATCAATTATCCCTCCTATTAAGACCTCTTCACCTTCAGATGATTCAGGTAGGCTGCCGGTTGATGTATTTGAATATTTTTCTATTAATTCCTTATACCTTTTTAATGGGTGAGAACTAACATAAAATCCCAATGAGTCTTTTTCTGCTTTTAGTAACTGTTTTTCAGACCAATTTTCCGTCTCAGGTAATTGTTGGTGAGAATTTGAATTTATGGTATTTTCTTTTGTATTGAATAGACTCTTCTGTCCCATACGACGGTCTTTATTTGATTTAGCGCCGAGTTGTAACAATATATCTATTCCTTCAAAGAATTGGGCTCTGTGTCCTGACAAGGAATCAAAACAGCCTGATTTGATGAGACTTTCCATTACTTGCCTATTTACCAGACGCAAGTCTACACGTTCACAGAAATTGAATATTGAGGAAAATTTATCCTTTTTTCTAGTTGATATGATAGATTCTATTGCCTTTTCACCAACATTCTTTATTGCCCCAAGACCGAATCTTATCTTTTTATCCGATACTATTGTGAAATCAGAATAGCTTTCATTTATGCATGGTGGTAATAACTCAATACTCATTCGATGGCATTCATTCATATAATCCACTATCTTTGTATTATTTTGCTTTTCGCAGGTCATCTGAGCTGCCATATACTGTGTAGGGTAGTTTGTTTTCAAATATGCTGTTTGATAGCAAATCAATGCGTATGCAGCAGAGTGCGATTTATTAAATCCATAACCTGCGAAATATTCCATTAACTCAAAAATTCGCTCAGCAATGTCTCTCGGTATTCTATTTTGCACTGCTCCATTAATGAATTGATTTTTGAATCTTGCCATAACTTCAGGTTTCTTTTTCCCCATTGCCTTTCTCAGATTATCAGCCTCATTTAAGGTAAAACCTCCCAGCTTGTTTGCAATGCGCATTACTTGCTCTTGATATACAATCAAGCCGTATGTTTCCTTAAGTAATGGTTCGAGCTTTGGATGAAGATAGGCAACTTCCTCTTTACCATGTCTGCAATTTATAAATGAATCTACCATTCCACTCTGCAATGGCCCTGGTCTATATAATGCGACAAGAGGTAAAATATCTTCAAATATTTTAGGCTTAAGCTTTCTTAATAAATCTCTAAAGCCTCTGCTTGTCTCCACTTGAAAAACACCCTTCACATCGCCTCGAGACAACAATTTATATGTATTTCTATCATTTAAAGGAATGTTGTTTATATCAATATCCTTCCCAATTGTTTCTTTTATCAGTTTTGTTGTCTTGTCAATAACAGTAAGCTTCCTTACCCCAAGGAAATCTGCCTTTAATAGACCTATCTTCTCCACAAGGGTAACATCATCGAATTGTGTTATTACTATGTCGCGATTTTTAGCTAGAGGGATATAATTGGTTAAAGGTTTATCAGAAACGACTACACCCGCTGCATGTGTAGAGGCATGCCTGCATAATCCTTCAAGCTTTGAAGAAGTATTGAACAGTTCTTGAATTTGTTTCTCATTTTCATACATTGATTTCAATTTTGGCTCTTGCTCAAGCGCTTCTTGCAATGTAATACCTAGAGTAGATGGGATTAATTTCGCTACTTTATCAACAACAGACAATGGTATACTCATCACCCGGCCAACATCTCTAATAACGGCTTTAGCCTTCATAGTACCGAAGGTGATAATCTGAGCTACGTTATTGTTACCCCCATATCTTTTGCGTACGTATTTAATTACTTTGTCCCTTCCCTCAGCGCAGAAATCAATATCCAGATCAGGCATGGAAATTCTTTCAGAATTGAGGAATCTTTCAAATAACAAATCATATTTTATGGGGTCCATATTAGTGATTCCAAGCACATAGGCTACTAAACTGCCTGCACCTGAACCACGAGCAACAGCAGGTATATAATTTTTTCTTGCAAAATCAATAAAGTCCCAGACGATTAGGAAATAGTCAACAAAACCAGTTTCCTCTATTACCTTAAGTTCATGTTCAAGTCGATCATTTATTGTTTTATTAATCGTTTTATATATTTTTAATGCGCCATGTCTGCAAAGTTCTCTCAGAAATTGTGAATTTGTAATACCTGGTTTATAACAACTAGAATCCTTCTTTGGAGTAAACTTGGGCAAGTGCATTTCATCTAAATTTAATTCAATGCAACATCTATCTGAAATTTTTAATGTATTTGTTAGTGCTTTAGGTATATCTTTAAAGATTTCTTCCATCTGTTTTTGAGACTTAAAATAGAATTCATTGGTACAAAAACGCATTCTTTTAGTGTCTTGCAGGGTCTTTCCTGTATTTATACATAAGAGTGCATCATGAGCGAAAGAATCATCAGGGTTCATATAGTGCACGTCATTTGTAACAACTGTTTCTAAACCCAAATCTTTACTAATTCTTATAGCCTTATTTACTAACTCATCTTGCCCCACAATTTTATTATCTTGTAGTTCTATGAAAAAATTACTTATGCCAAAGATGTCTTTGTACTGAGATGCAGATTTTAGGGCTTTATCATAATCACTGTTTTCTAGATTTTGATTTATCTCGGATTTCATACATCCACTTAGGCAAATTATGCCTTTTGAGTATTCATTTAATAATTCTTTGTCCACTCTGGGTTTGTAGTAGAAGCCTTCTAAATAGGAAGATGTAGCCAGTTTTAACAAATTTTTATAACCATCGTTGTTTTCCGCTAATAGTGTTAGATGGTATATGTGATCTTTACCTCCTTTTTTTGTTAATCTACTTTCCGGGGCGACATACGTCTCAAAACCGATAATTGGTTTTATTCCATTTTCCCTTGCACATTCGTAAAACTTAATTGCCCCAAACATATTACCATGGTCAGTTAGTGCCAGGCTCTTCATATTCAAGGCCCTGGTTCTATTAATAAGGTCATTGATCCTACATGCACCGTCTAACAGGCTATATTCACTATGGATATGTAAATGTACAAAATCATTTTTCATAAATTAGTTCCTTTGTAATAACTCAGCTACTTTTTTGACAGGATAACAGGATAGATAAGATAATTTTTAAATCTTGTTCACCCTGTGCAATAGAGTCTATAGAATATTACTTTGTAAAATCTTTTTTTTTTTTGCAAGGTTTTTGGTTGTGGTTATGCTGCAATGCATTATTCCACAGGGTAAATCATTTATTCCAAATTCTTGATTTTACGCTTAATCTCAACTTTGCTTTCCTCAAAATTAATAATATTAAAACAAAAAACTTCTCAAAAAAGAAGTATCTCCAAAGTAATACTATACAACCTCCTTCAGATTGTGATAGATGTTTTTGATTAACTGGATTTATATCATGCTCATCCTGTTATCCTGTCAAATATTTCCCCTTGGTGAACGCTTACATTTATTTGCTATTTTAAATTCAACTCCCTAATCTTTTGTTGCAAACTTTGTCTGTGCATACCAAGAGCTTCAGCAGCTTTGCTTATGTTTCCATCATTCTCTTCTAATTTCTTACTTACAAAATCTCTTTCAAAGGCTTCCACAGCCATTCTTTTTGCATTTCTGAAAGACAGGTTATAGTCAATGTTAAAAAACGGATTAATATATGTATTTGAGCTTCTAATTTCTTCGGGGAAATCAATAATCCCTAGAATTTCAGAATTAGCCATAACTACTGCACTTTCGATTACATTCTGCAATTCTCTAACATTACCAGGCCAGTTATAATTAGTAAAAATCTTTACTACTTCACCTGAGATAGATTTTACGTTCTTTTTGTGCTTTTCAGAAAAAAACTGTATAAACTTATCGACTAATATTAAGATGTCTTCTTTGCGGTTTCTTAATGGTGGAAGTGAGACTTCAACAACTTTTAGCCTGTAATACAAATCTTCCCTAAACTTACCTTCTTTAATTTCTTTCAGCAAGTCTTTGTGAGTTGCACTTATCAGCCTAACATCAACATGAAGAGTATCAGTGCCTCCTAATCGTTCGAAACTCTGTTCTTGCAAGACTCGTAATACCTTTGATTGTGTATTTGGACTCATATCTCCAATTTCATCAAGAAATATAGTACCTTTATCTGCCAATTCAAATTTGCCTAGACGTCTTTCTGTAGCACCAGTAAATGCGCCTTTCTCATGCCCAAATAATTCACTTTCAATTAATGTCTCTGGCAATGCTGCGCAATTCATTATTATCATAGGGTTATTTTTACGAGAACTTCTTTTATGAATTTCTTTTGCTACTAACTCTTTTCCACTCCCGCTTTCACCTTGTATCAATACTGTCACATCGGATGGCCCCACCTTTTCTATTTTATTAAATACACTTTTCATTGACGGACTTTCGCCCAATATTTCTCCCATTGATTCCAGTCTGTTGATTTCAGAACGCAACCTTGCATTTTCTTCCTCTAGTGCGAGTTTTTCGAGCGCATTTTTAGCGATTAATCTGAGTTCGTCGATTTCATATGGCTTAGCAATATAATCGTAAGCTCCCTTTTTCATGGCATCCACTGCCACTCTTTCAGACCCATAGGCAGTTACTATAACTACCATAGGAGGGTTGTTTAGGCGATTTACTTTCTCTAATACCTCAATCCCATTAACCCGTGGCATATTGATATCAAGAAAAATCAGAGCGGGCTTTTTTGCCTTTATTACCTCAAGAGCGTCAATACTATCACTAGTTTCTATGACATTATGACCGTCTTTTTCTAAAGCCATTTTCATTCCAAACCTTGCACCCTTTTCATCATCTACTATTAATATTAATCTTTTCATATGATCAATCTTTAAATACTAACTTGCCAAAATTCCCTCTGATGATGGAATATTAACTATAAATTTTGTAGTTGAATTAGCACTTTCTACGTGGATCATACCTCCCACTTCTTCCAGTTTCCTTTTAACAATAGTCAGTCCTAAACCAGTGCCTGTTTGTTTAGTTGTATAAAATGGTTCGAAAACTTTTTCTATATTTTCTCCGGAGATACCAGGTCCGGTATCTTCAAAAACAACTTTGATATAATCACTCTTTTGTTCATAGCTAATAGAGATTGTTAATCTTCCTCCATCTAACATTGCTTGTATAGCATTATGAATGATATTAAAAAAAACTTCCTTTAATGACCCCTCATCTGCAGTAATGACAGGTAAGTTATCTGAATCATCTAAGTGTATGACAATATTATTCATTTTTGCTTCATGTCTCAAAACGACTAGTACCTTATTTATTACTTCTTTAATCTTAACATCGATTTTATTATCTCCCTGAGGTTTAGCAAATACCAAAAGTTGATTTACTACTTTTGTCAAACGGTCTATTTCCTCAATAATTATTGAGAGGCTTTTCTGCGTTTTTGTTTCATCTTTAAAGTCTTCTCTCAAGACTTGAACAATGGCTTTGATTGAACTCAAGGGGTTTTTTACTTCATGAGCGACACTGGTAGATAATCTACCGAGGCTAGACAAATTTTCGTTTTCAAACATTTTCCTTTCTAGCTGTAGTTTTTCCTGAATCAGCTCAGCCTTTGCCATTGCTGAACTTATTTGATTTGCAATGATCATCAACTGTTCGAGATTATCGGCTGGTAAACGTAATCCCCTTCTGGACTTACCAAGAGTTAGTAAACCTATTAATTTTCTATCCTTAAAAATAGGAAAAATGAAGAATACCTCTAATCGTTTCATCTCATTTATTATAGATACATCTGTAATTTCATGTCTGTCTAGTACTGCAATCTCGCCTTTGCCAAAATATTTAATTATATTTAAGATGTCATCTTTGGCTATAAAGTTATCCTTCCCATATCCGGTAACTTGTGTTCTTCCACCTTTGAATAGAATTAGGTTAACATTTTTAATTGCAGTTGCTTTTTTGATTGATTCTACAACATTTTCCAGCAGAAGTGACAGATCAATCAACAAGTCTGTGCTAATCTGATGACTTAAATCGTTTAAAAGATATTCACTATCAGCAATCCTCTTAAAGAGTAATCTTCTCATTAAACCTTGAACCTTTTCTTTTATTTTTGGAAACCAGTATACCAGTGCTATAACAAATACTGCTTCTATCACCTTCGCATTAATTGAATAATTAAGTTCAAGATATTTACTTAATTGTCTTATTCCAAAATAATAAAGACATATAACTAGCAGTGCCAGGAATGAATAAAACACACTTCGCCTAAGAACAAATTCCATATAATTGTAACGATAGACATAATAAGAGAATATGATACTTGGGAAGATGGAAGAAAGCATAGTAGCAAGGACCATATAATCGCCAATATATGAGATGGTTCTTCCTTCAAGAAGGATTGTAAATGTAACCAGGATTGTGATAAAAATAAGAATCCAGAAAATAGAAAAGTGAAATTTTCGCTCTTCCACTTCTCCCACCTTGGAAGAAAGTATGCGGGAGATAACAGCAGAGGTAAATATAGAAAATAATAGCCATATGATAAAAGGTTTTACAAAGGGCGATACACTCATTAAGATATGAGTCTCTTCAAAAAATATTATTCTACTAGCTATAAACGAAAGCGGAATGACAGGAAGGTAAATTATGGTAACCATGGTTAGTCTTATTTTCTTCTTGATATTCCAGCCACTTTCTAAGAGGAATAATATCGCAGTATGTAGAAGTAGACTTGGCATTACACCCATTCCCATATGTGCAACAGTTTTTGATATTTGGTTAATAATAAGAATATTTTTTCCAAAAAGCATTACACTGAAAAACGAAATGGCATTGCCATAATGCCACATTGCCACACTAATTACGAGGAATAAGAATACAAGTTCACTTCCTTTTTTGTTTTTCCTCTGGATTATGAGAATTGAAAGTACTGTATGAAGGATTGAACCAAGAATGAAGCCTATTAATGCTACTATTTCGTTTAGTGCCATGATTTAAAAAGGTAAATTATGTTACAAATATATGAGCTATTAACAAATAACGTAAAGAATATATGGATAAAATAACAAGTTAAAATCTTTCAGGAATTATGAAAGACAACTTATATTATTATTAACTAAATAGTCTGTCAATAATAAAAAGACACATATTTGTATAGAGTTTTTTGTGTGAATCAAACGCTCACAACCATTTTAGAGCACCATGAATTATGAAAATGTATCTTTTCTAGATTCCCTGTCTGTTGGACAAGTAGGCTGAAACCACGGGAATGACAGAGAATACAACACATTGTCATTCGACCCTGATCGGGAATCTATTTTTGTATCAAAGATATAGATAATCATTTACTTTACAAATATGGCAAACTGTTTTTATATTATTTTTAAGACCGAGAATTTCCTTTCGTGCTGATGCATATTTTTCGTTGTTCCATATGTTTTTAAATGATTCTTCCTTAATATTACCAAAAGAATATGTTTCATTGTATACGGCGCAACATGGTAAAATACAACCATCCCAGTTGATAACGGTTTCAGCCCATAATAGATCGCAATTAAATCTGTTCTTCGGCTTCTTTTCTGTCATATTAAATATGTTATATTCTGGGTTGCCAGGTATCCATTTTGAATCGCGTTCAATAGATTTTTCGGAGGTTTCAAATATCTCTTTGCCCATATCGGTACGCATCTTATTTATGACTAGCTTTATACCTATGTCCTTTGCCATTGCCTTAGCTTTTTCAATTTCATGTTCATTATGTTTAAAGACATGAAATAACCAAATTATCTCAGTGTAATGATTATTTAATTGCTTCTTTTTTTTTAGTAAAAGTTTCATATTTGATATTACTTTGTTAAAATCTCCATCAATATGATAGGTTGAATAAGTTGAGCTGCTTGCCCCATCACAAGAAATGTATATTTTTTGCAAATTGGCTTTGATTAAAGCTTTCGCTAGAGTGTCTTCAATAGGCAGGCTGAGATTTGTGCTGATTTTCACGGCTATTTTACTTTTATCGGCATATTCTACCATTTTTACAAGTTCTTTATTAAGGAGTGGTTCTCCCCAATTGTATAGTCTGATTAAAAGTATATTTTTGCCTATTTCATCTATAAATCTTTTAAAATCTGAGAAGGAAAGTAAACCTTTTTTGGCAGAATCATCTTTTTGGCCAGTGGGGCAAAGTGGACAACGGAGGTTACATATATTTCCTGATTCTATGGTAATCCTGGCTGGGTAATAATAAAGTCGTATAGAACCAGTTGCAAACTGAATTTTACCCATAAAAAGGTTGTATAATTTTCTTATACTGAAAACACGAAAATGCTTCCATAATTTTTTTAACATTTTATCTCAAATTACGCGTAATCCTATTATGCGTAATTTATTACATGCCTGTTTATGGTTTTCTTTCTATTTAAATATTTGGCGTGTGACCAAATGTCACCAGATTTGATGTGTTTTTATAATTATATTAAAAACCATCTTTAATATCAAACTAATCGTTGTGATGAGTGACAAGGTTTTTAGAAATTTACCAACTTAAAGAATAATAATGCCAAACACACAATTTAAGATAAAACAAAAACTAGAATACATTCCTTGCTATTTGTGTGGCAATGATACATATGAGATTGTCTTGACTAGTCATAGCATAAATACATCCATCCATCATATTTTTGAACCACTAAATACACTAAAGGAGATAAGAAGAATATTAAAACTCAGCTTGCATAATCTCAGATATGGAAAGTACAGATTTATTTCTAAGTTATCGCGTTTCAAAATGCTAATGAAAATGCTTAATTTTATTCTAGCAATGTTTGGGCCTTGCGATATTATAGTAATCCACTCACGGAAGAAAACATCCAATTACACAAATTAAGAAAACAATATACATGGAAAGTAATAAATGATAATTCTGGGAATAACCCACCCTATTTCATGGAATAACGGTGCATGTATCCTTGTTGATGGTGAATTGATCGCTATGGTGGAGGAGGAAAGGTTTAATAGATTTAAACACTCGCCAAGAGTATCAGCTGACAGATCGATAGAATTTTGTCTTAAAAGAGCTGGAGTAACACTGGATGATGTAGATTATATTGCTATAGGATGGGAATCCTCGAAAAATCAGAAAAAGAAGAAAAGATTTGCATGGGATTTTTTGCTAAGACAGCTACCGTTCAGACATGAGGAAGATAAGATGATGTTTGTAAATCATCATAAGGCTCATGCATTAAGTTCATATTATGTCTCGGGATTTGATTATTCGAATATCATTTCTCTTGATGGTTATGGGGGCAGCGAAGCCGGCATCCTGGCGATTGGAGAAGGTGATGAATTCAGAGTGGTCAAGTCAATACCTAACAGAAATAGCTGGGGACACCTGTACAGTGAAATCACAAGGATGTTGGGTTTCAAATCTCATAGTGATGAAGGAAAAGTCATGGGTCTTGCGGCCTATGGACAACCGGTTGAAAATGAATTTAAATTTATCGACTGGGATGATGACATACCGGTTATAGATAAGAAAGGTTTTAAGAAATATCTTTCTGGCATCACTCCAAGGAAAAGAGGGGAAGAGTTAAATCAGTATCATAAAGACTTAGCTGCCACTGTGCAACACACACTTGAGAAAGCAGCGCTACAGATGAGTTCCTATCTCTATAGTATTACAGGTTATAAGAATCTATGTATGTCAGGTGGATGTGCCTTAAACTGCTCAATGAATGGCGTACTATTAAGGTCAGACCATGTTGACAATATATTTATTCAACCCGCTGCTCATGATATTGGTACGGCATTAGGGGCTGCCGTAAGTGTCTATAAAGATGTTGTGGGGCACAGACCTGATATTGTTCTAGAACATCCCTATTTCGGCCCTGATTACACCAATGAAGAAGTTGAATCCGAATTAAAGAGATTTAAACTTAATAATTATAAACGTTGTAACGATATAGCTAAAAAAGTTGCCACATTGATTGCAGAGAATAAGACTATAGGTTGGTTTCAGGGAAGGATGGAATTTGGCCCAAGGGCGCTTGGAGGTAGAAGCATACTCGCAAATCCTAAAAATGAGGGGATGAAGGATATAGTAAACAAAAGCATAAAAGGAAGAGAACCCTGGAGACCATTCGCACCATCATTTATAGAAAATGATTATCACGACTATGTGAAGAAACCTTACGGTTCCCCATTTATGATAATTGCGTTTCAGGGTGTTGAGGATAAAATTCCTGATATAGTGTCAGCTTCACATGTAGATAATACAATAAGAGTACAAACAGTTAAAAAAGAAATATTTCCGAGGTATTGGGAATTAATCAATGAATTCAGAAAGATAACGGGAGTACCGGCTGTTCTCAATACCAGTTTTAACGTAGCAGGTCAGCCTATTGTTTGCTCACCCCGTGATGCGATAATGACTTTTTATGGTTGTGGTCTTGATTATCTGGCGATAGAAGATTATCTGGTGTGGAAGTGATTAAAGCGTTACTTGATACTCGATCCCGGATGCTTGATTTTCATAATAATCTACCAACATCAAAACACGGAAAATTCAATAGTTAATTTCCATTTATTCTAACTGTTATATTTCGAAATAATTGAAATGGCAAATAATTACATTCACATCCCTTTTAAAGAAAAAAATAAACCTATATTTAGAATCATCAGCATTTCTCGACTTCTTGAGATGTTTGATTTAAAGAAAAATACGCTTTTAAAGCCCAAATTATGGGATGACCCATTTGAAAATTTTGTATGTAAATCTACTTTCCAGTCAGAAAATGGGAAAACCTTTAAATTTCCTTTCCGCAATAGATCTTATGGTCAGTGTTGGACACTAAAAAATGAAAGTGATGCGATGTGGCGAATATATGCTCCAAATAAGGATGGAGCAAAAATTGAAACAACAATTAAGACACTTTTTGACAGTCTACGGAATGAGAATCAAAGTAATTACCCTCGATCATCATGTTTTATCGGGAAAGTAAAATATTATAAACAGGAAGAATTGCAAAAACTTATTGTAAACCCTGATAGAGTTTTTGAATTGATGAAGGGTGAGAATAGTCCTAGTGAGGGTCATGCAAAAACTCTATTACTGAAACGAAAAGAATTTAATCATGAAGAAGAAGTAAGGTTGTTATATTTATACCATCGAGATGATGGCGACGATATCTATCAATATCCATGTGATCCATTTAAATTAGTTACGAGTATTACCTTAGACCCAAGAATGGATCCTCGGGTTTATGAAGTTTACAAAACGTTTTTTACAAGAATTGAATATGAGGGGAATGTTGATCAATCAAAGTTGTATAGTATTCCTCAACTTACAGTTGCTTATAAATCTCCCGACTTCAAATAGCCTATAGAAAAAATTAAAATATAACAAATGCGTTAACCTGACAGCGAGTCTGCCGTGGCCTTACGATATTTTACCTTGGTACTGCAGGTTACGCGTGGCGATATGCAAAGGAGGAGACAATGAAGACTTCATTTGTCTTAATAATAGCTGCATTATTATTGACAAGTTGCGCTACTGCCTATCAAAAGCGTGGCTTGACCGGAGGTTTTTCTGAAACTCAGTTAGGCGAAAATATATTTCAAATATCATTTAAGGGGAATGCCTACACTAGCCATGAACGTGCTTTGGATTTCAATTTTTTGCGGTCAGCTGAAATCACTTTGGAAAATGGATTCAGGTATTTCGTTATTGTAGATTCTGAGAAATATTCAAAGACAGGTACATATACAACACCCACTACTTACCACACAACGGGTAACGCATACGCTTATGGCAACTATGGACATGGTAGTGCCACAACCACAACAACTGGAGGACAAACGTATTCCTTTTCTAAACCAAGAACAACCAACACAATTGTCTGCTTTAAAGATAAACCGGAAATTGGTGCATTGGTTTACGATGCAACTTTTATAGTTAGATCAATCAAAGAAAAGTACGACATTAAAAATTAATACATAACAAATCGCTGGAGAATTGACGGGAAAATGCTAGTGCGTTTCCCGTGTCGCAAAAGATAAAGGAGGAAATAGGGTCAGGTCTTGCAATATTACATTTTAGTTAATAAAATTGTTCTATTAATTGCCTATCCCAACTTTCGCTATTCGTCCCTAATTTAAAAAATTTTTAAGTATGCAAAGATGTAAGTGTTTGTAAATAAAGGGTTCAATTTTTTAAAAAGTCCCAAAATACGCCAAAATCCCCTGTAGTGTAGACCTACCCCCTTTTTTTCTTAATTCCTTTTTGCGATAATACCTCCATCATGTTTCTAAGATGCAACGAACGATTTAAAAATGGCAAGAATCATAGGTACTGGAACATAGTCGAAAACAAGCGGACAAGTGGAGGCCGTATTGTCCAACGTCAAGTCCTCTATCTTGGTGAAATAAATGATAACCAGCAAGAGGCGTGGCGTAAGACTATCGAGATATTTGAAGAAGGACATAAACAACCAAAGCAAATGCTCCTTTTCCCTGAAGATGCGTCCAGTTACAAAAGAGCACATAATGCAATACATGTAAGACTAAATGAGCTACAAATAAAAAAGCCTCGTCAATGGGGAGCTTGCTGGTTATTTTGTGAGCTATGGAGTCTCTTAGAGCCAGATAGATTTTGGATAGACAAACTATTGCCAGGCAGAAAAGGAACACGTTGGCTAAATGTTTTTAAAACACTTACAGCCTATCGATTAATAGATCCGGGAAGCGAGTGGCGTTTACATAGATTATGGTATGAACAAAGCGCCATGGGAGATTTATTAGGTGAAGACTATGGTTTAGTCCAAAAGGACAAATTATATCGTTGTCTTGACAAACTCCTTGAGCATAAAGAATATCTTTTTTCATTTCTCCGAGAGAGATGGCAAAACATGTTCAATGTTAAATTTGATATTTTACTTTATGACCTAACCAGTACCTATTTTGAATGTGATCCACCTGGTGCAGGAATACGGAAGTTTGGATACGGAAGAAACAATAAAGAAAATGAAAGGTTCTGAATATCCGATAAAATATCTCATAGGCACACCCAAAGGCAGATTGACAAAACTTGAAAAGAAGTTTTTAGATAAACCATGGGAAGAAGTTCGCGACAAAGTTAAAGTGAAGCTACTTAAGGAAGCCTGCCCAAGCCTGGTCAAGGCCAGGGATGGAGAACTTTATGTTTTGGTAGAGAGTGCAGACCGTGTAAACAAAGAGCGGTCTATGCGTAGGCACAAGTTGAAAAGACTATGGGCACGGTTAAAACAGTTGCAGGCCCAGAGCAATACAAGAGATCAATTACTATTAAAGATTGGGGCCGCCAAAAAAGAAGCTGGTAGGGTGTACCCACTGGTAAAGATCAATTTGCCTGACGCAAAAGGAATAGTTAACAAGGAGACGTTTACCTTCAGTTTGAATAAAGATAAATTTTGCAAAGTGATGAAAAAGGAAGGAAAGTATTTGCTTCGATCGAATTTGACGGCTACAGATCCTGGATTACTCTGGAAGCAGTATATGTTATTGGGAGAAATAGAACAGGCTTTTAAAGAGATTAAAGGAGACTTATTGATACGACCTATTCATCATCAAAAAGACATAAGGATAGAGGCACATATTTTTGTCGCATTCCAGGCCTATTGTCTAAACGTTACGCTTAAACAGAGGTTAAAATTATTAGCGCCAGGACTAACACCAAGGGCTGTAATAGAAAAGTTCAAGAAGATACAAATGCTTGATGTGCATCTTCCGACAACGGATGGAAAGCAACTCGTATTGACTCGTTATACACAACCTGAAAGGGAGCATAAGATGTTACTAAACCAGATGAAATTGAATTTGCCAAAGCAACCACCACCGAAAATCACATCTAATGGGGAGACTATCGTGAAGTAGTGAAATAGCAATTTGTAGTGTAGACTTTTAAGGTGTTTTCATTGATTTATAAGGACTTAGCTCGCCAAAACACCTCGAATAGCGAAAGTCGGGCTAGCATAGGCATGAAGCTAACTGGCAATTAGCCGTGTTTTTCAACATTTTTTCTATTTCCCATTCTATAGTCTTTTTGCTATCATGCCGCTCACAGGCGGCGGTAGCTTATGCCTGAGTTAAAACTCTTAAATTTATTAACGCTTGACAACACAGCATACGAATTAATGATCAATGGCGTATATGTTTTATCTGGAGGAATGGTAACGCTTTTGAAGTAGAGATAGTTGATTACCATAAGGAGAAAAAATGAGTAAACGCGATTTTGAACCAATTCATCCTGGAGAAATTCTTTTATAAGAATTTCTTAAGCCTATGGGCATTTCCCAATATCGATTGGCTAAGGACATTAGTGTGTCCCAACACCGAATCAGTGAGATTGTACGGGGGAAACGTACCATTTCTGCCGACACAGCACTTCGTCTTGGCCGATTTTTTGGAATGGAGGCTCAATTCTGGCTGAACCTTCAAGCTCGCTACGATTTAATCTAGACAGTAACCACTTTGCAAACACGGCTCGAGAAAGAAGTTCGTCCACATGCAGCTTAAGGCTAAAATCGAGTTCTAACCATTCACTGTACCAAACTTGCTACTTTGTTGTCGAACCTTGGCAGCATGTGGCTTTGTTTTAAATTGTTAAATTTTCTTAGTCAAATAACTTCATGCTTCGATCAGCTCAAAATATTCGCTATCACTTAACGGGGTGCAGTATATATAATTGTGAAAAAAAACATTAACGTTGTATTTATTAGGATAAACAGCTTAGCAGACGAGATAATTCCTCCTCTTCATTATGGGTATCTTGCCGCAAGCTTACCGGGATCATGCAAAATATCTTTGATTGATATGCTCAGGGATAATACAAATGAGCAACGCCTTTTAAAAGAAATTGAAAGTAAAAGATTCGACTTAATTTGCCTTAGCAGCTATTCTAAGGATATAGCCAATATCAAGAGTCTGTCTGGCAAACTAAAGGCAAATTCACCAGAGTCTATTATTGTACTTGGAGGTGTTCAGCCTAGTTTGATGCCGGAAGCTACCATGGAGTTTGTAGAACCTGGTGTAGATTTTTGTTTTACTGGTGACGGAGAACATAGTCTTGCCAGGTTTGTCGTAGATACCGAATGTAGGAATTTTTCTTATGATGTTCTAAAAAATATTCCAGGGCTTGTTTTTAGGTTAGACGGAGAAATAATAAAGAATCCATCTGAATTAATTGAAGACCTGGATTCTATTCCTTTTCCCAGATGGGATTTAATGCCTCCTGCTTCTTACCCCAAATCTCCACATGGCGCATTTTACAAATATTTTCCATACGCCCCTATCTATGCAACACGAGGCTGTCCTTTTCCATGTACTTTTTGTTCTGCCTCAAGATTGTCAGGTAAGAAAGTACGGTTTAGAAGCATAAGAAATATTTTGGAGGAAATTAAGTTACTGAAAGAAAAATATGGAGTTAGGGAAATTCATTTTGAAGATGATAATTTTTCTGTTAAAAGAAAGTATCTTGTTGAATTTTGTGAAACCTTGCTAAAAGAAGATCTTAACATAGCATGGTGTTTTCCAAACGGACTAAGGCTGGAAATGCTTGATCTTAATGATTTTCGTTTAATGCATCGTGCAGGCTGCTATGCAGTAAATGTAGGTATTGAAAGCGGTAGCGATCGCATCTTAAAACGTATGAAAAAATGTATAACTACAGAAGAGATGAAAGAAAGTATTTCTAAAGTTAAAAGGGCTGGCATTGACATAGGGGGATTCTTTATAATAGGCTTCCCTGGAGAAACAAAAGAGGACATTTTACAAACAATAAAATATTCGAAGTCTCTTGAACTCGACAGAATAGGGGTTTCATACTTTCAACCATATCCTGGTACAAAAGAATATGATGATCTTGTGGAATGTGGTAAATTTAGTTATGACATGAGCTTAATGAAGCTATCCCTTCATACGATAAATTATATTAACGATAATCTTACAAAACGACAACTTTATTGGTTGAGAAGAAAAGCCTTTATTGCTTTTTATTTTCGCTGGAAAATATTTGTGAAACTCTTGAAGGAAGTGAAAAACCTCGAACATATGACGTTTATTTTGAAAAGAGCAATACATTGGTTAACAAGCTAATTGCTCATGTTAAATTCTGGCGTTACTTGTTTTCCAAATATGTTTTCATCCGCGCATGTAAATAATACGGTTAGAGTGCAGATGGTCAGGAAAGAAATATTTCCGAGGTATTGGGAATTAATCAATGAATTCAAAAAGATGACGGGAGTACCGGCTGTTCTCAATACCAATTTCAACGTAGCAGGTCAGCCTATTGTTTGCTCACCCCGTGATGCGATAATGACTTTTTATGGTTGTGGTCTTGATTATATGGCGATAGAAGATTATCTGGTGTGGAAGTAATTAAATGATACTTGATACCCGATCCCGGATGCTTGATTCTTGATTTTCATAATAATCTACCAACATCAAAACACGGAGAATTCAATATTAATCTTCCATCTATCTGTTAGGCCACAAGAAACATATTGACTTCCGCTTCATAATACGTACAATGTACATATGAATGAGTTAAGATTCGAGTGGGATGGCAGGAAGTAAAAGGCCGATATTAAAAAGCACGGTGTTTCCTTCGATGAAGCGCGCACTGCTTTCTACGATGAAAATGCCATCCAGTTCTTTGATCCCGATCATTCGGAGGATGAAAAACGCTTCATCTTACTCGGAATAAGTTTCAAACTACGAGTTCTTGTTGTCTGTCACTGTTTCCGAAAGAGTGAGACAGTAGTTCGCGTATTTTTTCAGCCAGGAAGGGGGACAAAGATGAAGAGCATGGGTATTGGAGGTATAGAAAATGAGAGACCATTACGATTTTTCTAAAATGAAAGGGCGCAAAAACCCCTACATTAAATATCTGAAACAACCGGTGACTATGCGGCTGGATCGTGACACCATTGCCTATTTCAAGTCTATGTCAGATGAAACAGGTATTCCTTATCAGAGCCTGATCAATCTTTATCTTCGGGACTGCGCGGTTAATCATCGTAAACTTGAAATGAAGTGGGCTTCCTGATACGTCCGAATCTGCTGTACTTGACCTCTCAGGAGAGAAGAAGAGGGGGAAGGTCTGTTAATGAATTGTGTAAAACAACGAGGGAACCTATTAATGATTATCTGGTGTGGAAGTGAAAAATCAGTTTAAGATGGATTTTTAAATGGTTTTTATTTAAATGTCCCTCTCTTGCCTTTTTGTGGCTCGGGGTGAGGCATGGGTTTTTCTGTCTTACTTATCCTCTTTGGTCTCTCTTCCTGGCCTACTCTTTTAAAGGATGTCTGAACACCATATTCATGTGCAAGTAATTCTGATAGTTTACCAAACTCATCTTCGCAGACCTCAAGGTTGATGCCCGAATCAGATTCTATTAAGTTATGTAGATGTAGCCTGAAGGTAACAGGCCCCTCATTAATTGTGTCAAAGGTCTGGAGCACAGGGCTGTTGTAATCACCATCTTTCTCGTATCCTGGTTCTGATACCTCCTCAAATCCCAATGATGCACAGACCTCCCTCAAACCCTTTAAGATGTATAAACGTCTCTGGTGCAGTTCTTCTCTATTGTAAGCCTCCTGAGCTAAACCTGTGAGTCTTTTGCTTAGATCAGAAAGTATTCCTTCTGTCTCTTTAAAATTTTTAGCTACTTCTTCTGCATCTTTACCATTACGTAATGTCTCTTTGCATCGTATGAGTTTTCCCTGGAAGGTATTATAATCCTGTGTAAATTGGCTGTATTCATCGTGCATCCATTTTTTAAGAAACTCTTCCTGATTTTTAACGTCATTCTGAAACTTCTGCATGTTAAACTCAATATTAGATAAGGTCTTATCTGCAACATTAAGGTTGATAATATTTAAGTCAACTTCATCAATGGCATTACCTGTACTCTGGCTTTTGCCCTTAATCTGCAATATTCGTCTCCGAGTTGCCTCAAGCCAATCAGAGTTGATATCTAGGATTGAGTCAGGAAGTTGAGTATCTTGCAACTCTCTCCCTCTCTTTTCAAGATTAAGGGTTTCTTTCTTCAAAAGTTCTTTATACTCTGCGAACCGTTTAGAAATAGCAGAGTCTTCTGTTTGGACCTCATCTATTCTTGATTTTATATTGTCAATCCTGCCGGTAAGTTCCTCTATTTTCTTTAAAGTTGTATCCCTTTCCCTTTTGGCTTTTAAGAGTAATTCTGCAATTCTATTTAGAGCTATACTGCTGCATTTTGATCCGCTCATTTTTTCACTCCAGATAAAATTTTTACCACGGATTTTATATTTAGGACGCAGGTGAACGCAGATTCTTAGGATTTAGGTGATGAGTCTCTCTAGCCATTTTACGCAGGCTAAAGCCTGCGGCTACCGAACCTTATGTCAACTTATTTTTTACGTTCCCTATAAGAAGATGGAATATCCTTCTTTTGCCTCAAACGTTTTGTGTAGATTTTTGAGCCATGAATCTTCCTCAGACAGCCTTGTCCTTATTTCATGAAGACCTGCCATCATATCATCTACTTTACCCTCGCTGTCTGTTAAACTCCTTTGCAATCTCATCTCGTACTTCCACCTCATAGAATTTACTGAAATAAGACATCTCCTTCACCTTAAGACAAATCTTCTTATATTTTATCCTACTTCACTATTTTTTTATAACCATATTCTGTTTCTACATATCTATATCCACATTCCTCTACGAACTCTTTTGCCTCTTTTTGGATATTTTCTATTAAAGAATGAGGATCACATCCACTTTTTTCCCACATTTCTCTTCTTATCTTATGAATCTCTTCTAACATAATGTCTTTCTTCATCATATATTATTCTCTCTTTGTAATAGTTCAGTTACTTTTTTGACAGGATAACAGGATAGAGGCGTTCAGTTGAATTTCGTAGAAAGCTTAGATAATTTTTAAATCCTGTTTTTGATTAACTGGATTTATATCGTGCTCATCCTGTTATCCTGTCAAATATTTTCAATGTGTTGCAAGAAAACTTTGCTAAAAAAACAAGGTTTTACACGTTTGTAGTAAAGAGATCGCAGAGAAGAATATATCAACAGGAACTTAGCTCCGCACATTTATTAATGAAGTAGGGTGGGCATTGCCCACCGTTTCTTTTGCGGACAAATATATGTTTTTGGTGGGCAATGCCACCCTACCTTCTACCTCCTGAAACCCTTCGCTAATATCCTATCGAAAAATGATGGTTTTGATTCTAAGAGCTTTTCTAGTCTGTTCCTTATCTCCATGGTTGTTTCATTCTGAGGAAGTTTTTTCATAAATCCTAAGATTGTTTCTTTAAGCACCTTCTTTGATTTGCCTGACACCTCAAACCTTTCTACTGAGGCTATCAACTTAAGGAAATAATCTTTTCTCTGCCATGCTTTCTCAAAGAGTATGTTAAGTGGCATCTTTATCTCATCTATTCTACCTGACCTAATAATTCCATTCAGGAGCGAATCTAACACGATCGTTTGATACCTTTCTGAAAGAATAAACACATCGCTTTCAATAATTCTTTTCAATAAAAGTGGGTCTTTGCTCAATTCGTATCTCACAAAGGTTCTTAGTAGTTCCGAATCTGCAAAACCTGGATGTGGAAGGTTATCTAGCACACCTGAGAAGTGTTTCGACAATCTCTTATCGGCCCTTATATAAGGGAGGAGATTGATTGTCTCCTCGAGTAATATATCCTCAAATTCTCTGGAGTAGTGTGCTGGTAATATACTGACCGGCTCAATTAGAAGTGTTATATTTTGAGGATGACACCTTATCCTTTCAAGAAAGACCCTCCAAAGGTTGCAAGACTTGAATAACAGGGGATGAAACTGCCTTTTATCTCCCTTTGTACATAGCCAGTCTACAAACACCTCAATTATCCTCCTATTATCTGTGTCAACGAGTCTCTCGATAACCCCGTAATCTGAAGAGAGGATGTTTACATCCTCAACTGTTATTTTGGCTGTTATCATTTCTAACAGTTCCACATCCTTTTTAGTTGTTATATAATTCAGGATGGTTTCTCTATGGGAAGTATAGAGAAAGTCTTTGATTTCAGGCGAGACAGTCTTATATCCTACTTTAAATTTAGTATAATCACCCTTTTGTAGGCAATACTCCAGAGAATACATAGAGTTTATGTCTTTTGCCCTTCCTTCGGCTGCCATTTCTGCAATGAATGAGATGAGCTTTGAGGGCTCTTTTAGCTCAAAATTAGTGGTATACTGCCAGGTTTTAAGGTCTAGTTTTAAAGAGTATGAAATATTTTGTTGAAACTCAACCTCATCAGGAATTCCCATGATTGGAAAGCCAAGATTAGTTCCATAAGAATATGTATCAAAGGAGATTTTTTCTCTTAAGTTATATGGTAGAAGATTATACAGCCATTCAAGGAAATCCAGGTATTCTTTATCTGTACCTGTGAGTAATAATGGGCGCTGTAGAGATTTGTGATTAAAGCAGAAATAAACCAGGTTAAGGATAAGGTCTCGTTGCAACGAGGGGATTCTGGATATACTAAGACTGTCATTCTGAGTCCTTCGCATCTCATCAACAGGGAGTTCAATCACATTCAGGGGTTCTTCAGGGATTTTATCTCTAAATAGTTCCTTTCCTTCCAGCAATTTTATTAGCCTTGCAGGATTTAGATTTAGCCACATAAAGTCTTCTTTATATATAATAAAATTATGAAATAGATAGTTTCCTGGTCTTCCAAGGCTATCCTTACCGATGTATATAGCCCTTCCTATAACCAATCGGTATTCATCTAAGGGATAGAAGATATACTTCGTTGGTTTAGGCTGGTCGTCTTTGTAAAGAAGTGTCCCGGGAAGGATATATAAAGAATGGTTCTCCAATCTTATTCGTTCGTCCCGATTTATACCTGATGTGGCTGCAATAGTAGTAAATTCTGTCTTGCCACTTGTGTAAATATGTTGTTCCAATTTCATAAATATCCCTCCAACCTTAGTGTCAGCAGCATTGGGTCAAAGATACGTGAAGGCGCCAATATGGACATTTTGTTATCTTCTGGTTGAGTACCCAGAGGAGCTAGAGAGGTAAAGTATACAGAATTAAAGTTATTATAAAGGGTGGTATGAAATCTTTCGTAGTGTTTATAGATGTATTCACTGATATATTCAGAGTGCTGTTTTGTCTCATCAAAATAATCTGACACTTCACTAATAGAAGGCATGTTGCTATCCGACCTTTTTGCAAGGGGGCCATATATATCCTCTTTATCCCACATAAGGTCAGCCTTGGTAAAACAGATAATGATATTTTTCTTATTGGTCTGTTCAAGTTCTTCTATAGCGAGATAGACTGTATTCAATAGATTATGCAACTTCTGTACGACAGATATTCCTTCTTGAGCTTCATCTATAAGACCTGGTAGGTTTATCAAAAATATTAGGGTGTTAATCTGATTTAAAATTGGTAAGTTTTGCTTAATCTTCTCATCAACCTCATAGGTGCCTCCACCAATATCATAAAATATGAAGATAATTTCCCTCTGTTTTATGGTTGAACGTCTAAATAATCTTTTGACTTTTAGAGGCATTTGTTGAAGTTTTAATATCAAAGGCGTAGGAAACATTATCGCAGTTTTGGGAGGAAGCACCCCTTGCTCCAGTATATTGACATATTCATCGTGTATCTTGTTCAGGGTTTCCATAGTCAAACCAATAAATGAGAAACCCGGCCATCTCTTTGATATTGCACCATGATATAATGTATGAAAAAAACTGCTTAAAAAGCAGGTTTTGGTGTGACCACTATACCCGACAGTAAACATAAACACGACAGGGGTACCCTTTTTTGAATCATGTATATATGTTGAAGGTATTTTTATCTTTTTGTCAGGACATTCTGTTATTGAGCTATCATGGGATTTCATGCAAAATGGGCAGAGAATCATCATTGTCTAAAGACTACCTCCTTTACTTCTCTGAATAGATTTTTAAAAAGGTTTCGTAGATTAGGATGGAGCTTCTCTGGGTTGCCGTGTATTACGACCTCTACCTTTTTCCTCAGACGTTTCTCACCTATATAATTGACAGCATAGGTGATAAATCGTTCAACCTGATGAAAGTCATAGGTCTCTGCATCAACTATGACCTTGCTTATATTTTTCATGGGTATAGTCAATTCAGAGACATCAGGGTTCTTCAGGCTGGTTTCATCGTCGTCTGTTGAGATTTCACCGAAGACAATCCTTGTAACCAGTGAACAAATCCCTTCCACTTTTTCCCAATGGCGATTTGCTATTAGATAATGAACCATTTCTGTGTTATTTCTTGGTTGATAGCATAATTGGTCTAATACATTTATTACATTTTCTCTAATTCTAAGATTACTATTTCTCAAGTGCATTATGAGCGATTCTATTGCTGGTTTGCCTATCTTTACCAATGCCTCTCTTGCTTTCTCTCGAACATTCCACTCATCATCTCCAACCGCCTTGATTAAAGGCTCTATTGCACAGGTATCTCCTATTTTCCCTAATGCCTTTGCTGATTCCTTTCGGACATCCGAAACCCTATCTTCAAGTGCCCTGATTAAAGGTTCTACCGCCCTGGTGTCACATATCTTACCTAATGTTTCTGCTGCTTTCTCTCGAACAACTAAATTCTCATCTCCAAGCGCCATGATTAAAGGTTCTACTGCTGGATCGCCAATCCTTACTAATATCTCTGCTGCATGCATTCTGATATCCCGATTCCTATCTGCAAGTGCCTTCTTTAAAGCCCCTATTGCTGAAGTGCCTATCTTTAGTAATGCCTTTGTTGCTTCCTTTCGGACATACTCATCCTTACCCCCAAGCGCCCTGATTAAAGGCTCTACTGCACGGGTATCATCTATCTTTCCTAATGCCCATGCTGCTTCACTTTGGATATTCGAAGACATATCCCCAAGTTCCTTGATTAAAGGCTTTACTGCACGGGCATCACCTATTTCCCCTAATGCCTTTGCTGCTTTCCCTCCGACAACCCAATCCCCAAGTGCTTTGATTAAAGGCTCTACTGCACGGGCATCACCTATCTTTCCTAATGCCTCTGCTGCTTCCTCTCGGACTTCCAAATCCCTGTCCCCAAGCGCATTGATTAATTCCTCTACTCTATCATCCTTCATTCTGTCACTACCCCACAAAATCCAAAATTATCACCCCTTGTTTTTTTGTCTGGGTTACAAGTAACAAGTGCGTATTCATTGCTTTCCTATGGGAAGTTTTCTAATACGATATCCTTCCTCATGTATTGATACGATAACACCTTCAGTGATGTCAGCTTCAATGGTAACAGGAGAAATATGTATGTCAGCTATAAACTTTAATTTCATAGTTTCTATTCAGCAAAAGCGGGGAAGGGATGGTAATATTCTCCTGCAAGCCATGCTGCATACTCAATAGCCTGAAGAATATCTTTCTCTTCCAGTTCTGGATACGCCTTTAAGATTTCTTCATGGCTCATACCCGAAGCCAATAATTTGAGCACAAAGGCAACAGTTATACGCATTCCACGTATGGTAGGTTGTCCCATGCAGACTTCAGGATTGACTGTAATACGGTCTAATAGTTTCTTCATCGTATTTTCCCTCCTTCAATTATCTTTATTCGTAACAGTTCAGCTCACCGCAGAGGACGCTGAGATCGCAGAGATTTTCAGATAAGTAGTAACTACTTTTTCCAAGTCATGCCTACGGTAGAATCGCCGAATCAAGCCTTTCCTGACCTGTCCCTGATTTCCATCATGACAAGCGTTAGGACAGGTTTCAAGATCTAATAGTTTTTAGTAAATTCTCTTATTTTTATTGTTTTTAAGGTTTTCTCTGCATCCTTTGCGTGCTCTGCGGTGAACTTTTATCACTCATCTACATATGATAGCACGCAGCAAAGTCCAAAATTATTACCCCTTGTTTTTTTGCTCGGACTGCCCGTAATCAGTGCCTGTTCCTGGTTATGTTTTAGATAAATCCTTCCATAAGGCTCTACAGGAAATTCACTTACAAGTTCTCCTATACTGCTGTTTAAATCTCGTCTTTTTATCCCCAACCTGTGTAAATGCTCTAGTAGCTTCAATATCCTTATGTCTATTTTTCGTTTTTCCTTCATTTCTGTCATATACTTCAATGCCTCATCAAACAGAAGATAATTGCTGAAAACCATCTCATAAACCTCATCCCATTCTTTAACAGTAGGTAGCCTTCCACAAAGCCATCTACAAATCTCTTGTGCCTCTTCAAAGTTTATATTTGTCAGAAATGCTGATGAGAGATTCTTTATGTTAATTTCATGTGGCGAAATTCTGCCGGTATCCTCTATAATCTTCTCATAATCACACCATGAAGGCGCAGTACTCCATATAAACCTTTCAAACTGATACTTTGTTACTGGAAGGATGTAGATGTATTTTGTTCCGGAAAACTTAATTGCAGGAGCACCGCTTCTATCTATCATAAATTCCATTTGTTACCGTAAAGAATTCTTTATCTCCCTTCTTATTTCGTAATAGAAGTTTCAACCAGACACCAAGCCTGTACCGAACTTGATTCAGTAGTTATAATAACTTAACCTTCAAATATATGGTCATTGAAAGACTATACTTTAAATCAGGTTTATTCTTTTAAGAATTTCTAGGCTTTTAATAACAAAATCTTCGATCTCTACTTGTCCGGTATCAATATGACGTGATGGATTTTCAAAAGGATGTTCATGATAAGAACCACCCTCTTTGTCGATTCCATAAATTCTTTCTCCTGAAACAATAAGAGCCATATTTACCTTTTCCTTCTTAATATTCACATACACATGGACAAATATCTCTAAAGAAATTCCAATTCTAGAAATAAGAGTGATATCTGTATAGTCTAGATATAAAATTTTCAACCCATATCTTTTGTTAATTTCCTTTAAGGTCTGGATTATTTCACTAATTTCCATCATCAATGGTTTAATTTTATTTATCTTTTCCTGAAGATACCTTAAACCCTCCACTGCATGTTCCCATTCCATTGCATCTTTTTCAATTTCCCATGAAAACCCTTTTTCTTTTACCATATTTTTTTCGCCAAATTCCTTAAAGCTCATGCTATATTTTTTTTTCAATAGTTCATCTGTAAACTTGTATAAAACAAGCCTTTTCTCGTACTCTCCTAATACAGCCTCTTTTATTTCCTTTTCAGAAATTAATTCAACTAGTTTCATCAAAAACACCTCCATAATTTTACCTGAATGTCAAGATATAAATCCCCTCATCAGGATGATAAAACAAACCTTTGTGTATCTCATGAAGTTCAAACACCTCCAATCTATCTGAAATCCTGGCATAGGAAATCCTGCCATCATCTGGTGTCACTATAAATTCTTTGCCCTTCAAACATAAAACAGGTTTTCCAAATACCTGCCAGTGGAGCTTACCCTCACTTTGACGAAAGACCACATATCTTGAATCCGTCTTTCTACCCGCTTCAATCTCTTCAAAAATGAGACATTCAGTTGCAAAGAGGCGAGTCGGGCTCTTTTGCCTGTTACATATAAACGCCTTTGTAAATTTATGATTATTTTGACATATCAGACAATAATGCTCGAATATCTTTTCATTATAAACTTTTATAGAATCTAAAAATATTTGTTCCTCTTTATTCTCAAATCTGTTATTAATAGAGATAACTTCCGGTTGAGTGTTTTTGATATAGCCTCCTGTTTTTAAATTGCATGCTTCAACAATAAATTGCAACTCATCCTTCAATCCACAGGGTTTTAAATCAATGTTAACAAGCCGACTATCAAAATCCTTTGTCAGTATTAATTTACCCTCTTCAATATTTAGATTAAATCCATTAGGAAAATCATAGCAAAGGCTATCTTTAAAAGATATGATGATTTTGTCAATCTTAAAGTCAAATATAGATTCGATTAATTCATTCTCTAATTGTATAGGGGCCTTTTGTTCTAAATCATCTGGATTTAGAAAATGTACTCTATTGAATATTGTGTTAATCTCGTCCTGCCAATCTTCCCAATCATAAATCTTACCGGCGGATAATATGATAAGATCATATTTTTTCTCCCTTAATTTATAGAATATATCCTCCACAAGAGGTGTGATGAATCTTCCTCTCTTTGAGATATTTTTTGATGAGAGAAAATCCTCATCAGGAATTTTATCAAGCTCTTTATCCCAGCTTAAAAGAACCAATTTAAAATCTATATCAAAACTCCTGCATTGTGACTTGATAAAGCTATGTAGCCTCTTACACAAATTACTGACAGGCGGGACGCCTGTCTTACTACCATCCAGGCATAAGAATATGCCCTCTCTTCTAATCTTTATCCTGTTGTCTTCAACAAAAACCCTCAAAGCTATCTCCTCTAACCTGGACAAGACAGAACCAAACAGGGGTAATAAACTTCAAATAAGAAAAATTATTTTCTGTCATTTACCTATAAGAAGTCTTAGTTTCTCAATTTTATTTACTAACTCATCTGCTACTTTAACCAGATATGACCATTCCATCCAATCATCATGTCCTTTTACTGTATCAGGCACATCTTGTGAAAACTCTTTGTAGGATTTACCATACTTTGCTTCATATACAGCAATTTTTTTTCTTCAAATCCTTAACACGTCTTTGAATATAAGACATTCTTTTTCGGGCAACCTCTTTTAAGGCTTCAACATAAAGTGTTTTACTTGTATCATCAATAAAATCCTTTATATCTTCGGGTACTTTAACAGTTACTTCAATCATTTAATATCACCTCCACTTAATAAAGAACTTCAAAGCCTAATTCCCTTTACGGATAGTGTTACACGATAAAAACTTCTTTTTTCTGAAAGTTTCTTGTGATCGTTCAGCCATAGTATATCCCACGAAAATACACGAAATTATTTCTTTAATTCGAGTAATCTTTTTTTTGTGTTCTTTCGTGTGTTTCGTGGGCTGATTGGTTACGGCTTGCCACGTTATGCATTTCTACATTTTTACATAGATTGTTAAATAAGTTCTGGAGGTTTGGGTGAAGTTTGTCTGGATCGCCGTTAATATGAACCTCCACATACTTTTTAAGACGTTTCTCTCCTATGTAATTGACGGCATAAGTGAGAAATCTTTCAACCTGCCTGAAGTCATATGACTCTGTATCAACAAGTATTTTGATTAAATTTTTCATTGGCATAGTTAATTCAGAGACATCAGGATTCTTAAGGGTGGTTCTCTCGTCATCTGTTGAGACCTTTCCAAAGACGACAGTAGTGATTTGAACACAGATTCTTTCTAATGCCTCTGCTGCTTTCTCTCTGACAATAGAATCCTTATCCCCAAGTGCCTTGATTAAAGGCTCTACTGCTATTGAACCTAATAAGACAACAGATTCCCAATCCGTTTTTGCTATAAAATAATAGGATTTTTCTCTATCAAGAGAGGGTCTCCAACCTATTTTTTCCAGAATCTCTGCTGCTCTCATTCGGACAAAACAACTTGCATCCTCCAGCGTCTTAACTAAAGGCTCTACTGCCGGTTTGCCTATCTTTCCTAACGCATATGCTGTCCTTTCACGCACATAGTACTCCTCATCCCGAAGTGCCTTGATTAATGGCTCTATTGCCTTTGAGTCACCTATATTTCCTAATGCCTCTGCTGCCATCATTCGGACAGAGTATTTCGTATCTCTAAGTGCCTGAATTAAAGGTTCAACTGCACTTGCATCTCCTATATTTCCTAATGTCTCCGCTGCTTTCTCTCTGACAATAGTATACTTATCCCCAAGTGCCTTGATTAAAGGCTCTACTGCTATTGAACCTAATGAGACAAGAAATTCCCAGTCCCTTTTTGCTATAAAATAATAGGATATTTCACTATCAAGTGAGGGTCTCCAACCTATACGGTTTAATGCTTTTGCTGCTCCCTGTCGGACATCGGAATCCTCATCACCAAGCGCCTCGATTAAAGGTTCTACTGCCGGCTTACCTATCTCTCCTAATGCCCATGCTGCTTCCTTTCGGACACACTCAAAGTCATCTGCAAGTGCCTTGATTAAAGGCCCTACTGCATCCGGTTTGCCTATCTTTCCTAACGCATATGCTGTCCATTCACGCACATAGTACTCCTCATCCCGAAGTGCCTTGATTAATGGCTCTACTGCCTTTGAGTCACCTATATTTCCTAATGCCTTTGCTGCTTTATCTCGGACATCCCAATCCTTATCCCCAAGCGCCTTGATTAAAGGTTCTACTGCTCTGGGGTCACCTATCATTCTTAATGCCTCTAACACTTCCCTTCGGACATACATATTCTCATCACCGGGCGCCTTGATTAAAGGTTCTACTGCTCTAGGATCACCTATCATTCTTAATGCCTCTGCTGCTCCACTTCGGACATCCGAATCCTTATCCCCAAGCGCCCTGATTAAAGGCTCTACTGCCGGCTTACCTATCTTTCCTAATGCCTCTGCTGCTGCAACTACTACAACCGAATCTCCAAGCACCCTGATTAAAGGCTTTATTGCCGGCTTACCTATCTTTCCTAATGCTTTTGCTGCTTCATCTCGGACATCCCCAAAGTCATATGCAAGTGCCTTGATTAATGGCTCTACTGCTGGCTCACCTATCTTTCCTAAAGCCTCTGCTGCTTCCATTCGGACATCTTGATTCCAGTCTTTAAGTTTAGCAATCCATCTCTCAACTTTATCACGCCTTCTCCACCACACAGCAAACCTCCCGAGTTAAGCGCATCCTGCCAGAATGAATGTCGGGCTGACAAAAGATATGATTTTGAAATTCCTAAACATTAAATTAACGCCCTTTGGGCGGACTTTTTGACCCGTCCGAACGGCATGCCGGGCGGGCAGGATTAACAAGATATACCTGTCTGCCGACAGGCAGGCAAGATTTTTATATTCCTGATTAAAATTTATCTTGATCATCCTGTAATCCTGTCTGGAAAAATGGGAATTCCTATACGTTTTCAGTGAGAACTACACCATAATTGTCTCTAAGTCTCTCTGCAATCTTCTCAAACAAATCCATATCAAAGTTTCCTGTAAGGGAAACGTCTTTATCTGCTATAGATAATTCAATATCCACACCCTCACGATTGATAACCTCTTTGTAATGCCTGTACCTTTTAGTAAAAAAATACACCCTTTGGTTTCTGCTACCTCTCCACATCAAGGGTGCAGCTTCATCGGCTTTAAATCTGCCGTCAACAAGAATGTCTAATGTTGATAGTAGACCTGAGACATATTTATCATTCCGATAAACAAGCTCATCATAGGTGTAGCCTGAATAAGACATAATTGTTAAACCTTCTTTTTTGAGCAATTTACTTAAATGATAAAGACCTTCTGCTTGCTCAAATGGTTCTCCTCCTGAATAGGTAACCCCCTCTATATTTGTATTTGATGTTATCAGTTCATATAGGTCTGACACAGACATTATTATCTTAGGCTCATAAGATAATAATTCCTGATTTGCGCATTGCGGACATCTGAAGTTGCAACCCTGAAGCCAGATAACAAATCGCACACCAGGACCATTTACTCTACTTCTTGCAAGTAATCTGCCAATATTTAACTGTATCGGAATTTTAAAATTAGCCACAAAGTCACCAAGACACAAAAGGTTTTAAAAGTAGGGTGGGCAATGCCCACCTTACATTACTATTAAAGCTCGATTCTAAGATTGTCATCTTCAACGCTTATATTTATTGTGCCGGAGGAGAGGTTTTGATACTCTGCCTGTAATATCTGCAGGGCAAGTTCATCACGTATTCGCTCATTGACGATATTCTCAACCTCTCTTCCTCCAAAGCTTTTTATCCTTTCTCTGTACACTTTATATAAATACTCAACTATTTCGCTGATATTCATCTCTAAATTCAATTTAGGCGTTGCATTACTGTATGACTCATTGAATTCCTTTTGAACCTGTGTGAGGTGATGCTTAAGCATCCCTTTCATAGTGTCCTCTGTAGCAATGTAGTTGAAGATAATGATATTATCCCTTCCTATTCTGTTGAGCAGTTCCGGGCGTGACATCTCATACTGAAAGAAATATTCAACAGAATTAAGAAAATGCTGCCTTATTCTTTCTGTATCATTATTGCTGATAAGCCCTTCTAATGCCTCTCTTTCCTTGATGGCTTCACCTTTTGTCTTTGTAGTCCTTGTGCCAAGATTTGAGGTAAATATAATAATAGATTCAGAGAAGAATACTACGTCACCCTTTGAATCTGTTAGTCTGCCATCGCTCAAGGTTTGCAAGAATATATCAAATACCCTTGGATGTGCCTTCTCTATCTCATCAAACAAGATGACTGAGAATGGTCTTGTCTTTACAGCGTTGGTAAGTGTTCCGCCACTTTCGTAGCCTACGTAACCAGGGGGAGCCCCATAAAGCCGTGTTACCTGGAAGTCTTGACTATATTCACTCATATCAAATCTAAGGAATGTATCCTCAGAACCGAACAAGAAATTCGCCAGTTTCTTTGCGGTAAGGGTCTTACCGACACCTGTAGGCCCGGCAAAGAAAAGTACTCCTCGTGGACTCTTAGGGTTACCTCCAGTCTTTCGTTGAATATCAGCCCTTGCCCTTATAATGACTCTAATAACTTTTGAAATTGCCTTATCCTGTCCTTTTATGCCTTCCTCTTGTGCAAAATAATTAAAGGCGTTATCAAGCCTTTGTAAACTTACCTCTTCCCAATAGTTTCTGAGCTCACCAAATTTATACGACCTGACACGATTCTCAAAATCCTTAATGCCAAAATCGTCCTTGAATGAGTCAACTATCTGTTCTATTTCCAGAAATTTTAGACCATCAGTAATATTTACAGACCGTTCTACTTCATCATCCTTTCTCTTGTAAAAATACTTAAATAATGTCATCAGGTCAGTCCTATCAGGAGATGGGACAACAATCACCTTACTCTTTGGTTGATTCTGATATATTTCTTTGGGTATCTGTTCAGGGGAGAGATAAATTAAAATTTGCTTGTTCGTTGGATGGATATTCTCAACTATCTTCTCCAAGTGAAGTATAAGGCGCATTTCATCCGGAGAATTCGCCTTCTCAGGTGTGGTCTTATCCGTATACTGTATAATAAAGCATAGGTTTGTCTGGGACGTAAGCTCTCTACTGATTCTAACTAAATCTCTATCTATGGTACTCTCTGATGGTGAAGTTCTTTGAGGAGCTGTATGGGAGAGATCGCTTGAAGGTTTCTTTTCCCGGGTTTGGGAATAGTGGGTTATCTTTTTAATAGGGTCATAAAATCTTAAGGTATTAAATCTTCTTCCCAAGAATTCTATTAAGTATTCCTTGAGGGTTAAAAGTTTACATTCATTTTTTGTATAAGGTTCTTCATGAAGGTATTTATCCCTTATATTTCCACAGAGTATAATGGTATTCTTGTAATTCAGGGCATCTTCTAATTCCTTCTGCCATCTACTTATGCTCATCTTTATCTATCCTATTTTATTACCAACAAAGATTCTTCACAAACACTCTCTAACAACGTTTTTTTGACTTTCTTTTTCACTTCCGTTAGCATTGCTTATATATTTTTTATTAATTAGTATTAATCCCGTTATAACTAAAAACATTATGCCGATCTTAATTAATATTTTCAGTAATTTTACAATTCTTGTTCCCATTTAATTTCCTTTTATTTAACATTTCAGATCACCGCAAAGGCGCAAAGCTCGTAAAGTTATTTTTTCTAGATAGTAAATGATGGAAATTTCTGAAAAGCGTTGAAATTATGTTGTAGAAGCCTATCCTGGCGCAGGCCAGGGATAATCTCCTATCAAGTTTCTTCTTTGCATCCTCTGCGTCTTCGCGGTGAACACTATTACGCTAAGAGTTCTTCATAAACTCTCTCAACTTTTTCAGCCATAGATTCCAGAGAAAACCTGTTTTGTGCTTTTTTCAGTGATGCCTCAGTCAATTTCCTTCTCAGCTCATTATCTTTAGTTAACTTTATAATAGCCGTTGCTAAGTTTTCGGGTGTGTCGTCAATGACAAGTCCTGTGATATTATCATCAACCATTTCAGGTAACATTCCTCGATTAGCGGCAATAACAGGTTTTCCCATTGCCATGACTTCCCTGACTGCACGGCAGGAACCATCTGTACCGGGAACCAGAAATATATTGAAATCCATACACGAAATGGCTTCTACATAGTCTTTAGTCCTATAACCAATATGGAGTATGACATCTTCTAATCCCATCGTCTTGGTTGGTTCTGTCAAAAGTTGTTTTTCTTTAGTCCCTCTACCTATGACAAGAAGTCTTAATCTTGAATCTTCTTGGGATGCTATTTTTATTGCCTTTAAGAGTACGTCAAATCTCCGATGAGTTTGAATCCTTGCAATAATACCGGCCACAATGTCGTCTTTTTTCATTCCAAATTTATCCCTATAGGCAAGATTTTCATTTCCTGGATTGAAACGCTGGCAATCTATTGAAGCATCAATCATAATTACATTATCTTCGGATAATCCAAAATTTTTCATGTCTGCCATTTTTGCCTTTTCTGACACCATAATTAATTTATCAGTGAGTTTGGTCAAACAAATTTTGTTCCTTAGATCTTTCTTCAATGCAACTCCATCATGACTTGTACGTACGATGGGCAAAAACCTTCCCGTACGCCTGGCCGCAATCCCACCTACGAGGTGGTCTTGGTTGCGATGAACATGAACTATATCAAATGCCTCATTATTCATAAAAACTGATAGTTTCTTAATGTCAGAGATTGCCTTAAAAAGCCTGAAGTGCTTGCTTAAATTAAAATTGGTAACAGGTACAAAACCACGTTCGTATGCACTCCTTTCTACCGATTCAGAGTCAGGCGGAAACGGATAGTCATCAATAGCCTTCCCACAGGCGATGGTGATATCGTGTCCACGCTTCTTTAATTCTGTACAAAGGTTGAGCGCCGGTTCTGCTGGACCTGTCCATTTCCAATCACTATAGAGATGAAGTACTTTCATTTTTTAATCACAGAGCTGCTTTTGAGCGCAACCAAAGTAAAGAATGAAAATCCCGAATATCGAAATCCGAAACAATACCAAAATTCGAATTCTCAAAATTCAAAACAGCTTGAATTTTAAGTAGAGTTTGGAGCATTAGAATTTATGTTATTCGAATTTGTTTCGCATTTCGTGCTTCGTATTTCGAATTTATTTTCATTAGGTAGCACAAAAACATTGCTAAAAAGACAACGTTTTATACATTTTGTAATATAGGGATACACAGTTAATATTGAAAAAGACAGAAATATAGAAAATTATGCAAATTATTTTTCGTGTTTATTCGTGTCAATTCGTGACTGATTCTTTGTACGTGATTCCCATAGTTTTGCATACTTCATGAAGACATAAAAAGATGTTGTTGTTGCAGCTATTAAACCCGGAACTCCATCCAGAAATCCACGTTTGAAGAAATATCCTTTGATAAATCTAAAAAGTGGTCTAAATATAAGTTGAAGAGTGATAGATTTTACACCTTTTTTATCCATTTCTACAGCACTCATGTCTGTATATTTGTCAATAGTTTCAAGTTGGTGTGAAAGGTTTTTATATGTATAGTGAAAAACATCATTTTTTAAATATTTTGCCCTGCCGTTTAACTCGAGTGTTGCATGTGGTTCTTTCACCCACTTACCCTTGTTTTTTCTATATAGAAGGAGATCATACGCAGGATACCATTCTCCATAATTAATCCATTTTCCAAGATAAAATGTTCTACGCGGAAAGTAAAAACCATCCCAATTTGAATTATCCTTAAGATATGATTGAATTTCTTCGTAAAGCTCAGGAGAAATCCTTTCATCTACATCCATAAAGAGAATCCATTCATAATTGGCAAGGCTCACAATATAGTTAGACTGATCTTGAAAACCTGGCCATTTTCTTTGATAAACTCTGTCTGTATATTTACGGCATATGTCAACCGTTTTATCAGTACTATATGAATCTACAACGATGATTTCATCAGCCCATTTAACATTCTCCATACAGTCCTGGATTAAGTCTTCATTATTAAAGGTCATTACACATGCGGAAACCCTGGCTTTGGCCATTATAATACTCCTTAAAGCTAATTTAATAATATAGGAATTCCCATTTTAAGTGCATGGACAGTTAGTAAAAATGATTACATGATCACCGGCAAGAATCCCATGGTGAGAGGAAGGCTAAAGCCTTCCGCTACATTTTATACAACATAAAAAAGAAACTCCTATACAAAATATATTTAGCAGTATATTTAGGTTTGCGTCTACATTAAATTCTGAAATTCCGTGATTAAACTTGCAACAGCTTCGATTTCTTCTGTGGTTAATTCTGGATAAATAGGTAACGACAATATTTCTTCGGCATTTCTTTCACTTATCGGAAAGTCTCCTACTTGATATCCAAGTATTTTATACGCTTTCTGCTGATGAATTGGGATTGGATAATGTATTTGTGTACCAATTCCATGTTTTTCAAGATAATCTTTTAAGGCATCTCTTTTATTTGCCCTTATTACAAAGAGGTGATAAACGTGTCTTGACCATTCTTTTTCACAAGGGAGTTGTATATTTGAACCTTCTAGTAATTGTTGGTATAGCATGGCTATATCTCTGCGCTTGTTATTCCATTCATCTAAATACTTTAATTTAACTCGAAGGATAGCTGCCTGAAGCTCATCCAGCCGGGAATTAAACCCCTCAATCTTTGAAGTAAACTTTTTAACTTCGCCGTAATTTCTAAGCATAATTAGTTTCTTATATAGTTCTTCATTGTTTGTAACTATCATTCCACCATCGCCATATGCCCCTAGATTTTTCGTGGGATAAAAGCTAAAGCAGCCTAGATCACCAATAGTTCCTGTGTTTTTTCCTCTATACTTTGCACCATGGGCCTGACAAGCGTCTTCAATGGTCTTTAGATTATATACTTTCGCTAATTTCGTTATTTGTTCCATCTCTGTAGGGTGACCATAAAGATGCACAGGTAAAATTGCCTTTGTTCTATTTGTAATTTTTTCTTCTATTTTTTTTACATTCATTGTGAAGGTATCTTGTGTAATATCTACAAGTATCGGTTTAGCTCCGGCAAAGGATATGGCAGAGATAGTTGGTACTGCTGTATTTGGAACTGTAATTACTTCATCTCCAGGTCCAATCTCACAGGCTTTTAAAGAAAGATGCAATGCTTCTGTACCTGAACCTACTCCAACGGCAAATCTAACTCCAAAAAAATTTGCAAATTCCTCTTCAAACAATCTAACATTTTCACCTAGAATAAAAATCCCCTTTTTGAAAACCCTGAGAAATGCATTATCAAGTTCTTCCTTTAGACAATCATACTGTCTTTTAAGGTCAAAAAAGGGTATTTCCATATTGCTATACTATTAAATTAAATAGGACACAATTTTCGCAGATACATACAGATAGCTATTTTCCAGAGCTAAACCAAAGCTTAGCTTAGTCAGCTTTGTTATATTATCAAAAACCTTACGCTTAAAATCAGGTTTAGGTCCAAAATGGAAATTACCAATAATGCTTTTTGTATTTCTCATAATAATCAAAGGTTGATCTTAGTCCTTCCTCTAAAGAAACCTTTGGTTGCCATCCAACAGTTCTCTTAATCTTTTCATAATTTGCAACATAATTTCCTATTTCTATCTTTTTAAGGTCTTCCTTGAAAGGGACTAATTCATAATTACCATTATTATATACGCCTATCATTGTCTCTACCAAATCTATCAGGTTTTTTGGGATACCTCCAATGTTAAAAACTTCACCGTTGGCCTTTTCACTACAAGCTACCAGTAATAATGCCTCAACAACATCATCAACATAGTTGATGTCTCTAATTTGTTTACCATCGCCGTATAACTTTATGGTCTGACCTTCTATTAATTGCCTTATAAACCAGTTAATTATTCCTTGCTTGGGATGTTTCATCTGATGTCTGGGTCCATAAGTATTAGTTAATCTAAGCGAAACGGCTCTTATACCATAAATGTTGTTGTATAAAATATGATAAGACTCTCCTGCAATATTATTTATCCCATTAACGTCGGTTGGATGCATTAAATGATTTTCATCTACGGGTAGATGGTCTGCTTTACCGTATTGCCCTCTGGTACCGGCAAAGACAATTTTGATATCTCTGTTATTTTTACGGCAGGATTCCAGGATTGACAACTGGCTCCTGCAGTTAATTTCTAGATCAGTAAAAGGATCATTCATACTGTCTATGTGACTTAGTGTTCCTGCAAGATTAAAGATAATGTCCTTTCCTTTTACTAAATAGTCCATGCTATGTTTGTCTCTAACATCAGCGATGTTAACCTTTACCTTATCCTCTATACCATTAATGTTAAAATTATTCCCTCCATATTCTGGTATCAGGGAGTCGATAAGGTATATGTCTGCTCCCATCTTTACAAGCCGATGAGCCAGAGTGCTTCCTATAAAACCCAGACCTCCAGTTATCAATATCTTCTTGTTTTTGAAATAATCTTCCATATAAATTAGCTCCTTCCAGTCGCTAATTTATGATTTTTGCTGCGCAAAGTGAAATAGATAAAGGTTTCATAATAAAAGGTTACCCGCCTGAATGACTAAGTCTGGCAGGAAGCCTTAACTCCAATATATTTAAAATGGAAATCCCCATACTATCAAATTAAAAGCTGGAATTTCGTAGCGGAAACCTTCAGTTTACATGCAAAATCGCTGCTTTTCATAAATTGTTATTTATTAGTATTAACATTTGTGTTTAGAAATTTCAAAATCGTATGTGCGTAAGCACATGTCCAAAATGGCGTGAAGCAGCGATATGGATGTCGTTATAGCCATTTTGAAAGAGTGGCGCAGGATGCACTTAACTCTATAGGATTATTTCATAATGTAATTGGGTAAATAAACTCTAATGTCGGATTTTGTCAAGTAAAATCCCATTCCTTGAACGTATATTTAACTGTAAATAGTAACAGAATTTTCAATAAATAACTTGATATTTTTTTGTCTGAATCATAATATTACAAAGAAATATTTTCAATCATTTTACCTAGAGATAGATGAAGCTAAATTCAGGTACAATAAAGGAAGCTCCAGTCAAGAAAAGAATTTCTGTGGGTGATTTCCAAATCAGCGTGGAAGAAAGGGCTGCCATTAATGAAGTCCTGGATGCTGGAAGAATTTCCGAATGGAAGAAAGTTCGAGAATTTGAAAGGCTTTTTGCTGATTATGTTAATACGAAACATTGCGTAGCCGTTAACTCTGGCACTTCTGCCCTGATAATAGGATTATCAGCATTAATAAATGAATCTCGATTTCCAAAAGTTAGAAAAGGCAGTAAGGTAATAACAACACCTTTGACATATATTGCAACAATAAATGCTATTGTGTTGACAGGCTTAGAGCCTGTTTTTGTGGACATTAACCCTTATGACTTCTCAATACTGCCTCAAAAGATTGAAGAACATCTGGAAAGCGCAAATGATCCAAAAAAGTATTCCATTATCTTACCCGTACATCTTATGGGTTATCCCTGTGATATGGATGAAATAAATAGAATTGCGGAAAAATATGATTTGGTTGTCCTTGAAGATTCTGCCCAGGCTCATGGTTCACTTTATAAGGGGGAAAAAACGGGGTCATTATCCTTCCTTTCTGTTTTTTCTTTTTATATAGCACATAATATACAGGCAGGAGAGATGGGGGCAGTAGCGACAGATGATGCCAATCTAATAAGTCTGATGAGAAAATTAAAGGCTAACGGTAGAATGTGTGACTGTTCTGTTTGTACAAGGCCAAATGGATATTGTCCTTACTTTCCCGGATACGAAGATGATGATCTTGATCCGCGTTTCGTCCATGATGTTATAGGTTACAATTTTAAAATAATGGAGTTCGAAGCAGCTCTGGGAGTAAGTCAATTGAAAAAAGCGGATTTTATACTTGAAAAAAGACAAAATAATGTACGTTTTCTTAATGAGCATTTAGATAAATATTCAGATGATTTGCAATTGCCGGCATTTTCAAAGGACATAAGCTATCTGGCTTATCCAATTGTAATAAAGGAACATAGCAAATTTACCAGAAAGTATTTGCGGGAAGAACTGGAGAAAAATGGTGTTGAAAGCAGGCCTCTCTTTGGATGTGTCCCCACTCAACAGCCGGCATATAATTATCTTAAGGAAGAATATGAGGGGAAAATACCAAATGCAGAATATGCTGGTAAAAAAGCCTTTTATATTGGTTGCCATCAATACTTAGAACGAGAGGATTTAGATTATGCGGTAAAAGCATTTGATCAAATTCTCGCAAAATAACATTAAAAGCATGAGGAGCTAGCAAGTGAACTTCTGGGAAAATAAAAAAGTCTTAGTAGCTGGAGGAGCAGGTTTTGTAGGCTCTCATGTTGTAGAACTGTTGGTAGAAAAAGGGGCCAGAACTGTAGTTGTTGATAATCTTGAAAACGGGACTCTTGAAAATCTAACTCATGTCAGAGATGAAGTTGAGTATATTAAAGGTGACTTGCATAACTGTGATGTGTGCAAAAATGCGTCTAGAGGCATGGATGTTGTACTGAATGTCGCAGCAAAAGTTGGAGGAATAGATTTCAACCAAAAACATCCGGGTACGATGTTTAGAGATAATGCTCTCATAAACACAAATATGTTGGAAGCAGCTAGATTAAATGATGTAGGAAGATTTTTGGTGGTGAGCAGTGCCTGTGTCTATCCTCGGTTTTGCAGAATTCCAACTCCGGAAACTGAAGGTTTTGAAGGGGTTCCCGAGCCTACAAATGATGGTTATGGCTGGTCTAAGAGAATGGCTGAGTTTCAGGCTGGCGCTTATGCTAGAGAGTTTGGGATGAAAATTGCGATCGCAAGACCATATAATACCTATGGGCCAAGAGACCATTTCGACTCTGAGAAATCTCATGTCATTCCTGCTTTAATTAAAAGAGTATTCGATGGAGAGAACCCTCTGACTGTATGGGGAGATGGAGAACAGAGTAGGGCTTTCCTGTACGTAACTGACCTTGCCCGTGGATTGTTAGAATTAACTGAGAAATATGGAGAAGCAGATCCCATAAACCTTGGAACTGATGAAGAAATTAAGATTAAGGACTTAGTTTCCCTAATCCTTAATCTTTCTGGCTTTAATCATAAAGTATACTTCGACACATCCAAACCGTCCGGCCAGCCAAGAAGGAATTGTGATAATACTAAAGCTATGGCTAAAATTTGCTTTAGAGCCAAAGTAAAGTTGGAAGAGGGTTTGAAAAAGGCGATTGAATGGTACGTTGCAAACCAACAAAAATAGAAGATGAAATCCTCTCTCATCATATTAACGCTAAATGAGATAGAAGGTGTAAGGACTCTATATGATAGAATTCCCTTTGATGCTGTAGACGAATGTTTTGTGGTAGATGGAGGCTCTATAGACGGTACTGTTGAGTTTTTTAGGGAAAGGGGAATTAAGGTTGTTCCCCAGGAAATTAAAGGGAGAGGAGAAGCCTTCCGAATAGCTGTAAAAGAGGCCAAAGGAAGCTATCTGATATTCTTCAGTCCTGATGGGAACGAAAACCCAGGCGACATACCTAAGCTTCTCGAATTGCTTGCAAGGGGATATGACATAGCAATTGCTTCCCGGTTTTTGTCGGGCTCGCAAAATGAAGAAGATGATTTACGTTTTCCATGGCGAGCTTGGGCAAATAGAACTTTTACCTATATTGCTAACATTATCTGGAATACCAATAGGAATTATATTACAGATACTATTAATGGTTACCGAGCCGTTAAGAAAGGGGCATTTAATAAATTAAATATTAATGCACCTGGTTTTGTAATTGAATATCAAATGTCCATAAGGGCAATGAAATTAGGTTTAAAGGTTGTTGAAATTCCTACTATTGAGGGTCAGAGAATTGGTGGTGTAAGTACCGCCAAATCAATCTCAACCGGCCTCCTGTTTCTGAGATTTCTTTTCAAGGAAATCAAGAATGGAAGGAAATTTTAATGGGAAAAGAGTTGTCTTATATTAAATACCTCATCTGGTGGTTGGGCCTAATCAAGAATTGTCCAAAATGTAAAGGTAAACTGATTATTGTTGGCAACAGAGACTGGAAACTTTATAAATGTTCTAATCTTGAATGTGATTTTGGGAAAAAGCCATTACGCTATCCATGGGAGGTTTGGAAGTAAAGAAATAAGTCTTCAATCAGATGGAATCGGAGTAATGACGGGAGTTCCCAAGTATAACAAAATGGCAAATGCCCCCCCCAGTACTCAGCCTCGGAAGCTCGCCTACTATCTGATTCCTTTTTTCCTTGCCTTAGCTTTCAATCTTCACCTCTATTTCTGGCTCAAGATGGATGAGACACCTTTGGTTTGGGATCAGACGCATTATTACAAAAAGGCAGTTAAGAATTCCCTCTATTTTCACGATGCCGGTCGCCTACTTTTGAACAATGCTAAAATTATGGAGCGATTGGATCCTGTACAGAAAGCGAATTCATCTATTGCCTGGGTGATTACTGCTCCGTTTAGAGGGGCATTAGGTTTCTGCCAGGCAATTTACAGTGATCATAAGCGACCTTTTTTGGTTCCTGTAGTGATGGGACTGTTGCTTCCAGTTTTTGGCGGTGGCCCCGACGGAGCTGTTCTTTCTTTAACAGTTGTCTTTTCTACTGTATTGATATTTTCTCTTTGGATTCTAGGCCGGAAGTTATACGGTGAGCTGGCGGGATTCCTGGCAGCTTTCCTTGGCGCATCTTATCCAATAATCATTGGACACTCTCAGGTACCGATGTTAGACGTACCGTTGACGGCTTGTGTTGCGCTTATTTATACGTTATTTATAGCCTCCAACCGCTTCCTTGACCGACGAGCTAGTGTGTATTTTGGGCTTGCCCTTGGGTTTGGAATGCTTACCAAGGAGAACTTCTTTATATTCGCAATTCCCATAGCTATTGTAGCAGGGATTGATTATCTCTTCCGTCGCCTCACAGTATTCAAGGCAAAGATGGGGGAAAAGGAACTTCGTAACAGCAGGCAACAGCTTACCGGGGCGATGATAGGGTTATTTCTTGCTACACTTATATGTGGGGTCTGGTATTTTCAGAATGTTTTGCATATGGTCAAAGGGATAACACTCCAAAAAGCGCATGGGACTATGGGGTCATATGTACCATTTACTACCTATGAAGGTGCTACTTACTATTTGCACTCGCTTATCAACGAGCAGGTAAGTTTCCCTTTTGTCGCTCTCTTTCTTCTGGCAATTGCTGTTTTATGTGTGAAGAACTTTCGTCGTAAGTGTCGCAAGGAGTATGAGGAGCCAGCTATACCAAGATGGACCACAGTAACCTTTGTTTTGTGGCTCGTGTTTCCGCTACTTTTTTTTCTGTTATGGCCAAGCCAAAGCCATCGGTTTACGATGCCAATTTTAGGTGCTGTTGCTGTTATTACCGGGGTTGGAATAGCGAGTATACGTAGACGATGGGTTAGTATTTTGATTACCATCGCTGTGGTAGGGTTTGGTATCGTTCAATCTGTTCAGATCCAGTGGCCGGTACAGATTTTCAGATCTATCGAATTCAAGTACGGTAATCCAGATATTAATGGCGTGCACGGGACGGTTAATATACTGAACTCTAATCCACGTAACTGCCTCCGTGCTTCATCAAATCCATATCCATACGAAGAGATTGCTGCTCTATTTCGTAATGCGGGCAAGGCGAAGCTCGGGGACAAGAAGTATGTAGAACTTTTGTGCGCTATAACTCCAGATGTTCATGCTATAGTTTCCCCTTCTTTCTATATCCTGGCCCGGGAGAGCAAAGAGGCTGATATCCTGAAACGAGGTATCCAATACGATGACGAAATGTTAAGGGCGGAGGATGGCTTGTTGGAGATAGCGGACTTGGTCATCTTCAAAGAAGGAGGTGACCCAGGAATACCTTTTTTTGTGAAGGATTGTTTATGGGTTCGCCAACGATTTGAAGAGATCAAGTCTCAGTTCGAGCTTATGCGTCGATTTGATTTTGGCGATAAAGGAGTGCTTTACGTCTACAAACGGTCTGTACAGTCATTTTATCTTCTTAAAATTTAAGAGTGAATAATAGTTTTTTTATAGCAACAAGGATATTTCAATTTAGATTTCGGGCTTAATAAAATATATTAGAGAAACGGTGTGAATAGTTCTTCCGAACTTCTTCAAACAAATAGGCATAAGTGGTCATGGTGGCTGCTGCGATTAATTCCGGCGTTCCTACCCATTGTTGGATGGTTTTGGGCCTTTACACAGGCGCTTGGATTCCTTAATGACAGTTTTGATGTGGAGAACCATGAATATTATCCATGTGATTCTCAACCTTGCGGTCGCTGGACACGTTTCGGTGCAGCGGCGATTGATCTGCTTTTAGCATGGGTTTTGTTTCTTATTCCAGTCTTTGGATGGATTATCGGTATCTGGTTTATCGTTGTTCGAGATGGACTTCGTAAGCCGGGTGCGAGCCCGGGGAAGCGATTATTTCACCTCAAAGTTGTTCCATGGAACAAGCCTTACCGGTCGGAAAAAACCGTAACGAGGAACATCTTTTTGATTATACCACTCTTGAATGTTATTGCAATTTTGATTGAAGGGGCTGTCTTGCTTTTGACCAAAGACCCTTCAAGGTTGATCGGAGACCGGATGGCAGGCATGAAAGTGGTTCATGCAAGCAAAACTTCTCTCTCTAACGGAGCTTAATGTATCGTGGGAAGGGTTGTAGCGAAGTTAGTCAAATAAGACGTAAAAAATCAGTCGATGGGGAAATTTAATTTATCCTAATTATCGTTTTACCACTTAATCTTGTGTCAAAGCCCAGCTTATCTATTGTTTTACCTACCTACAACGAAAAGGATAATATAGAAATTCTCATCCCTGAAATCGAAAAGACGTTTGGGCATGTAAATCATGAAATAATAGTTGTGGATGACAATTCTCCAGATGGAACGGCTAGGGTGTCAGAGGAACTTAACGAAACATATGGCAATATAAGGGTTATTGTTAGAGAAAGGAAAGAAGGAATTGGAGCGGCAATAAGAGAAGGGTATAATAATGCAAATAACTCAATAATTCTTTCCTCAGATGCGGATTTATCATTCATACCTTCTGATATGTATAGATTATATGAAAAGATTCAAGAAGGTTATGACCTGGTGCTAGGTAGCCGCCACTCAGAATATTCTTTTTATGAATTAACGACTCTAAATGTAAGAATTAAGGGATGGATAAGTAAAAATGGAAACAGAGCTCTACGCTTTATAACAGGTACGGGAATAAGTGATTTTTCTGCAAATTTTCGGGCTATCAGGAGAGAAGTATGGGAACAAATAAAGACCAGAGAAAAAACAAATACCTTACTTTTAGAAATGATTTTGAAATGTAAATACGGTGGTTTGAAGTTTACGGAGATACCAGTTACATTTAAAGATAGAATTTATGGAGAATCAAAACTAAATCTAGGAATTGAAGTGCCTAAGTATTTAATCAAGATGATTAAATATATTGTGAGATATAGATTTACAGGATATAAGCTTACAAATAAAGAGACTTAAACTACTGTCCTCATCATGTTAGATAAGAATCCCAAATACTCAGTTTTTATTATTATAATTTCAGGTTTCTTGACAAGACTGATAAATATAAAACAACCTTTACTTGAAGTTGCCGGGTGGAGACAATGTGAAACTGCATCTATAGCACGTAACTTTTATTACAACGGGATGAACATCTTTTATCCACAGGTATTGTGGGGTGGGGCTACTGAAGGCTTCATTGGAGAAACAGAGTTCCATTTATATCCATTTATTGTTGCAATATTATACAAACTTTTTGGTGTGCATGAATTTTTGGGTAGATTGGTTTCTATAGTTGCTTTCTGTGGAGGGGCCTTTTTCTTATACAGATTGGCAAGAAAATATGTAGACACGGTATCCAGTTTAATTGCCTTAATCTTTTATACATTTAATCCTTATATATTCTTTTATTCCAGGTCTTTCCAACCGGAATCAACTATGTTGTTTTTTTCTATCGCTATGCTTTATTTCTTTTCAGAGTGGATAGACAAAGAAGGATGGTGGCGATTTGCTTTAATGACATTATGTGCTACCCTTGCATTTCTTACCAAACTTCCCACGATTTGTTTAGGATTGCCTTTATTATATCTTTGTCTAAGAAAATACAAACTCAATTCTATAACACAATGGAAGTTATGGCTTTTTGCTGCTCTGAGCCTCATACCTGCTTTTCTGTGGTATAAACACTCATACTATTTAGTAAGTATAAACGGTCTTTCATGGAGCTACTTTCAACTAAGTAGCTATTCAATTTATTTAGATCCTTATTTTTACAGGAGAGTTTTTTTCACAGAAATATTCGAGAGGGACCTGATATATGTTGGGGGAGCATTTCTCGTTTTAGGTATAATATTTACATTTAAGAAGAGGGAGTTTGGGTATATTCAGTATTGGTTGCTTGCTATAATTATATTCTTCTTTATAGGGGCAGAAAAAACCATGATACATACATATTATACTTTACCAGTGATAGCTCCTGCTTCTATATTGATTGGTTATACAATTAGTAATTCTATCAAAATGATAAAAGCATACGAAATTACCGGAATAAAAAAAGTTATTCTATTAGCACTGTATTTACTTATGGTTATATCTCTTCCTATTATTAGTTATCATAAGATAACAGGTAGATATGAAACCAAAAGACTGTCAAAGGACTATCCCATCTATGATGTGGGAAAGGTTATTGACGAAATAACATCAAAAGACGACCTCATAATAGGAAGCCTATGGGGTGGGCCAGAGATTTTATATTATTCTAATAGAAGAGGATGGGCGACCGGTACATATGCTTGTTCAATAGCGAGTATAGAAAATTTTAGGCATAAGGGTGCAGATTATTTTGTTACAACTGCACAGGACGAGATTGATAGTAATATACTCGACTACCTGAAGGATAAATATGAAACAATCCGATCAACAAATGAGTACCTTATCATCAAGTTATAAGATGCAGAAAGATGGTATTTAACATGCTAGACAAATATTCTAAATATTCAGTTTTTCTTATTATCATCTCAGGTTTCTTGACAAGACTGATAAATATAAAACAACCTTTACTTGAAGTTGCCGGGTGGAGACAATGTTATACTGCTTCTATAGCACGTAACTTTTATTACAATGGGATGAATATTTTTTATCCACAGGTATTGTATGGCGGCACCACGGAAGGCTACATCGGGGGGACAGAGTTCCATTTATATCCATTTGTTGTTGCAATATTATACAAGCTTTTTGGTGTGCACGAATTTTTGGGTAGATTGGTTTCTATAATTGCTTTCTGTGGAGGCGCATTTTTCTTATACAAATTGACGAGAAAATATGCGGGCACTACATCTGGACTGATAACTTTACTCTTCTATACATTTAACCCTTATATATTCTTTTATTCCAGAGCTTTTCAACCGGAATCAGCTATGTTGTTTTTTTCTATAGCTATGCTTTATTTCTTCTCAGAGTGGATAGACAAAGAAGGGTGGTGGCGGTTTGCTCTCATGACATTGTGTGCAACACTTGCATTTCTTACCAAACTTCCCACGATTTGTTTAGGATTGCCTTTATTATATCTTTGTCTAAGAAAATACAAACTCAATTCTATAACACAATGGAAGTTATGGCTTTTTGCTGCTCTGAGCCTCTTACTTACTTTCCTGTGGTATGAACATTCCAACTATATAAAAACTATTGACGGCGGCCTGTCAAATAATACCTTGAGCTTCAAATATTATGTATTTGAGTATTCACTATACTACGCATTAAAGCTCTCTTTCTATAAGAAAGTATTCTTTGATGAAGTATTTGAGAAGGATTTGATTTATGTTGGGGGTGTATTCCTCGTTTTAGGCATAATCTTTACTATTAAGAAAAAAGAGTTCAGGTACATTCATTATTGGCTGCTTGCGATAATCGTATACTTCTTTTTAGCAGCTAAAGAGGTTGAGTGGCATACGTATTACACCATACCAATTATAGCCCCTGCATCAGTATTGATCGGGTATGGCATTAGTAACTCCCTCAAATTAATAACTGCACACAAGGTAACGGGAACAAAAAGATTTGTTTTACAAACACTATTCGTAGTTATAGTTGTACTTCTTCCTTTTATCAGCTACCACAAAATAACCGGAAGATACAAAGCTAAAAGACTTGAAAAGGATTATCCAGTTCAAATAGCTGGCAGGATAGTGGACGAAACAGCACTTGAGAACGACCTTATAATAGGTTGTATATGGGGTGGGCCAGAACTCTTATACTATTGTAATAGAAGAGGATGGACCATGAATGCAAATTCTTGTTCAATAAAAGGTATAGAAACGTTAAAGCAGGAAGGTGCGGATTATTTTGTTACGACCAACCAGGATGTTATTGATATTAGTGTGCTGGATTATCTGAAAAATAAATATGAAACAATCCGATCAACCAATGAGTACATTATTGTCAAATTATAATATGCAAGAGAAGCTGGAATACGTAAATTGTGACTTGTGTAAAAACAATGAAACCACACTTCTATTTGAGAAGGATGGTTACAAGCATGTCAAGTGTAACTCGTGTGGATTAATCTATGTCAATCCTAGATTAAAAAACACTAAGGAAAATTTAGATAGTTTTTATGTATCAGACGAAGATTCTGACGGTTTAATAAAAAGTCTTCTTAATAGAGATTATTCTGTTAAGAGACAAAAGATATTTTGTGCAGAACTAAAAAAAATCCTTGACAAAAATGGCTTTACGACCGTACTTTTAAGTACAAAAGGATTTCATATCAGGGCAAAAGATAGTGTTTCACATAACATAACAAAAGAAACGTTACTTAAACTATCAGAAAAAGTTATCTCTCAATTTGTCCGTTTCACAAGAAAAGGCCATAGGCTGCGAATCTGGGCAGAGAAAAGATAAATGCCAACCGTAAGCGTAATAATACATACTTATAATAATGAAAAGTTTATTGTAGAGACTGTAGAATCAGTCCTTAAACAGACATATAATGACTATGAAATTATAGTTGTTGATGATGGTTCAGAGGATGGCACGCGTGATGCGCTTCTTCCATATATGCACAAAATAAGATATCATTACAAAGAAAATGGAGGAATCGCAAGCGCCAAGAATGCAGGTATAAGTTTATCTAAAGCTGAATTTATAGCATTCCTTGATCATGATGATTTGTGGATTCCCAACAAACTCAAGATACAGATGGAATATTTTAATAAAAGCCCACAGGTAGGATTGGTCTATGCTAAATATACTAGTTTCAGAAACAACAAAAAACTGAGAACAAAACCTGAAAAAGGTTATAGTGGTTGGATTTTTGCGAAACTCATTTCTAAGAGTTTTATCCAGACTTCAACTGTAATGGTAAAAAGGGACTGCCTAAATGTTGTTGGCCCATTTGACGAATCTTTCGCTCTTGCAGACGAGTATGATATGTTCTTAAGAATAGCGAAGAGATTCCAATGTGGTTTTATTGATAAAGGACTTACGAAGTACAGGATTCATGATACCAATGCATCAAAAAATGATCTTCTTTTTGATAAAGAAAATTTAAGAGTTTTTAAAAAGGTTTACAACGTTTATACAGGCCTAGATGAAAAAGAGAAAAAGATATTAAAGAAAAGAATTGCCAGGTACAACATCAAAGTAGCCAGGGGTCTTTACAATCAAGGCCAGTTAGAAGAATCCATGAAATATCAAAAAGAAGCATTTGAGTATTTACCATTTTATAATAAAGTATTTATGAACTATGTTTTGCGTGGTAAAGCAAGCTAAAACAGAAACATAAGGGAAACTGATTTAATATATCGTAAATTCTTCAATCTACCAACCAGACATTGTTCTGACGGGTTGAAATATTTAATCTTATAAAAATTATTGTTTTGTCACGAGAGATGATAAGCAGTTTTTAATGTAAATTTTCATTTTGCGAAGCAAAACAGGATAAACCTGTCCTGACGACAGGTCAGGATCAGCGAACGCCTGCCCGACAGCAGGCGGGGAGTGAGCTAATTTATGAGAATAGCCTTAAATATATATAAATTCCTGCCCTCAAAGGGAGGAGGAGAAGGGTACCTTGCCGAGCTTGCAAATCGGCTGACAGAGAGAGGTCATGAAGTGCATATATTTGCTAGCGAGTGGGAAAACAATAATAACCAGATGCACTTTCATACTATTCCCGTTATAAGATATCCAAAATTTCTTAAAGAAGTTTCATTTGTCATAAACAGTTGGCGAAAGATCTTCAAACAAGAATTTGACATAATACAGGTTGTTGGCAGGGCGCTTGGGATGAATGTATTTAATCCACACTGTGGAGTGGAAAAGGCTTGGTTAAAACAAGATTTTTTGTCAATAAGAAATCCTGTTTACAGATTTTTAAAACACATAATCCGGGTTTTCAGCCTTAGACAAAATTTTATTTTATGGCTAGATAGAAAACAATATACGAGTAAAAGTGTATCCAGGATTATTGCTATATCTGACATGATAAAGGATAATATTATAAAATATCATAATATCGACCCACTAAAGATAAACGTAATCTATAATGGTGTGGATATTCAAAGATTTAATCCATCCAATAAAAAAGAATACAGAAAAGTGATACGAGAAAAGCTGTCTATTGGTGAAGAGTTCATAATCTTATACATAAGTAACAACTTCAGATTAAAAGGGCTTTCCAATCTGATAAAGTCTCTGGGAGAATTTAGGAAGTCTCATAGGAACTTTAAGGCATTAATTATAGGAAGGGGAAGAGAAACTGCATACCGTAAATTAGCAAAGAGATTAGGTTGCATGGAGAATTTAATATTTTTAGGACACGTAAATGAAATAGAAAAGTATTATGCAGCGTCTGATCTCTATGTACATCCTACATTTTATGATTCATGTTCTTTAGTAGTTACAGAATCTCTGGCTAGCGGTCTGCCGGTTATTACGACTGTATATGATGGTGCAAGTGGTGTAATAGATGATGGTGTAGAGGGCTTTGTAATGAAAGACCCTATGGATTACGAGACATTAGCGGAAAAGATAAACTTCTTCTTTGATGATGAATTCAGAAAAAAGGCATCCTTAGCTGCTCGGGAAAAAGCCGAAAAATATTCCACAGAAAAAAACTGTGAGGAAATGATAGAAGTTTATAACGAAGTTATAAAGAACTCTATTGGAAATTCAACAAAAAAACAATATCAAACAGCTTGATATTGAGCAATTACGAAACCTGTTATCGAAAAATGACGTTTCTTTTGTGTAAGTAGAAATAGGATAGTATTTCCTTGTCTGACTCCAGACAGAAATATGACTTTTATTTTGCGAAGCAAAACCAAGAAGTTAGCGACTAAAAGGAGCTAAATTCTATGAAGATATTATTCTTAGTTCAAGGTCTTGATGTGGCGGCAAGTAGATACAGGGTACTTCAATATCTTCCGTATCTAAAGGAGCACGGAGTACAGGCAACCGTCCTGCCTTTCCAGAAAGGATTCCTTAAAAAACTAAGGTTGTTCAAGAGCGTAAACAAATACGATATCCTGTTTATACAAAGAAAAAGATTTCGGATTGCCTGGCTTAAATATATAAGGAAAAATGCGAGAAGGATCGTTTATGATTTTGATGACTCCGTAATGTACCGTAATTCAAAGGCAGTTAGTCCTGAATCAAACACACGTACCAAAATGTTTAAAAATATGGTTAATGCCTCCGACTATGTTATAGCCGGAAATGGATATTTACAAAAAAATACTACACCCTATACAAATAATGTTACAATTATACCATCACCCATAGACATGACTTTATACTCTCAGAAGGAGTATTCTGAGGAAAATGATAATATTACCTTAGGCTGGATAGGTGCGCATGGAAGTATACATTATCTGGAAAAAATGAGGCCTGTATTTGAAATCCTTGGTAAAAGACACAATAATTTAAAATTGAAGATTGTATGTGATACCTTTTTCGATTGTGAAGATATGGTTGTGGAGAAGAAATTCTGGAACGAGAAGGAAGAAGTAAAAGATATTCAGAGTTTTGATATCGGCGTAATGCCACTTTTAGACGATCCATGGTCGCATGGAAAATGTGGACTAAAGATACTGCAGTGTCTTGCCGTGGGTGTTCCGGTAGTTTGCAGCCCTGCAGGAATCAACAAGGAAATCGTTAAGGATGGTGTACATGGTTTCTGGGCAAATACACAAGAAGAATGGATAGAAAAACTGGAAATCTTAATAAATGACCATAATCTTCGAAAGAGAATGGGAATAGAAGGACGAAAGAGGGTTATTGAGCATTATTCACTTAAGGCAAATGCTCCTAGAATGTTAAAGATATTTCAACAACTATCATCTTCTACAAAATAAATACTAAAGCCAAGGGATTACTGGGGACGTATCTTGACAAGTTGTCTAAGAATAACAAAAACATCATTTTGTCATTCTGAATTTATTTCAGAATCTATAAATTTTAAGGGTTTACAGCGTATGGGATTCCGAATCAAGTTCGGAATGACAATTCTCGGATAGCCTGTTGGCATGGTGATAATATTTTGATTTTTTATGCCTATTTTATAGATTAAGCTCTTTAGCAATCTTATCAAGAGGAGGAGTAGGCGGATCCTTAGCATATTCTTTTTCTTTTCTAAGTTCTTTTAGATCTTCGAAATCTTCTAATGCCTCTTGGATTTGCAAAAATTCCTTGTAAGGCAATACAACAAATTCTTTTTTACCTTCAAGAAGCTTCAGCTTTTCAACTATTCACTTCCCATTTGCTTTTGGAATATTATTCAAATCTTTGATCGCTTTTGGTTTTAATTCGACACGGTATTTCATTTATATTTATTTAGCATGTTTATGCGTAATTTGCTAAGTGTATATTGTAGGTTTGACCCCGTTCCCCGCGTTCCCCCGGTAAACTCATTCCGTTATGCTTGGTTTGTGATTTTTTCTTTGAAAACCTGCGTTCTTTGTACTATTCTGACCTGATGTCTCTTCTGTAGCTTATAGCACTAAGTTGCCATTATTGTGTAATTAATCTCGAATGTGCAATCTCTCTGGCACCAGTAGGTCGAACTTGGTTGGCTAGTAATGTAACTACCGCTAACATTGAACCATCAGTAGTTGTAAATTCTACCTCATAACCAGCCCCTTTTTTGTGAATTAACACGACAGTTCCAATATCTCCAGCTAATAGTCCGTGCTCCGGAACATCGGTAGTAAGAATGACATCGTCTAATTCTTTAATCACTTTTCTCTCCTTTCTAATGGATATGCGGTAACAAATCTAGGATAATTTTCATCATCATCTATAAACCATACCGCATTTTGAACATTTGGTAATTTCATTAGATTTTTATAATATCATTAAGTAATCCTTTATTGTTGAGCGATTTTATGCTTAGTTTGTAATTTTTTCTTTGAAAACCTATGTTTTTTGTACTATTCTGACTTGATGTATTTTCTGTAGTTGTATGTAATTGTTCTACAAGGCGTCCGAGGTTCATGATTGAATCTGACTGAGATTTGATACCTCACCTTCTAATTTTTTCGGTTGCTGGATCATGCCTCATCATTTGTTTCCTCAGTTACTCAGATAAATTTATGTTGTAACTATATATGAATGATATTATTATGTCAATAGCAATGACATATTGAAAATCATATATACCTGAATGTAAGTTTATTATAAAATTTCTGTTAATTCAAAATGGAACACATAATTAAGGCAGAAAAAATCCTTGTCAGAGCACCCAATTGGTTGGTGATGTTGTGATGGCAACACCTTCATTCAGGTGTATTAGAGAAAACTTTGCCGATTCACACATAACGTTACTGATTAAAAAGAATTTGAGAGGCATAACAGACGGTTCTTCCTGGTTTGATGATATTATTGAATTCAATCCCGGGATGAGTAAGAGTACAAATGGATATTCTTCCTCACAAAAAGTTTTTAGTAATAGTACAAAGGATTATTTAAGCTTGATCTACAAGCTCAGACAAGAAAGATTCGATTTGGGATTTTTATTCCCAAATTCATTCAGTTCCGCGTTCACAGTATGGTTAAGTGGGGTTAAGAAACGAGTTGGTTACAGTCGTGACGCTCGTTCTTTCTTGTTAACAGACAGCATAGAGAGACTGAGCGAAAATGGAAGATTCTTGCCCACTTATATGGGAGACTATTATCTAAGGTTATGCACTCAACTTGGATGTAAGATAGGCTCGAAGGAGTTAGAGTTGTTTATTTCCAGTGAATGTGAAGATAATGCAAATGAGTTATTAAAAAAATACCATATCGATGAAAAACCCTTTTTCCTGATAAACCCCGGGGCATCTTATGGTTCTTCAAAGCTCTGGTCTACAGAAGGATTTGCCAGAACGGCAGATTTATTAAAGGAAGTTGTTGATTGTAATATAGTCCTGACTTGTGGTCCGGATGAGACCAGACTTGCTGATGAAATTGAGAAATTATCCAGGAAAGGTTTAATCAATCTTTCAATGGCCTCAATCTCACTTAATGTATATAAAGTGCTAGTAAAAAAGTGTATGCTCTTAATAACGCTGGATTCCGGGCCAAGACATTTTGCCGTAGCGCTTAAACGACCAGTTGTCGTATTAATGGGCCCTAATGACCCCAGATATACAGAATCTGAATATGAGATAGGTAAGGTGATAAGAGAAGATATTGATTGCTCACCATGCCAGCTTAAGACATGCCCTACAGATCGACGTTGTATGACTCTGATATCACCTGAAAAAGTAGTACAGGCTTGTATTGATGTTTTAGTCTCTAAGTCGACAATTTCTTGCTTTTTCTGACAGAAAATTGTCACCTGAGACTTTCTATGACAACCTTTTTTTTGACAGAAGTTAATTTATTTTTTTAAGAACTAATTAAATAGCTATCTTTTTAGCCAAAGCTCTCTTGGTAATTTGAGCTAAATGATAATTTTCATCATAAGTAGTATGAGTTACCCACAATTGATGGATAATCTTAATCCATTTATTTGCCAGGGATCTAAGTGCGGAATGATGGGAATTTCCTTTTTTCTTGATTGATCATAGTAATTTTTAGCCCAAAGTGAACGTTGCAAACTGGTGAAAGCCATTTGATCAACAACATTGCGAAATGTTTTATTACAAGCAAAACGAAAAAAGACATGGCGGGAGCGACCGCTTTCTCTCGTAACCGGAGCAGTACCAGCCAGACATTGGATATTATTAAAGTGAGTAAAGCGATCTCTACGGTCGCCAAAGCAAGATAGTAAGCGGGGGCCGATATCCATGCCAACACCAGGAAGCGTATTAAATATGTCTTTATCAGGATGAAGGTCGTAATGTTCTTTTATTTCACGGTCGTAGCCGTCAAGCTGTTGAACGATAACAAGGATTTGAGAAATTATGGCTTTAACAAAACGCTCTTTGGCTTGTACAAAGTATTTC
>MAYW01000003.1 GCA_001723765.1 Candidatus Scalindua rubra
ATATTAGGTAGTCGCCTAAATACTTTCAAGTTTAAAATTTCATTGTTCTTAACCCGAACGAGTCGGAAGAGAAATGTAGGGCGAGGCTTTGGCCTTGCGTTTATTGCAACATGTTACACACATTAAAATATTTTGCCAAAAATGGGCAAAAAAATTTTACTAAGGACATAAGCCTTTTCCGAGACTTCGCTCGGAAAAGGTGGCTCGCTTCGGAGCAGTTACAACCACAACTAATACAATAAGTTACAACATGTCGACAAAAAATTGTCGATTTTGAAGCGCTAAGCGCCTAATTATACAATCACTATAAAAAAGGAGGAATAATAAAATGTTAAAAGAGTTATTAGTGAAATCGGCTTTCTTTGTAAGCATTGCTGCTGCTTTTGTATTTACTTTTAATGACAAAATATTAGCGCAAGGTTTAGAAAAGGAAGCAAGTATAGAGGAAAACATTCCTACAAAAACACCTTTAATTGTAAAATACTTAAATTTAGATATAAACTCTACAGATAAGGCATTTGAACAAGTAGATCCATTAAAAATTGAATTACAGATTCAAGATTTGGCATTTCCTAATGGGGGAGGTTCTGTAACTGAGTTAGAAGTTAGAGGTTTTCACAATGGAGAGACGATATTCTTTGGTCTTACATGGAGTGATGAGACAAGGGATGAAAGAGCTATTACGTCTACTCAATATAGGGATGCTGTTGGTATGATGTTCCCTTTAGATATTGTGACTATATCTCCAGAAACGCCATTCAGCCCCAGAATGGGTGATAGGGGTAGGCCAGTCAATATCTGGCATTGGAAGGCTGACTGGGAAAAAGAATTACATTTAGCCGGTGGATACGAGCATATGGAAGACCAGTATCCTAACATGAATAGCGACTTTGATTTTGATCCAAATCCATTACATTATCATAAAGAAGCATATGAAAGTGTTCCCCTCATGGCAGGTGGAATAGCTGGAGGAAGTATATTATCTAAAGCGAATAGAGGTCGATCAGTTGAAGATATGAATGCTATAGGGTTTGGAACTCTTACTTCACAAGCCCATCAAGACGTAAAAGGTAAAGGTACCTGGGCTAATGGAAAATGGAATGTTGTAGTTTATAGATCCCTGATAACCCCGGATAAAGATGACGTACAGTTCGTGCCTGGTATGGAGACATTCTTTAATGTTGCAGTATGGAATGGAAACGAAGGTGATAGAGACGGGCAAAAGTCTATTAGCATAAGGTGGAGTCCTTTAAAGATAGAAAGGGTCGAGTACTTAGCAGAGTAAATTTCTTTAAAATAACTATTAATAATAATATTTAAATATTTTGTATATTAAAATATATGTTAAAAATAAAGGAGGATAATAATGACACTTGTTCATAATTGGCATCTCGGAAGAACGATGGAATATCCATACTTTGAATCAAGGCCAAAACAGCAATTTGCGGCTGTGTTTAATACAAATAGGTGTATTGCCTGCCAGACCTGTACAATGGCCCATAAAAGCACCTGGACATACAGCAAGGGGCAGGAATATATGTGGTGGAACAACGTAGAGACAAAACCTTATGGAGGATATCCACAATTTTGGGACCACAATATATTACAGTTGTTGTGGGACAACGGGAACAACCCGATGGAATGGTATACTTCCGCCGAAGACAAAGATGATAAAAAAGCCCCTTACGGGCTTTACAATGGCGATACAATATTCGAATTGGCTCAAATAAAGGGTCTTAAACAGCATGCTGTGGGCTATATTCCGGATGATAAGGAATGGAGATTCCCGAATATTTATGAGGATACTGCTGCGAGTGAGAAAACAAATATTGAGACCGAACAGGTAAGTGAGTATTCAGAACTCCCTGAACATAAGAGATGGTATTTTTATTTGCAGCGATTGTGTAATCATTGCACCTATCCGGCTTGCCTCGCTGCATGTCCCAGGAAAGCAATCTATAAACGTAAAGAAGATGGTATTGTTTTAATAGACCAGAAGCGTTGCAGAGGATATAGAAAGTGTGTAGAACAATGTCCATACAAAAAGCCGATGTACAGGGGTGAAACCCGTATTACTGAAAAATGTATAGCCTGCTATCCAAGGGTAGAGGGAAAAGATCCGGTTACGAAGGGGCGAAGAATGGAGGCAAGGTGTATGGCGGCTTGTGTAGGTAAGATAAGGTTAAACGGACTTCTTACAGGTGATCGCAATAAACCCGACCCGAAGAATCCTATGGATTGGTTAATAAGGATTCATAAAGTGGCATTACCTCTTTATCCTCAGTTTGGGACTGAACCAAACATTTACTATATTCCGCCGAGATGGGCGCCCAGGGGATACCTGAGGCAGATGTTCGGTCCCGGTGTGGATGAAGCAATCGAGAAATTTTCTGCGCCTTCCAGGGAATTGCTGGCAATAATGCAACTCTTTAGAACCACACAGACAATGATATCCAAGTTTGAGATTGAGAAAGGAAAAAAGGTTTATGAGACACAGGTAAACGGGAAGAAGTTCGAGGTGTACGATGATACTGCGATTGGTTACGCGGAAGATGGGACGGAAGTGGTGAGGATTAAAGTTGAAGAGCCAACGTGGGAGAGTTCAAAAGAAAGGTTTTTCTCGTACTAAAAGAGAATCGAAAATAATTATTAAAGGAAGTTTTATTAATTAGGGAGGATAAAAGAAAATGAAATACCCGAAATTTATTGGGATAATTGCTGTATTTATCTTTGTGGGTATGAATGCTGTAGGGATTTGTTCTAAAAGCGTTGTTGCCGAGGAATGGTCCGGTGGATTTGAGGCATTTAAACCGGCTGATGATACAAAGTACCATATGAGAAATACAGGTAGCATAAATTGGGGATTATATCAAGAACAGTCAAGCGAAAAATCGGAGCCGCTTATTACAGAATTATACTGGGTGGAACATGGAGGAAAGGGTTGGTTGAACAGACTAAAGGAAGCCGAAGGCCAATCCAGAGTGAAGTATCTAACTCCCGCGAATTTAGATGAAGGAAAGTACCAGAGTCCATGCCCGTTATGCGGAAAACCAACATATTTTTGGTTGGACAGCGGGCATATAGATAGTGATACAGTGAAGCATATAAATGCAGATTATCCTGATTGGGAAAAAGCAGACGGTGTTTGCCGTAATTGCTTTGAGTGTTATGCGGTTAGATCAGGTAAATGGTATGACGGTAACCTGGCATCTACAACAGACCAATATGTGTTTGGATATAAAAAATCTAGACAGGCGCTTGATTATTTTAGCAATGTCAAGTGATAGACTCAAAAAAACTGAAATGGTAGCCGCACCTTTAGGTTGCGCCTAACCTTTAAGCTGCACCGTATATGAGGTTTTTTGTTAGTTTTTAGGTATTTATGTAAATTTAAAATTCCTGTTCCGACTCGCCCAGCCTTTTCTTATCCTGCTCTTTTTATAAAAAATGCGGATATTAAAAAGAGCTAGACTCGTTCGGGTTAAGGATAAATTAGCTATTTAAAAAATTAAAGGAATATTGTGTCAAACGAAAAGAATGAGAAGGTAGAGAAATTACTTGCATCCAGCCAAATATACCAGTTTCTTTCGATGTGCCTTTTTGAACCGGATGAAAAATTAGTTGAATTCCTGAATAATAAGGATTACATGAACGAAGTAGGAAGTTGTCTGAGAATGAACGGTAACGGTGAATTGTCAGGGACTTTTAAATGTGTGCAGGATGAGCTTAAAAACATATCACCGGATATAATGCATAAAGGATATCTGCATATGTTTGGTAATGCAACTGTAGCCATGGATTGTCCACCTTATGAAATGTACTTCAGCGGTTCTCACATATATCAACAAACACAAGACTTGGCTGATATTTCAGGATTCTACAGGGCGTTTGGATTAGAAGTATCAAAGGACGACACTAATAACAGATGGGATCATATAGCCGTAGAACTGGAGTTTCTGCATTTCCTAACTTATAAAATAGCATATGCGATCGAAAATCATGGAGAAAAGGAACTGGAGTCATGTGCTACCGGGAAGAAAAAGTTTTTAAATGCACATATTGGTAGATGGATACAGGCTTTTTCAAAAGCTGTAGAGAGAAAGACTACCGTGGAGTTTTACAGACAGGTTGCAAAGTTGGCTAATGATTTTGTTCATCTTGAAATGAAAAATCTGGGGGTCAGTGCCGAAGAGATAGATGAATTGCAAAGTGGAGAACCTGATTATTTGCAAAGGCTTGAAGGTAAGAGCGCCTCGGCATGTGATTCATGTATGGAAGAAGAGAAGTATTAATGAAGTTATGGATATCGCAAAATTTTTAGATATTGTAATTTGATCTGTGCTTTGGTCGGAGTATTATATGCTTGATAAAAACCAAAATGCCACACAAAATCTTACACTAGAGAAGGATGTAGGGCATGAGATAATCTACGATATTCAATTAGTTGACGATATAGTATTTAAAGGTCTAGCCGAGAGAGAGAGGCATGGTGACATTGAGTTGTACAATAAGTACCATGAACTGAGAGATGGAATTTATGAAATTGAACAGGAAAATAGGCCAAAGAGATTTAGAGACCTGGATAACGATTTCTTTCATCGGTTAGGCTATGATATTTTTTTAAAAGAAATACTAAATGAATACCCCGGAATAAAGGATAAGATTGAGGAAGTGCACGTAAGAAGGGCGACCACTAAGCAAAATGAAGGATCAAATGTAGTTGACAATGGTAAAAAGGTTATAATAAGGTTGTATCCGGAACAGTTTATAGAAGGTGGTAAAGAAATACATAAGGTGCTTGCTCATGAGCTTATGCATGTTTCTGACATGATGGATGAAGATTTTGGTTATAGCGTGGAACATTTTGACTGTTCTCCTATGGAAGAACGTATAATAAGAGATAGATACAGACTTTTCTGGGATATTTACGTGGATAGCAGACTTGAAAGAGAAGGAAAAGAATCTATCGCCAACAAGGAGATTCGAAAGAAAGAGTTTGATTCATTTTTCAGTAAGATTCCAGAAGATACCAGAGGCTCAATATTTGAGAAAATGTGGGGAGGAAAAGAGCCTCTAACACACCCTAAAATGATCGAATTGTCTAAGGATATTAATAAAGTTCTTGCGATAGCGAAAGAAGGTAATCATGAGAATGAAGCAGAAAGAGTAGGACCTCTTCCGGGGACTACCTGCACACTGTGTGGATTCCCATCATTCGAATGGGTAGAAGACATAGAAAGTGATGAAGAAGTCGTTAAGATTTTAAAGGAGGATTTTCCCGATTGGAGTCCACATGATGGTGTATGTCCCAGATGTGTGGAATATTATAAAGTGAAAGCCGGTAAATGGTAGAAGGCGTATACAACATCTTTTAGTATTATGAGTAAAGCAAATATAGCGGAAGGCTTCTTGCCCGACGTGCTTTTTGGCGGGTAGCCTTCCAAATTACAAAACAGTGAGAAATGGATAGCTTAACATAAGTTATTAAATAGTTCATATTTACCATATTAAATTTTTATAAAGGAGGATGCTTATGAAACTTACACGAAGGACATTTATAAAGATCGCCGGAGGGATAACAGCAGCGGTTTCAATACCTACGAGAAAGGCGCTTGCTTTTAAATCATTAAAGCCTGCGGTAGAGGTTGTTAATCCTCTTGATTATTATCCTGAAAGAGAATGGGAAGATGTTTATAGAAACCAATATCGATATGATCGCTCGTTTTCATTTTGTTGCTCTCCTAACGATACCCATCAGTGCAGGGTGAGGGCATTCGTGAGGAATAATGTTGTAGTAAGGACAGAGCAGGATTATGAACATCAGGATTACACGGATATTGAAGGAAGACAACCACAAAGGAGCTGGAATCCGAGGATGTGTTTAAAAGGTTTTACTTTATTTAGAAGGGTATACGGTCCGCATAGATTAAGGTTTCCGATTCTCAGGAAGGGCTGGAAGCAGTGGGCGGATGATGGGTTTCCGGAGCTTGACTGGGAGAACAGGGAAAAATATAAATTTACATCCAGAGGTACCGATGAGCATATTAGGATGTCATGGGATAATATACTCGATTACGTAGCGAGGGGTATGATTCACATAGCAAAGACATACAGTGGCGAAGAGGGAAAGAAAAGGCTGCTGGAGAGAGATAAATATGCTCCGGAAACGCTTACACATTGGCACGGCGCCGGCACCAGGTGTTTTAAAACCCGTGGTGGGATGGGGTTATTAGGCGTTATAGGAAAGTATATGGGACAATATCGTTTTTGTAATATGCTTGCCCTTCTTGATGCTAATGTAAGGGGTGTAGGTCCGGACAAGGCACAGGGAGGAAGAAGATTTTCAAACTATACATGGCATGGCGACCAGGCGCCCGGTCATCCTTTTTCCCACGGCTTGCAGACGTCAGATATTGATTTTGCAGACTTGAGGTACTCTAAGTTAACTATACAAGTTGGAAAGAACCTGATTGAGAACAAGATGCCGGAGTCGCACTGGTTAACAGAAATTATAGAGAGGGGTGGTAAGATAGTGGTTATTGCGCCTGAATACAATCCTGCTGCAACAAAGGCTGATTACTGGATACCTGTCAGGACAGGATTGTCGGATACTTCTATATTCCTCTGCATCGCTAAAATACTTATTGATAAGAAATGGTATGATGAAGACTATGTTAAGAAGTTCACAGATTTCCCTCTTCTGGTAAGGACGGATACGCTTAAACGACTAAAGGCGGACGAAATATTTGAGAACTATAAACATGAAAAGCTCGAATATTCTAAAGAGGTACAGGGACTGAAGGATAAACAAAGAGAGCAGATAGGGGATTTTGTTGTATATGATAAAAAATCAAAAGGCTTTAAGGCGATAACAAGAGAGGATGTTGGTAAGAAACTCTTTGCAAAGGGTATAGATCCTTCTCTCGAAGGCACGTATAAGGTGAAGACTTTAGACGGTAAGGAAGTAGAAGTTATGACACTCTTTGATATGTATAAAGTACACCTTAGAGATTTTGATGTGAAAACAACTTCAGATATTACGGGATCTCCTGCACACCTGATCGAAAGGCTTGCCAAGGATGTAGCAACCATTAAGCCTGTATCCATACATTACGGAGAGGGAATAAATCATTATTTCCATGCAACTCTGCATAATAGGGCAACATATCTGCCATTAATGTTAACTGGTAACGTAGGGTATCATGGATCGGGTTCACATACGTGGGCGGGTAATTACAAGGCTGGAAACTTTCAGGCATCAAAATGGTCTGGACCAGGGTTTAAGGGTCCAATAGCGGAGGATCCTTTCAACATGAACCTGGACCCTTATCTAGATGGCAAAAAAGTAAAAGCCCGCAGCTATGCAATGGACGAAGAAGTTGCATTTTGGAACCATGGAGACACTCCGTTGATTGTAAATACACCCAAGTACGGCAAGAAATGCTTTACTGGAAAGACACACCTTAATACTCCTACTAAGTCATTGTGGTTTAATAATGTCAATCTTATAAACAATGCAAAATGGGTGTATGAGATGCTAAAGAATGTGGGTCCTAAGATAGACTTGATTATGTCAAGCGACGTGATAATGACCGCATCCGTACAATATGCGGACGTTGGATTACCGGCAAATTCCTGGATGGAGTTTGAGACTTATGAAGTTACGAGTGCGTGTTCTAACCCGTTTTTGCAGGTATGGAAGGGCGGCATAAGGCCATTGCACGATTCAAAAGATGATGTACTGATGAGCGCCTTGCTTGCAAAGAAAATAGGAGATATTCTTGGGGACGGCAGGTTTGCAGATTACTGGAAATTTGCGCTTGAGGGTAGACCTGAGGTGTATATGCAGAGGCTTTTTGATGGCAGTGTTCCGACAAGGGGTTATAAGGTAAATGACATCATTGCAGGTAAGTATGGCGTTCCGGGTGGCGCGCTCATGAACTTCCATACATATCCCAGGTTGCCATTATACGAACAGGTGACCTATGACCGTCCGTTCTTTACTGATGATGGAAGACTCCATGCCTACTGTGACATACCGGAGGCGATTGAATACGGAGAAAACTTTATATGTCATAGGGAGGCTGTAGAAGCGACACCTTATCTTCCAAACGCTATTGTTAGTACAAACCCGTATATAAGACCTGATGATTACGGAGTACCGAAGAGTCATATGGGAGCGGATGAGCGTCATGTAAGGAACATAAAAATGCCCTGGAGTGAGGTAAAAAAGACAAAAAATCCTTTATGGGAAAGAGGTTACAAATTCTTTTGTGTTACACCCAAGACAAGACACAGGGTGCATTCTCAATGGAGTACGGTGGATTGGAATCTTATCTGGGATAGCAACTTTGGAGATCCATATAGGATGGATAAGAGGTCTCCTGGTGTAGGCGAACACCAGCTTCACATTAATCCACAGGCAGCAAAGGATTTGGGCATTAACGATGGTGATTATATATATGTGGACGCAAACCCGGTTGATAGGCCGTACAGGACCTGGAAGCCTAATGATCCATTCTATAAGGTTGCAAGACTTATGGTAAGGGCGAAGTATAATCCTGCATATCCATACCATACGACCATGATGAAGCATGCCCCATACGTGGCAACCGAAAAGAGCGTTAAGGCGCACGAGACGAGGTCTGACGGCATGGCGATGTCATCGGATGGATATCTTTCTAATTTCAGATATGGTTCGCAGCAATCGATAACCAGGTCATGGTTGATGCCGATGCACATGACAGATACCCTTTTCCATAAGAAGAAGGTTGCAATGGCTTACATGCACGGTGGTGAGGCGGACAATCATACTGTAAACACGGTTCCAAAAGAAACCCTTGTGAGGATTACAAAAGCCGAGGATGGAGGATTGGGCGCTAAGGGAATTTGGGAGCCTTCTAAAACAGGCTTTACACCGGCAAATGAGAGTAAGTTTATGAAACTATATCTTGAAGGTGGAACCACAAAGGTTGAATAACACTTGAGATGTAATGTAGGGGGTGCGTTTCCCCTGCCCGACAGACGGCAGGCGGGCAAACGCACCACCTTTAAAAACTTGAAAGTAAAAATTAAAAAAGCCCCTAATTAACTATTAGGGGCTTTTTTAATTTGAAGAGAAAGACATATGTCTTTATAATATAAACTAATTTTGAATGTAGCGGAAAGCTTTAGCTTTCCACTTAGCTGAACAAAAACATATTAAGGAGTAAAATTTGCAGATTACGTTGATTTTTCCACCATCCTGGATACCATCTCAACCTTTTTTAAGTTTACCTTCATTACAAGGATTTCTTAAGAAGGAAGGCATTCATGATGTTTCAATTCGTGATTTGAATATAGAAGTCATGGATACCCTACTTTCTAAAAAAAGGGTAGAAGATACTTATGTAAAAGTAAATGAGAGGATTAGGAGAGGCGGAAAATCATTCGGCAATGACACAGACAACTCTGGTGAAACTGAAAGAATAGAGTGGGTTAAGGAAGTTATTGAATTTGAAAACATGTTCCAGAAAGTAGAGTGGGCTAAGGCAACATTGAAATCTGAAGGGTTTTATGATATTAATGATTATGTGGAGAGTTGGAAGATTATTGACAGATGGCTACAAGCATATGGCATGTTGTATTATCCATCTGAGATAACTATTACTGACAATTCTATGAAGTATAGTGTATATTCATCCTCAGATATTATAAAGGCTGCTGATGATGAAAATGAAAATCCATATCGTGACCTCTTTCAAGGACATATACTTGACTCAATTGTTAAGGATGGGCCATCTCTCGTTGGTATCTCTGTAACGGCAACATCTCAGGTAATGCCTGCATTTACATTAGCAAGACTGCTGAAAGAAAGAAACAAGGATACTCATATAACAATGGGAGGAAGTGTATTTACAAAGCTTATAGATAATCTAAAAGGGCCGCATAAATTATTTGAACTTGTAGACAGCTTTATTGTATTTGAAGGAGAACACGCTCTACTAAACTTAATCGAGCAACTTGATGGTAAGAAGGATTTTAGTAAGGTACCCAATCTTGTATATAGAGATGGAAATAAGACTCGTGTAAATGAGCCATTTCATATTGAAGACATAAACTCTCTTCCTACACCTGAGTATTATGGTTTTCCTTTTGAATCGTATCTGTCTCCAATGCGAGTTCTACCATTGCAAAGCTCAAGGGGGTGTTACTGGAGAAAATGTACATTTTGTAATCTCCATATAGATAACCTACGATTCAGATTGAGGAATTTAGATTTAGTGCTTGAAGATATAGAAAAACTGAAAGAAGAGTACGGTACTAGATATATGTTCTTTAGCGATGAGTGCATGCCTGTTAAACAGTTGGATAATTTGAGCTTGCGATTGATTGAAGAGGGCAATGACGTAAAATGGATGGCAGGAGTAAGGTTTGATAGAGGACTTACGAAAGACATAATACAGAAAGCCAGAGACGCAGGATGTCTTAAGATGGTTTATGGTCTTGAATCTTCTAACAAAAGAATCCTTTCATTGATGGAAAAGGGTATAGAAACTGAAACAATTAAAAGTATTATAGGATATTGTTTGGATTCGGGTGTTGCCATACACATGTATATTATCGTCGGATTTCCATCAGAAACCAGGGAAGAAGCGCTTGAAACTCTTGATTTCATAAGATCTAATGACGGGTTTATAAAATCCAGAGGGGCTTCTTGCCTTCCATGCCTCTTTGAGTTGGAGAAATATGCTCCCATAATGCGTGATCCTGGAAAGTATGGATTAACAAAAATAGCGCATCCAAAACGAGATGATATGAGTCTTGGTTATTTTTACGAGACAAACAAGGGAATGACTCCTGATGAGGCATGTAATGTTTACGGATATGTAAAAAGGAATAGATAAAAGCTTACCTATATTTCCGTACAATTTTTCAATGTCAGACGGGTTGTTATATTTAAACAATTATTCAGATAAGGTACATGAAGCTGCTGAACGTGGTACACATAGTGAGGTTATATAAATGAATGATGAGAAAATTGACCGCTGAAGAAGGGAGTTTTTCAAGGAGGCTTTTTTAAATTCCCCCTTAAAAAAGGGGGATTAAGGGGGTTGTTTGAACGACAATGAAAATATATTATAACCCAAAATTAAAAAACCTTGCCAGGAAACTAAGGAGAAAAGGCGTCATTTCAGAAGTCTTGTTGTGGAATTGTTTAAAAGGGAAGCAAATGAAAGGATACCGATTCATGCGGCAAAAGCCGATTGATAATTTCATAGTAGATTTTTGTTGCAGTAAAATACGTTTGATTATTGAAATAGATGGTACCAGCCATGAGGAAAGATTCGAAGCAGATAAATCCAGACAAGAAAAGCTTGAACGCATGGGATTTGCATTTTTACGCTTCCATGATCTAGATGTTAAGAAGAATTTAGATGGAGTTTTAAAACGTATTGAGTGTTGGATAAATAAATTTGAGGGGAGACAACCCCTTGACCCCCTTTATTAAGGGGGAATACAGTCTCCAGAACCAAATTGTAAATTAACAAGTTCTTATTCATTGGGTAAGAATAAAGTAAATTTCACAAGACAAACTCGTTTGTCCGTGTTTTTAGAGTCATGTTCGATATTGGTTATTAACAAGGTAACATAAAATGAAAGATGAAATTATAGACCGCGGAAGAAGGGAATTCTTTAAAGAGACATTTTCTTATATAGGGAATACGATTAGTGATATAGTTAAGACAAAGGTAGATACTGTTTCCAATCCTAATACCAATCCAAAAACGAGGCGTTATATCAGACCTCCTGGCGCTTTGAACGAAAAGGAATTTCTCTCCTTATGTACCAGGTGTGATGAATGCGTGAAGGTCTGCCCACATTATAGTATACGAAAGTTAAATAAAGATTTTGACATTGCAGACGGTACACCTATTATTGTACCTGAAGAGACACCGTGTTTTTTATGTGAGGACTTTCCCTGTATAAAGGCATGTAAGGATGGTGCTCTGGTAGAGGTGAAGGATAAGGAAGAAGTTGCGATGGGCAAGGCGTATATAAATGAATCTAATTGTATGGCATATGGTGCGCAATTTTGTGAACACTGTGTAAGAAATTGTCCTATACCAGATGCAATATATCAGGATGAAAATAGACCGATAGTGGATAAAGAGAAATGTGTGGGATGTGGTGTTTGTGAGAATGTATGCAATACAGTAAATCAGCCAATTGCCATCAAAGTGGTACCTAAGCAATAAGTAACGATAAGAGTATGTTGTTAGTTTATGTCATTTAGTTGTGCTGTCATACGGCTTCGCCGTCAATAGGTCGTTAATAATACCGTATATCATTGTTTGTTGGGTACCCGCCTAAATGACACCCGCCAGAATGAGTATCGGGCTGGTTGTTGGGCAGGCGCTACGCTTCACCCAACCTACATAAATATTTTTTATAACTCATTGAAATGCTTTACCTTATAAAATATATTTGTTATGTTACGAGAGGCAATATACAAAATTCCAAGAATATACTCCATTTTGTGCAGCTTACCCGCCACTCAGGCAGGCGTAATGCCATAAATTGGCGACTGCCTGTCCGACCACGTCTTTTTGCGGGAAAGGAGCTAATTTATGAGTGAGTGCGAATTACCATTTACGTGTGAATTGTGTAACAAAAATTTTGAATGCAAAATAGACCATCATAAGCACAATAAATGGGCCATAAGCAACAGAATGTCCAGGATAGGGCAAAAGATTGTGGTTATGAGCAACAAAGGGGGAGTAGGAAAAAGTACAGTAACTACAAATCTTGGAGTATCTTTGGTGGAATTAGGCTATAAGGTGGGCATTGCAGATGCGGACATACATGGACCCAATATTCCCAAGATGCTGGGCGTGGAGGGAAGCAGGCTTAAGAGTAATAAACAGGGTATTGAACCATTGTCTATTAATGGCAATTTAAAAGTTGTCTCTATAGCCTTTCTTATTGAAAAACCTGACGAACCTGTTGCATGGAGAGATACAGCAAAGTATGATTTTCTTTGTGAACTCGTAGGGAGCATAAACTGGGGAGAACTCGATTATTTACTGGTAGATTTACCACCAGGGACAGGTAATGAGCCTATTACGTTGATCGAATTATTGGGGAAGATTGATGGTGCAATCATAGTAACAACACCGCAGGATGTAGCTTTGTTGGATGCGCAGAAAGCCATACTATTTGCCAGGGACAATGATATACGAATCCTGGGAGTTGTTGAGAATATGAGCATCCTGGCCTGTCCCCATTGCAATAAAGAGATAGATGTGTTTAAATCAGGCGGGGGAGAAAAGATTGCGGGAAAAATGAGTGTTCCATTTCTCGGGAGGATTCCCCTTGATCCTGTAATCACAAATAGCTGTGATGAAGGAAAGGCATTTACAACATTAAATGGAGATTCGGCACATTCCTTAGTATTTAAAGAAATAGCAGAAAAGATTGTTTAGCCACGGATTCACACGAATGGACACTAATAAAAAGGAAATACTGTACAAAGATTTGTCATACAAAATAATTGGTATTGCCATGAAAGTACATAGCAAACTTGGTTATGGCTTTTTGGAAAAAGTCTATGAAAATTCTATGATGGTATTATTTAAGAAAGAGGGGATTCCGGCCAAACAACAAGTGCCGATAACTGTCTATTTTGAGGATGAAATAGTAGGGGACTATTTTGCTGATATTTTAGAGCTTAAGTCTGTTAAGAATATCATGGATGCTCACAGAGCTCAAACTCTTAACTATCTAAAAGCTACTGGCTTGAGGCTGGCAATTATTCTAAATTTTGGGAAAGAAAAGCTTGAATACGAAAGGTTAGTTTTATAATTAGTGTAAATTAGTGTACATTTGTGGCTAAATTTTAATTTTAAAATGTATGATAAATATTCAAGAAAAATTAGTTATCTGAGGATTTCAGTTACAGATCTTTGTAACTTGAGGTGCACCTATTGTATGCCACCGCAAGGATCAAAATTACTTGAGCGAGAAGAAATCCTTAGGTTCCATTGGATTCATGATAATCATTGAATTAGGTGCCCCATGGGAGTGTGATCGTAAACGTACTTCCTGTTCCTACTTCTGAGGTAATCAAAATCTTACCTCCAAGGGCTTCGATGTTATTTCGCACGACGTCCATACCAACACCGCGACCTGAAATTGCAGTTACATTGGCAGCGGTAGAAAAACCAGCTGCAAAGATAAGTTTAAAAGCTTCTTCATCAGTAAGCTCAGTACCTGATTCTATGACGTCTTTGGATACGGCCTTTTCTATCAACACCTTTGGATCAAGTCCTTTGCCGTCATCCTTCAATTCAATGATTGCATGCTTTTTGCCATTGTCATCCTCGCACCTGGCACTGAGTTGAACCGTACCGAGGGGCGGTTTTCCGGCAGCCTTTCGAACCTCAGCATCTTCTATACCATGATCGACAGCGTTACGTATCATATGGATGAGCGGATCTTTGAGCTTCTCGATCATATTGCGTGCAATCATGGTATCCTCTCCTGAGAGTACCAAACGGGCTAACTTGCCGGTCTTTTTAGACAAGTCGCGAACCATACGAGTCATTTTCTGAAATAACATCAGAATCGGTACCATCCGCATAAGTGTGGCAACCTCGTATACCTCAGCACAAGCCGTAATCAAATCCTTATGAACCTCTTCAGAAAGCGCTGTGGATTTGAGATTTGCAATCTGAGGTTCGATTTTGTTGAATGAGGCCGCGATCAAGGCTAAACGCTCTATAAGGTCAACTGAGATCTTTACCGTTTCTTTCAACTTTGCTGGAGCTGCTTGTACAGTAGTAGGCGTTACCGGTTGACTTGCAGGCACTTCGCGAGCTGGAATACTCTCGCCGCGAATCACAGCTTCAAGGCGTGAAATGAGCTTCGCCAGGCCACGTGTTTGTGGGAAACTGAGTTTGTTTTCAACTGCATTACGCGCATCGTCTAGTCGCAGGCGCATCATTTCCGTAGCTTCGAAAACGATATCCAAAGGGGCACCGCTAAGTTTTATTTTACCATCACGAGATAAATCGAGGAGGGTCTCAGTCGTATGAGCCAGGTTCGTCACATCTTTAATCCCCAGGAAGCTGCTCAGCCCCTTGATTGAATGAAATACACGAAAAAGGGCGTTAATACCGTCTGGATCATCGGCGCCACCCTCAAGACGCATCAGGATTTGATCAGCGTTGCTCAATCCTTCGTCACTCTCTTGAAGGAAATCGGTAATAATTTCCAATGTTTCATCATCGCGCTCGACGGGAACTTGTTCGGCAAGTTTTTCTTCCTTTTCTGCGGTCTTAAAATCTGGAAGTGACGGAGCTTTGTACAGATGAGTGTGCCGTTCGCGTAGCGCAGTGGCGAGTTCATTGACAGACGTACGAACCCACTGTAACGCAGTATCACCGTCAGGGATGTTTTCGTTGATCAATCCCATCACGATGGATGAGCAATTATCAATAGTCTTGCTTATGTCATCATTACCCGCCTCATCAAGGCATTCCTCAAATTCTTCAAACAAAGCTATAACGCGCCCGAGTAATTGGGTTTCGCTGGGTGTTGAATCACTCAGCACACCAGCGATTTCACTCGCAAGGGAAGCAGAATCACGCTCACTCCAAACCAGCAGTATCTCTCCCTCGAAGTCAGAACCAGACAAGGGTTGTGCGACTACAGGGATTGTATGTGGCACATAAGTTTTACAGTCCTCTGCGATGAGATGTAAAGGCACCCCAAAGTTGATTTCATCACCACCTGGAATTGATCGTTTAACAACACCGGAAACCATGTTGACTATCTCGCCAAGCAAGTCAACAACTTCGCTGCTCTGCGGTTCTTCATCTACGTTCAAATCGAGGAAAGCTCTTGCCAGGTTATGGCAGCTATCCCTGCTACCAAAAAGACCTAGTTCCCAGCTGCCACCCGCACGAAGCAAACTGAGACCAACACCATATTCCATACCATCGGCTGAAAACAATTTTGGTTTGCCGGTAGCCTCCAGCAGAATCCCAAACATGGTTTTGCAAACTTCCCTGATCGAAAGCAAGGAAGTTTCCATGTTCGCTGGAATCTCAACGGTAATGTCGTTTGTGTGTACGTTTCCAGTTTTTTCAGACTGTTTTGTTGTAACGGTAGCCATTGTTTTACAAAATGATAAATTGTTTTTTTAGGTAGTATTACTATTCAATAATGATTTCAACCGTTCAATTTCATCTTTTAATTTTTTATTTTCTTCCTTTAAAACTTCGATGTCTTTGCTTGTGTCAGAATTATCGGTATTTCCTTCAGGAACAGCATTTGGTTGTACACCTACTAGAAATGTGTCATTTTTGAACACAAACTTTGTCATAATCGCTATATTATAATAAAACAGAATTAAGTTGAAAACAATTTTTTTATAAAACAGGCGCAGTTGTATATGCTCGGAACATTATTTTAACGATAAATATCCTTACGGTGGCCAACCCTTATGATCTGAATAACTTTTTGGGTATGATATGCTTCGTAAATAATACGATATTCACTGATCTGATTGGCATTCAAATCACAGACATACGCGAGTCCCTTTTTGATTAATTGCACTGCGTAATCATACATTTGCTCGAAGTAGTCCGAAGCATAATAGAGGTGTTCGTCCCAGCCCCATCCCAGCCAGCGGACATCTTCCTGTATAGTGTCAACGTATCTGGCTTCTTCAGTAATAGGGTTGGTATCATCATCCCTCAAGTGACATCGTCCACCTTTGTTTTCAGCCGCTATGCCAAAATTTAAGCAGATTGACTTGGCGTGTCCAATATGTAAAAAACCATTCGGCTCCGGAGGAAATCTCCTGATTATCTTGCCGTCCCATTTATTGGTTTTGTTATCTTCAGCGACAACTGTCCTTATAAAGTCTATCGAAGAGTCCTTACCGGCTTCACTATTGTGTTCTTTTGCATGTTTAAAATCGTAAATCTAAAATCATAAATCAACCCTTCGACTTTCCCCTACCTCAAGGACGGGGTTTGCTCAGGGTTTGGACATTCGGTTGAGCGTTCGACCGGAGCTCACGTCGAAGGCTCAGTCGAGGCCATACTGAGCGCTGTCGAAGTATTAAAAATTCTTTTCTTGACATGCACGATGTAGTTCGATATATTAAATGAAGTGCAATATAAGACTGATGTTGGAGCACACAACATCAGCTCATTTTAATGTATGATGAATTTCAATGTTGCCCTTATGTCATTCCAATGAAAATGGGAATCTAATTGCCTTTATTATGATACTTCTAGATTCCCGCTTTGCTTCGACAGGCTCAGCATGGTGAGGAGTTCGGCTGAGCCTCACTCGAAGCCTTTATCGAACCATTGCGGGAATGACAGAAAAAGGTTAAGTTGTTTAGTTTGCGCTACAAAAACAGATCTATTTAAAGAGGCTGGAGTTGGGTATTACATGAAAAAGGTATTGATAGTTGGGCATTGCAATGTGGATCATCCTCAAATTACCTCATTGATAGAAAATAATTTCTCTGCAGAGGTAACAAGAGTAAAACTGCTGAAGAAGGCGATAGGGTATTTAGAAAAGCAAGATTATGACCTGGTGATAATTAACCGGATAGGGGCGTTTGATCAGGAAGACGGTATAGAGTTGATAAAGGAAATAAAAAAGGATGGACGTTTCAAACCGTCAGTGATGATGGTAACTAACTACAAAGATCAAATGGATAAGGCCATAGAAAGCGGAGCAGTACCGGGATACAGCAAAGAAAAGCTATACGATAAAGAGACTATAGAATTGTTGGGTGAGTATTTAGGCTAGATACTGCTTGACATAATTCTCTGGTTTTTTTCTTCACCCTGTTAAATATTAACGCTCATGGCAGGTCAATTAACAACTTCATCAGTTCAATGCATTTCTGTATAATCTTACTATTTAACAGGGCAGGACATGGCAACTCTTCAAACTTATTAAAATTCCCCATTCCCAAACCTTTCAAACTTATCTATAATTCCTAAATCCCCTAATTCCTGAATTCCTAAATTCCCTAATCCCTAAATTCTTTATTATAGTTCAACGTTTCACCTTCAGACTTGGCAATAACGACGGCTCCACAGCTATCACTCCATACGTTAACGGCTGTTCTGAACATGTCAAGTATTCTATCAACGGCTAATATCAAACCGACTCCTTCTAATGGTAAGCCAACAGCAGTCAAAATTACTGAAATCATTACCAGACCAGCCATTGGGATCCCTGCAGCTCCGATAGAAGCAAGTAAGGCCGTTATTACGACAATAGTCTGTTGAAAAAACGTCAGCTCTATGCTATATGCCTGAGCAATGAACATAGCAGCAACACATTCATACAGCGCTGTACCGTCCATATTAATAGTTGCTCCAAGGGGTAAAACAAGGCTGCTTACCTTATTAGAAACTCCGGATTTTTTTTCTACTGCTTCCAATGTTGAGGGCAGGGTAGCAGATGATGATGAAGTTGAAAATGCCGTTAGCAATGGGGTTGTCAAAGCTTGAAAGTGGGTAAATGGATTGATTTTCCCAACCAGTTTTAGAATCAATGGAAGCACTATAATGGCATGTATACATAAACCTGCTAATACTGCTACCATGTAAACGCCTAACCTGTTTGCTGTCTTTAACAATGCGGTGGTATCACCTGCCTGCCGTGCTACTACCACTGCAACGATTCCAAAGACGCCATAAGGCGTAAACTTTATGATAAAGTGTGTTACATTCATCATCAACTCAAAGCCGGCATTGGTAGCCGTGATGAAGAATTCTTTGTGTTTTGTTGATATTTTTGTAATAAAAAAACCTAATAAGATTGAGAAAAATATAATAGGCAACATCTTACTCTTTACAAATGCCACAAAGATATTTTCAGGTATTATATTTTTTAAAGTACTTCCGAATGACTCTTTAGCGGCTGCCAGTTCCTTTACGGGCTCAACAAAACCCAAATCTACACCCACACCGGGTTTCAGAGCATTTACTATTAGCAAACCCGTAATAATAGCACACAGACTTGTTATCACATAATAAGAGAAAGTCTTTAGTCCGAGTTTGCCCAGTTGGCCTGAACTGCCGATATTGGCGATACCAGAAGTAATTGACGTAAGCAATAATGGGATAATTAATAACTTGAGTGCACGCATAAATATGTCTCCCATCCAACCAATGTAGCTCACATAATCTGTCAGATAGAGACCGTATAATGCGCCTAATATTATGGCTAATAATATTTGCCAATGTAATGTAAATTTTTTCATTAGGTTCAATTCGTAAATAAGAGTTAAGTTATTACAATTCGAGGCCGGAAATAAATGGTAAAGCAAAAGATAAAATAGAAAAAACCATGCCCCGTAAAGATATTCTACGGGGTATGTCCTTCAGGGCAGGCCCACCTGCCATTAGTCGGGCAGGGATATTCGGGTTTTACTGTTTTTAATTTTCAGTGATGATGAGAACAGGACAGCTAGAATTACGAAATACCCTCTCTATTGTGCTGCCACGAAGGACATCTAGGAAACCTTCACGACCTTGCGTGGTCATGACTATAAGATCTGATGAATGTACATTTTCCTGCTGTACAATCTTATTTACAATATTACCATGGCACGAAATTGTTTCACATATCCAACCCTTTTTTTTATTTGTCTTTACCTTTGGAACATCACTTTTGCCTCCAACATATAAAAGGACAAAGGTAACTTTCCTACGCTTGAGCATTTTGGCAAGGCTGGAAGCTGTATCAACTGCGAGTTGAGGGTCGGTAACATAATCAATCGGTATGAGAATACGTCTTAATTTGATCCTGCCATTCTTGAATGAAACAAAACCTTGAGTTCCTTGAGGGACAAATAAGATCATTTCGTCTGATTGACGACCTATTGATTCAGCAACTGACTTGTGTTGCCATCGAACGGTTCCCTTTCGTTGATGTGTTGCTAATACAATAAGATTGGTAGGTTTCCTTTTTAGATAATTTAAAATAAACCGAACTGTATTAGAGTCAGAGACAATTGTCTTTTTAACTTGAAGTCCTAAATCTACAAATTGACTTTTAGTACTTCCTTCAGGTAATACTTTCCATCGTTCAAGAGTTTGGCGGATACTTGGGAAATCGCTCAAGTGGCTTTCGTGTGATTCAGATGTGATATGAAACATATCTAGTTTGGAATTTGCAGAAAGGGCAAACTTAAGAGCATGTACAAAAGCTATTTCATTGGCCTTCGAAAAATCTGTAGGATGAAAAATAGCATTCATAAATGCATCATTAATTTTAGAGCGTTTATTCGAAACATTCATCTTTTTTAAGGATAAATAGAATGTTATTTTTGTGAATAAGATACTTATTAGATACTATGTTCTAACAAGATTTTTTCGATTGCCTGGCGAATAGCAGTATCTGTATTTGACGTAATATGATTATTTATGGTAGTTGTTGGATAAGTATCAATGCCGCGTTCTTTCGCATGCTCTTGGTCTTTTACGATCTGAGCATCAATATTGATCTCATCGGCATATGCCCGAATCTGTTCTGTGTCCATATCATGTTGGGCAGCAAGCTTAATGAGCGTATCCCAATCCCATGGTCCATTATGATCGATCAGGGCCTCCTGAATTTTGCAGAAATTCCCACTCAGACGTGCATACTCGGCGAGTTTGATGGCGCGGCGAGCCTCTGCTGTTAACCCCGGCGTTCGCAGAACAACCCTGTTCTGATGAAGCTCATCAGAAACAGTCTTAACCAGTTTCCACACTTTAGATATATTTGCATTCGTGTAGTCTGCAAAGACATCGATGAGAATCGGGCTGTTGAGGTTCAGAACAATTTCACGGGCTTTTTTACCGGCCTTTAGGCTTTCCAATACATAGGTGATTTCGGCTTTACCAGCACTGCATCCAAAACATGCAGGGATTTTGGAACTGCCCGGTAGATAGTTGTTGCATTGGCATGAGCAACGGCGATTAGCGAGGATTTCATTGGCTATTTCAATGATTTCTTTTTGAGCGGTTTTGGTTGTTTCAGCCTCACATTTTTGAGAAATGGATTGTGGAACCAACACCACCACGAGTATAAAAGCTATGATTATTAAACAATAAAGATTTGACCTGTCATCCACATTTACCCTTTTCATCCTTTAAGTCCCCTAATTATATAAATAATCATCCAGACAGAAAATGCAACCCATAACAATATCAACCACCAAGGCGTCTTTCCGTGACCAGTATAATGTTTCTCCTCATCCATCTTGAGCCTCATTTTGTTTCTCTTCAAGTTCTAACATTTTAAACTTTGGGGCTTCAACATCCCTGTACTGCCCCCTTATCCATGACCGTAGGAAAAGGGCAAAGAAACCTAGCATACCAGCTCCCATTACAGAAAGGATAAAGTAAATGCTTTGCTGTATACCTGTCTCGCAAAAAATGCAGAGAATTATCATTTCCATTATCTAATCCCTTTCCCTGAGAATGCCTTCACGTAATACACTAATGCCCATCGCTCTGTCTCTGAAAGCAACCCCCATGGTGGCATCATTGTCCCTGGAACACCACTGGATATTATACGGAATATTTCTTCGAGCCTACCTCCATACTTCCACTCCAGGTCTGTAAAATCAGAAGGAAGAGGACTTACTTGTTTCGCCATACCTTTTCCATCACCGTGTTCACCGTGACACAACATGCAATTCTCCTCGTAAAGTTCGCTCTCGTTTGTTATCGGTCTAACAAATTGAGAGTGACAGTGCCAGCATCCTCCCTAATGTAGATATTCCGTCCCCGCCTCTCTATATCGGTGTAACTACCTACGCCAGAAGCAGGCCTTAACCCCCATAGAGTAGTCCATGGGCCAATGCCCATTAATATATATGCAAAGAAGAACAAACCTACACCCGCTATGAAAAGATTTTATCAAATCTCTCCATTTAAGCAACCACCTTTCAAACCCTCCTCCTTTAAGGTAAGGTAGCTGGGAGGCTATGGCATTCTGCATAAGGTCATATACAAAGACAACCTGCCCAATTATTACAAGAGCCCCACCAAAACTTCTCGCTACCCAGTATGGCTTTGAAACCCTTACAACATCCATAAAGATAGTACCCGCAAGCCAGAGATACCCCTGAACAAGTCCTGCTGCGGTTAGAGAACTCGTGTAAATTAACGTACCCGCAAAGGTAAGCCAGAAGTGCCATTCAGCAAGGTTTCGGGTATATACAGTCCTGTTGCTCATCCTCGGCAAGACGTAATAAAGCGCTGCAATCATCCAGAAGCTAAAGGTGCCAAGAAAGGCTATATGCGCATGTCCCACAACCCAATCGCTAAAGTGTATAACCTTTTGCAAGCTAAAAAGCGACTGAAAAGGCCCCTGAAAACAGGTAATCATATAGTAAATGATGCCAATTGCCAAAAAACGCCGGAAAAACGTTACCAATGAAATAATTTAAGGCCGTCCATACGAGGGCAGCTATTATGTACCACAGACTGACATATAGCTGTTTCTCCTCACTCTTTAATATTGTAAGAAAGACATTAAAAACGTTAATATCAGTGTGGCGAAAACAAAAAAATCAACTATTAAGGGAAGTTCTGCGTACTCAAGTCCCTATACATAACCTTTGAGTAAAAATATTACACCAATCACAAAACTCACATTCCATACACAGAATGAAATCCAGCCAAGCCTTTCGCTATAAATAGGCCTGTTAGTAAGTCTCGGCACAATGTACATGAGGATGCCAAAGAAGGCTGTGGCAAGCCAGCCGAAGATGACACCGTTAGTATGGACAAACCTCAGCCTGCCATAAGTCAAAAAGGGGGTTTTTCCAAGGAAATCAGGATATATGAGCTTTAAGGAAATTACAAACCCAACAAATATTGGTATAAGAAACCAGAGCATTGATGAATAGAGAAATGCCTTTACGAAACGTGAGTTAACATTCCCAACAGTAGTATTCATTGCGCACAATTATATTGTTTATATAAACACAGTCAACTTACTTTTTCCCAACCTGGCCGAGCCAGAACCAAAAAGGGATAACTTTCTGACAAAGCTGAGCTTAGCTTAGTCAGCTTTGGCTTAGCTCACGTATGCTCTGACTCGGCCAGGTTGTCAAATGAAAACCTACGGTTTTCAAACTTTCCCTTAAGGTATAAGAATATCTAAATTATAAAGCTGCTTGCTTTTGACTCAACCGGTCACCGACTCGTAGAGTCTATGACTCAGAGAGTTGTTACTTTTAAAAAAACTTCTTATAAAGATCAAAGATACCTATCCATACTCCGTAGCACTGCGAAGGACGTGCAAATATTATCCTACGAAGCTGGGACGTATCGTAGTTGCTACTGGCCCTGTTAGATAGAGAAGCTGATATTATATTAAAGGTCTATGCACTTTATCTAACAGGGCTGGTCTAAAACTTAAAGAACTATTTATTATTCCACAGCTTTGTTCCCCATTTTCATGAGGACAAGCATTAAACATTAATGGGTGAGTGGTGCATAATTGTTTGAGAACTATTCTGCAACTTAAAAAAAGGTTTTACAGGATAATAGTAGAAAATATATAATAATAAGGGAAATGGAAGATATGTCTAAGATTAAGGCTGTATTATTCGACCTCGGGAATACATTGTTCAAACTGGGAAAACAAGAGGATTGGGATTGGGTTGGCATTCACAAAGAAGGCATGGAAAAGGTTGGTTTTAATATAGACGTGGACAGGCTTAGACAGGCTATTTTAAATATACCTGAAGAGACGTTAACTAAAAAAAAGGTACTGTATGGAGAAATTTATCGTTTTCACAAGGAAATAATAAAATACATACTGGAAAGTTTGGGTTACAAAGATTTAACCGATCATAAACTACACCTGGCAACAATGAGCGCCAGACAGGTAATAATAAATGTACAATCATTGAGTGATGATGCCTTACCGTGTTTGGAAAAGCTAACTCAAAAGGGGATGATGGTTGGCGTAATCACAAACGCAGAAGGGCAGACCGCAATTAACTCCGAAAGAATGGGCCTTGCACGATATATTGATTTTATAATTGATTCTGCGCATGTCGGTGTGCGAAAACCGGATGAGATGATATTTAAAATAGCCATAAATACACTTCAACGCAATTGTGAAAACCCTTTACAGCCGGGTGAGATTATGTACGTGGGGAATGAATTAGAAGAAGACGCTCTGGCGGCAAAGGCCGTAGGATTGACGGGGGTATGGCTCAATCGTGATGATAAAAGAGTCGATCCACGTGTACCAACCATCCATTCACTTCATGATTTGGAGAAATTGATATTGTAAAATGATGACTCTTTTCCCAATATTTCCCTCCTGTAACCTGATCGAAGATCACTCGCTGATAGTATATCAGGCATAAACAGGCTTGATGAGATTGAATTATTTGCTATCCTTTTCTTTACGGAATCCGACACGGCTTTTTGGCTTTTCTGGTGGTGTCATTAATCGACGGATTGCATCAAAAACCACCTTGAATTGAGCATCATATTTCTTTTCAAGAGCAGCAAGTTTACGTGCCAATTCTGCATTGGAGGCAAGCATTTGGCGAAGCCTAACAAACGCTCGTACAACCTCAATACTTGCTCTAACTGCAATTGGGCTATTCAAAACAGTAGCAAGCATAATTGCTCCGTGTTCAGTAAAGGCATAAGGTGTATTAGGCGAAAACTTAAGACGTTTGAGGTGGTCGCAATTTGCGACTACCTCTGCTTTTTCATTTGCAGTTAATTGGAACATAAAGTCTTCAGGGAAGAGGAACAAAAGCACAAAAGGGGTCAGGTCTTTCATTATTACTTTTTAACATTTCACCTCAACTCGCTTGATAGTACGGTTTATGGTAACATAGTGAAGGTCCAAATATTCCTCACTTCACTAAAGGACATCAGATCAAGGAACTGGAACTTGTAATAAGTGAGTAAACCGCCACAAATTAGCGGGCAAAAATTATGTTAAATCATCGAGCATGAAACAGAGACAGGAATATAGAAGCAAGAATCTATTGCTTTTTAAGTCTATTTGTCTTTAAAATTTCGAAATTGATCTACTGTCAAACCTGCATCATTTAAAATAGCCTTTAAAGTTTTGCGTTTTATTATCTTGCCTGAATATGTATCAGCACATTGGTTCTTCGTTTATCGCTGGCTCTTTTATAAATAGCGTGGCTTCTTCCGGACTGGCGGTTGAATTGGAACCCGATAGATTCTAAAATTTTACAACTTCCTTAGAAGTAACTGCCGGAAATCTTTTGGAAGTCATACTGCTACCTTCAATGAGGTTACAGTAAATTCGTCATCCGGGATATCCTCTCCATTCTTTAAATAGTCTTCTATAAAGGTGTTTATGGCTTTTCTCATTTCAGATATAGTTTCTTCGTATGTTTCTCCCTCGACATGACAACCCTGAAAGGCAGGACACTGAGCAAAGTATCCACCCTCTTCGCATGGTTCAACAATAACAGCAAACTTATATGTTTGTTTTCCGCTCATTTCAATCACCTCCTTTATTGAAAATGTTGGTAAATGTTAGAAATTGTTAGATTCAGTATAATATTGCTCACTGTACATGTCAAAGCTCGAATATCGAAAAGTATGGATAATGGGGTCAGGTCCAATACTGTTCGGCACTGTGTTTGTTTGTAACAAGAAATCCTTGAATTTGTCATTCTGAAGGAGGTTACGCCTGTCCTGACGACAGGAAGGGACTGAAGAATCTATGGTTACAAAGACAAGATTCTTCACGGAGTTTATTCCTTCGCCCTGTGGAGTAGTTTTGGTCTGTTTACTCCACAGGGCTCAAGGACAAGCTCTGAGCGCTGCATTTTTAGTATTAGTATATATTCTCTGTGCACAAAATAAAGATTCTTCGATTCTCTCCGTTTCGTTCAGAATGACAAAGAGCGAAGGGTTCAGGATGACACCCTAAAATCCTACTAAAACTACTAAAATAATGACTTTTTAAAAACGCGCATTTTTTTATGGCGAACAGTTTTGGGTCAAACTTCAGAAATTCCAGAACGAGCCTCTCCTGCATGTTTAAATAACTGTAAATCTGAAAATGAGATGATACCTCTACACATATGATAAATATATCCTAAGTAAATTGGAAATCAACCACAAATCATGCGTCAAAAAAATCTAAATCTAAATATAAATTGACTTTAAAGATTTTTTCTATATCATTGATAATTGTTATTGAGACTCATTGTCAATTTAATATTTTGATGTTGTAACATATTAGTAAATTATAACTTACATATACTGGGTACTGGAATGCATAATACAGAAGTAAAAAGTCCTGTTTCTAAAAAGATTGATTATCGTATTGCACTGGTCGGCAATCCAAATGTTGGAAAAAGTGTATTGTTTGGATTGTTAACAGGAAAGTACGTAACCGTTTCGAACTATCCGGGAACAACAGTAGAAATTTCCCGGGGTATGTATGTAGGCTCTAATAATACGATAGAGGTGGTTGATACCCCGGGGGCCAATAGCTTGATTTCACACTCAGAGGATGAGAGGGTTGCGCGTGACATCCTTCTAAAAGATGAAGAAAAGAAGATAATTCAGATAATAGATTCCAAGAACATACACAGGGGATTACTAATCACTACGCAGTTAGCCGAAATGGGTCTTCCTGTATCGATAGGCTTAAATATGTGGGATGAAACACTGGATAGGGGTATGTCCATAAATACTGATAAATTACAGAAGGCATTGGGAGTGACTTTAACAAAGACAATTGCAACTCAAAAATATGGGATAGGCGCATTGAGAAACTCAATTAACACAGTAAAAATCCCAAACATAGACATAAACTACGGAGATGATATTGAAGAGGGCATAAAGAAGATAGAGGAATTACTGCCAGACGGCCTTATCGTAAAGAAAAGGGCCGTAGCCATAATGTTGTTGTCTTATGATGAAGCATTAGAGGAGACATTAAAGATTGATGAACAGACCCTTGGTCATATCCACAAGATCAGGGATGATATACAAAAAAAATACAGTAATCCATTAAGTTATATAATAATCAGGAAGCGTAGCGACTTTGTTGATGATTTATTAGAAGGTATAGTAAGTACCAGAAAAGAGGAAAGGAAAACAGGCGTATTATTAAGAAATGTTTTTTTCTTCCTGATTATGCCTCTGGTTTCGTTCTTTGTTGGATTCAAGATTATGGACTTGTTGATGTTTGTTATTGCCAGTCAGATGGCAGCATTTGGACAAATGGCGTTAATATTGAAGATTGCAGGTGGTGCAATTTCTGTCGGGTTTTTTTCCTTTTATTTATTTACGAAAGAATACAGGGCAAATCGGAAGATATCAAGCGTTCTGGGCACTTTAACTATGCACCCGGGTTTGGCATGGCCAATATTAATTGTGGTTTTATGGGGCATTTATAAGATTGTGGGTGAATTTGGCGCAGGTGATTGTGTTGATTTTATAGAGAACAAGATTTTTGGTTCATCCCTGGAAAGATCCGGCGGATTTGATTTTAAATTATTTATACCTTTCACGAGGATAGAATATGTATTTACGCATGTAAATTTTCAGGGTATCAATTACTATCTTGGGTTACTAAGCCAGAAATTTATGAGTGCTGATAATTTTTTCTTTGAATTGTTTCTAGGTCAAGATGCAGGCCTGATACAGGTGGGTATAACCTATTCCATAGCCATAATATTGCCCATTGTCGGCTTTTTCTTTATAAGCTTTGGGCTAATGGAGGATAGTGGCTATTTGCCAAGGTTGGCAGTAATGGTTAACAGGATATTTAAGGTAATTGGATTAAATGGCAAGGCAGTATTGCCTATGGTGCTGGGACTGGGCTGCGATACAATGGCCACATTGACTACACGCATCCTTGATACTAAGAAGGAAAGGGTAATATCCACTTTGCTGCTTGCCCTTGCAGTACCATGTTCAGCTCAATTAGGGGTCATTGCAGGAATTCTGGGCAGGGTATCAGGAGTGCACTTTGCAATTTATTTTATTGTAATTTTTTCTCAAATGTTACTGGTTGGTTATCTCTCATCAAAAATCCTTAAAGGAACAAGTTCGGATTTCTTGATGGAAATGCCGCCATTTAGAAGGCCAAAGATATCCAATATTTTAATGAAGACTTATTATAGGACTAAGTGGTTTCTGAAGGAGGCGGTTCCTTTGTTTGTATTAGGTACATTTATATTGTTTATACTTACAAAACTTGGTATTTTAAATTATATAGAAGGTGCAGCTAAACCTGTAGTTAAGTATTTCCTGGGTTTACCTGTTGAAACTACAAAAGGATTTATTTTAGGTTTCTTGCGCAGGGATTATGCCGTTGTGAGTATCTTTAAGGCATTGGAGGAAAAAGCAGGCAGCCTGGTGATTGATCCAAATCAACTTATTGTTGCTCTTGTAGTTATTACGCTTTTTGTACCTTGTCTGGCAAACTTTTTTGTAATGATCAGGGAAAGGGGAGCGAAGACGGCATTCCTTATGCTTTCTTTTATAATCCCATTCTCTTTCCTGGTAGGTGGAGTATTGAGATATATATTGCAGTTTAGTAAGGAGCTAATTTAAATGGCTGATGAGACACAAATTGAAGAGATGCTTGAATATATATGGATGCTTGAAGAGGATCATGGCAAGGCCTTAAGATCGTTTATGGATGATAAATTTGGTAATGATGTGGCAAAATACTATCTAAGCATAATGGTAGGGAAAAAACTGATTAACCTTAATGATTCGAAAATTGTATTGACAGAAGCAGGAAGAAATCGAGCGGAGCTAATTATCAGGCGTCATCGTATTGCCGAAAGACTATTAAATGACGTACTTGAGATTGGTGGTGATGAGTTTGAAGCTAGCGCATGCCAGTTTGAACATTTTATAAATGAAGAGATTGTTGCAAGTATTTGCACATTATTGGGTCATCCAGTTGTATGCCCTCACGGAAAGAAGATTCCACCAGGTGATTGTTGTATAAGCGCAAAAAGGAATTTGGAACCAGTAATCAACCCATTGTCTGAAATCAAATCTGGTGAAAGGGTAAAGGTAGTTTATATCACAACAAGGTCGCATGCGAGTTTAGACAGGCTTTCGGCAATTGGAATAATTCCCGGGCTTGAGCTTACGGTTCATCAAAAATATCCAAGTATTGTTATTCAATACGGAGAGACACAATTGGCCCTTGATAAGGACATTGCTACAAATGTGTACGTTCGTGTAATACAAAGCTAAATTTTCATTCCTTAACAGTTTGTCCGAGGACTGTCATGCCGGTCCCATCCTCGATAGCAAGACTGTGTCAGGTTGGTGAGTGATGCCCGCCATAACGATGTTGAGCATGGTGGTCTGCCGTGGGGCAATGTCTGCACTCAGCTCTATTTTAACTTGACTTAAAAATCTTACTGTGTTATTTTCCAATGGTATTGCCGAATTTGAAAGACAAATAATTTGAATGGGTTTCAAATGAAAAATTTAATATACGTAGTATTTATATTAAACTTGGTTTGTTTTTTTATATATCAAGAATGCATGAATATGATGACGTATGCTTATGGTGAAGACAATGTCCCTTTCACACAACAACCTTACCTATTGGCTGAAAACAATACGGAGGAAGATAATTTTATAAATGAAAAAGATATAATTGTTAATATTGATGAATTTGATAAAGAACTTTATGAGAAGGATTCCAGGAAGGAAATAGTCAATAAGAAGAAAAAGGGTTCACATTCTATTGATTTAGCTTTTGAATATATTAAGAAAGGCAAGAAATATGAAGCAAGAAATATGTTGTCGGATTTGTATTTTACTGAGACTGATTATGACGAAAGAAAGAAGATAAAGGCAGAGCTTGACAAGTTGAATGCAGAACTCGTATTTTCTCCATTGCCGAGTCCGGATGCTATTTTTCATAACGTAAGCCAGGGTGACTCCTTGATTAAGATTGCTTCAAAATATAATACCACTTACAAGTCTATTATGCGCATAAATAATAAGAGTCGCACAATTGTTAAAATAGGTGAGCGTTTAAAAGTTTTGAATGGTAGACTATCGCTTTTGGTTGATAAAAAAGATTTTACATTGACGGTATTACTAAATGGTCACTATATTAAGCAATACCCTATAGGTATCGGGATGTATGATAAAACTCCTGAGGGAGTATTTGTTGTTAATAATAAAGTGAAGAATCCTGTGTGGTATTCTCCTGAGGGAGTATTTCCATTTGGTGATCCTAAGAATGTTCTGGGTACTCGCTGGATTGGTTTTGAGGAGAAGGAAGGGCTCTATGGTTATGGTATTCATGGTACAACTGAACCTGAGTCAATTGGTAAAGCGATGTCGAACGGTTGCATACGTTTAAGAAATGAGGATGTTGAAGAACTTTATGATTTCGTGAAAAAAAATACAAATGTTGTCATACAAAAATGATAAAGACTGATACGTGATTTTCATTATAATTTTGAGAATACGATATTTTTAATGTATAGGCAAGAAACTTTAGACAAGTACTTGAATGATGCATCTTTAGATATTTCTACTCCTGGAGGGGGAAGTGTTTCAGCATTAGTTGGAGCCCTGGGAACAAGCATGGTTTCTATGTCAGCGAGTTTTACATTGGGAAAGGAAAAATTTGAAGATGTTGAACCACAGATAAAAGAAATTATGGGAAAATCTAAAAATGATCGTGAAGAACTATTAAGGCTAATGGAGGAAGATGTTGAAGCATATAATGGAGTAAATAAGGCGTATTCTCTTCCAAAATCAACTGAAGAGGAAAAGAAATGGCGTTCATCAGCAATTCAAAGCGCTCTAGAGAAAGCGACGGATGTACCACTTAGGGTTATGAAGAATTCCTTAGGACTTCTTGCATATACTAATGAACTAGCAAAAATTGCAAATCCTAATCTTATCACGGAAGTTGGCGTTGCTAGTTTGCTGGCAAACGCAGCTCTTAAAGGAGCTTTATTAAATGTTGAAGCAAACCTAAACTATATAAAGAATAAAGAAATTGTAAGTAATGTTAAGAGGGAGATTGAAAAAGTCCTGGAGAAGGCTGAAAAATTAATTGATGATATTATGAAGAAAGTGGAGGTTACAATGAGAAAAAATTTAACGTAGGATGGGTCAAGTGCAGCGGACCCATCAAAATTAAGAGGGTAAAAATAATATGGGACGAATAAGGAAATATATAGATGTAGGGGAACGTAGATGTTTGGCATTATTTGATACAGGGGCAAGGAACACTTATGTTATAAAAGAGATAGCTTCAAAATTGCCAAATTTTGATTTACCCATAAAGGAGAGTTTATAGATGGAATGGTATATAAATAGGGGTTCGAAAAATTGCTTTTTTTGCGAAAGATTATTCAGAGAAGAGGAAGAATACTATTCTGCACTTTATGACGAGGACAATGCCTTTACAAGAAAAGATTTTTGCATGGAGTGCTGGAATGAGAAAGCAGGAGAAGGTGTCTTTTCATACTGGAAGACGAAAATCCAGAAGAAATCTGAAACGGTACAAAAGTATGCAGACACAAATGTATTTTATGATTTATTTATAAAACTAGAAAATGAAAATGATCATTCAAGGGTAAATTTTAGGTATGTATTATCTTTATATCTGATGAGAAAAAAAATATTGAAATTGAAAACTACACACAAAGCTAATGGAAATGAATATCTGGTATTTAAAAATCTCAAGGAAGATAAAGACACAAAGGTTTTTATACCAAAGTTAAGCAAAGATGAAGTTTTCGCAGTTACCGAGGAAATAGGTAAATTGGTTAATTGTATCCCAAAAATATAGACATTTTACATATCAGGATCAAGAATTATTAGTGGAATTGAGTGGCTACGCCGACTTATGTGGTTGCTGCGGGCACTACTTCCTTAGGTGTATTATATGAACAATCCTTGCAATCAACTGCAATTCCCTGGCTTTTCTTCTTTTTTAATCTTAACCGCAACTTTTCAACAGTTTTCTCAGGAATAGAAGAGTCCTTTTGCAACCGAAATAACTCACGTCTTATTTGTCTTGTCTTTCGTATGCTTGGACATTGTGATCTTGCGACCCTCGATGGGCAGATACTTACTATCTTCTTTTTGTTTATCCTTCTTTCCATGTAAACTCCTTACAATTATTCTATATTTATGTCGAGAGATTCTAATGTTTTTCTTGCTGCTATTTGTTCCGCTTCCTTTTTGTTATTTCCCATTCCTGTACAATATTCTAAGTTGTTAATCAATGTTACTACTTCAAATGTTTTATCATGATCTGGACCACTTTGTTTTATTATTTTATATTTGGGTATATTCCCATGTTGCCTTTGGCAAAAATGCTGGAGAATGGATTTGTAATTTTTTTCGTGTTTATTATTACAGACAATATCAATTTCATTTCTTAGCCTTCTGAGTGTAAAATCATAAGCTGCTTTTAAACCACCATCAATATATATAGCGGCTATAATTGCTTCTAAGACATTTGCTATGAGTGATTTTGGAAATGAATTGCTTGACAATAATCCCTTTCCTACAGAGATATATCTCTTCAAGTTCATTTCAGTTCCAATTTTAGCAAGTGTTGCGCGGCTTACTACTACAGATTTTATTTTTGTTAGTTTTCCTTCTGAGTAATCGGAGAACTTTTTGAACAAGTATTCGGAGATTACCATTCCAAGAATGGCATCACCGAGAAATTCTAATCTTTCATTACTAGGATTATAAGGTGTTTTGAAGGATGTATGCGTTAGAGCGTTTTCAAGTAGCTTAATGTTCTTGAAAGAATAACCTAATTTTTTCTGACATTCTTTTAATTTTTCAGCCAATTCTTTTTTATCAGTTGCTAGTGACATTTTTTATGAATTTTTTTTCTTTAAATAACATTGATTCTTCTATTGCTGTATATTGGGTAGATGATTCGATTAATTCTATGGCTGTACTTTTGCGAAATGACACCACCTCAACTCGGCAACCATGAGCCTTTAACATCTCTACGAGAGGTACAAAGTCACCATCCCCGGTAACAAGGACTACTGTGTCAAGTTTAGGCGCCATTGCAATAGTATCAATGGCTATACCCATATCCCAATCTCCTTTGGCAGTTCCATCAGGTCTGAGTCGTAACTCTTTAGTCTTTATTTCATAACCCAATCGTTTAAGTGCATCAGTAAAGCCTGATTGGTCGACATCTGGTTTATGCACGGCATATGCTACTGCCCTTACCAAATCTCGATTGGTTGCTATTTCTTGCAATAATTTACTATAGTCAATCTTTGATTGATGAAGTGCCTTTGCCGAATAAAACATATTCTGTACATCAACAAAAAATTCCCAATCTCTGTCTAAATTTTGTAACTCCATCGCTTGACATATCTTATCCCATATATTTAGTTTGTTTCGTTGATTATGTTAGAAAATCTTTAAATACAATAAGTTATGAATTTATATATAAAATATTCTATCTTGTTTTTCCGAACAGTCAAACAAAAAAATATATTGATAACCAACATGATTTTTAAATTGATATTTTGTTGACAGTATGTGTGTGTTCTGTTATATTTTTAAAGGTCTAAAGTTTATAACCTACTGAAATGATAAACATTTATGTATTTTTATAGATGAGAGATTCCATATGAATCTAAGAAAATTAAGAGGAAAAATTGATGTTTTAGACTCAAAAATTGTGGATCTTCTCAATGAAAGGGCAAATATTGTTAAAGAGATTGGATCTATCAAAAAACGTACGAATTCTCAAGTATACGCACCTGACAGAGAAAAGCAGATATACGAGAGGATTTCGGCTGGGAATAAAGGCCCTTTAAGCAATAAATGTCTTTTTGCTATATATAGAGAGTTAATGGCAGGTTCTTTAGTCCTTGAAAAGCCCATAAAGGTGTCATATTTAGGACCAGAAGGAACCTTCAGTTATTTCGCCGCAATGGAAAAATTCGGTACTTCTGTTGAATATTTGCCATTGAATGGGATTGATTCAGTTTTTCGAGAAGTCTCGAATGAACGAAGTGACTATGGAATTGTTCCGGTAGGGAATACGACTGAAGGAGGCATCAGAGAAACTTTGAATATGTTCATTGAGTGTGATGTGAAGGTTTGTGCAGAGATTATAATGCCTGTTCATCATAACTTAATGGCAAATTGCAAAATAAACGAGATAAAGAAAATATACTCAAAGCCACAGGTGTTTTCGCAATGTAAGTTATGGTTAACAAATAATTTTGAAAGGGTTGACCTTCTGGATGTTGGTAGTACTACCGAAGCGGCTAAGATTGCAGCAAAGGAAAGAAATACAGCAGCAATTGCACATTCAGAAGTAGCACAGATATATGGTTTAAAAATACTTCGACATAACATCGAAGATTATTCTAATAATATTACAAAGTTCTTTGTCTTAAGTCGTGAATTTTCACTTCCTACCGGTAATGATAAAACAGCCATTATGTGTTATATTAGAAACGAGGCAGGCGCACTATTTAAAATTTTGGAGCCATTCAAGAAGTATAAAATAAACTTAACAGATATAGAACCATTACCCACAAGAAAAAAGGCCTGGGATTATTGCTTTTTTGTTGATTTTGTAGGTCATGCATTTGATGAGAAAGTAAAAAAAACACTTAAGGAAGTTAATAAAAAAATGTATTGACCTAAAAATAATTGGTTCATTTCCGGTAAGCAATACAGTAGGATGAAGAAACAATTTATAGCTGGCAACTGGAAGATGAATCTAACTTTGGAAGAAGCAGGAAATTTAGCGAAGAGACTTCGAGATGAGTTGGCTAATATAAATAAAGTAGATGTTGGAGTCTGTCCTTCTTTCATATTTTTAAGGGATGTATGTAAAATACTTCAAGGTAGCAAGATATATGTTGGCGCACAAAACATGTATCTAGAAAAGAGCGGAGCTTTCACTGGAGAGGTTTCAGGGGTTATGCTCAAGGATGTCGGTTGTACGCACGTAATAATAGGACATTCGGAGCGAAGAATGTTTTTTCAGGAAACAAATTCTATAATAAATTCAAAGTTAAAAACTGCATATTCTTGTGACTTAAATCCTATACTGTGTGTTGGAGAGAAACAAGAGGAAAGAGATGCCGATAAAACTGAGGAGGTTGTTGGAATTCAATTATCAGAAGGTTTAGACGGTTTAACGTCTGAGCAAGTAGAAAGATTGACAATTGCTTATGAGCCTGTTTGGGCAATTGGTACGGGGAAAACGGCAACACCAGAACAGGCAAATGAGGTACATGCTTACATTAGGGGCATAATTGAAAATAGATATGGAAAAGATGTGGCTCAAAGTATTAGAATCCAGTATGGTGGAAGTGTAAAATCGAGTAATGCAGAGGAACTATTAGGGCAACCTGAAATTGACGGTGCTTTGGTTGGAGGTGCTAGTTTAGATTCAGATTCTTTTTTAGATATAGTTTCGGTTGCAATCAAGTTATCATAAATTAGTTCCCTTCGGTAGCTAATTTATTCGTGTTTAATCCGAAAATAGATTCCCGATCGGAGTCGGGAATGACAACATGCAATGCTCTATGTTATTTCCAAAATTCAATCCCCATTTACATGAGGACATGCTTATCTGTCATTCCCGAGGAATACCTACTTGGGAAACAGACAGGGAATCTAGAATTTTCATCCTTCGAGGTGCTACAATAGTGCCATGAAGGTTTTCTTCGCAAAAAAAAGAACGTTCAAGAGTAATATAGTCGGTGGTTTTGTAAGGCAAAGACATAAAAAAGAGTTTATTAAATTTGTAAGTTTTAATCATTTAACGAAGATCTGAAAGGAACTAATTTATATGAAGTTAAAGTGGATCGTTGCAATTGTGATTAATTTTGGTTTACTTACGATGTTTTATTTGTTTCAGTGGACAGTAGTTTTAAAATCCTTATTAATATTGTCATGTGTTATTTTGATTGGTTGCATATTGATGCAGGCAGGAAGAGGTGGTGGTCTTGCAGCTATTGGTGGTTTAGCTGATCAAACTGCCCTTGGGACAAAGACGAGTACTGTTTTGAGTAAAATTACTTATTTGGTTGGAGCATCATTTATTTTTACTACAATCTTGTTGACAAAATTAACATTATCGTCAATTCATGGAACAGATACATTAAGAATAGAAAAACCTCGGGCACTTCAAGAAACTGTGCATGAGCATGCGGCGCATGAACATGCTGCCCATGAACCATCGCAGGACGTGACAGGTGTAGGAGAAGAGGAAGAATCTATGGGCATGAAGGCAGTTGATAGTGCTAATGAAAAGCAAGAGAACTAAGAAAAAGAAACTAAATCAGTAGTTGGAGAAAAGATTAATGATTAAGAGTATGACCGGTTTTGGACGAGCAGAATTAAAAGATGAAAAGAAGGCTATTCTTGTTGAAATGCGTTCTTTAAATAACAAATACTTGAAGATTAACATCAGGATACCGGAATTGCTAATGGGTTTTGAAGAGAGGATAGAGAAACTCTTAAAGAAAGAGTTGCTTCGTGGGACCATTAATTTAACAGTAGAGCACAAAGCATGTGAGCAAGAATCAAAATGTATTATTAATAAGGATACCTTAAAGGAGTATTACAAATTGATAAGTGAGACACGAAAGGAAATATCTTCTGAACAGGATATTTCACTTGAAAGCCTTGTTTCTCTTCCTGGTGTTCTAGAATATAGAAAGGATACCGGGAATGGAAAGATGACGGATGATTTCTGGCCAGAATTGGAACAATTGATTAAGATTGCTATTAATGATTTGAAGAATATGAAAGAAGCTGAGGGTAGAAATCTTCAAACAGAAATAGAAAAATGGAAAAGTCGAATATACTTATTACTGGATAAAATAGAAACTAAGTCTCCAAAAGTGGTATTGGAATATCGAGATCGTATTCAAGAGAGGATATCTTCTCTATTGGAAGGCACAGAAACAAAAGTAGAAAAAGATGATTTATACAAAGAGGTTGCAATCTTTGCTGATAGATGTGATATTTCTGAAGAATTGGGGAGGCTTAGAAGTCATCTTTTATTACTCAATGATGTGATGGAAAATGAAGAACCAAGTGGAAGAAAACTCGAATTTATAGTTCAGGAAATGTTTCGTGAGGCTAATACAATAGCAGCCAAAGCAAATAATGCAGACATAATCAAAGATGTAATTGAGATGAAAACGGAGATTGAACGTATTAAGGAGCAGGTATTAAATATAGAATAATTGGTTCTATTAGTGAATGAGAAAAAAAGTCAGAATACAAATAAAAAGGGCAGATTAATAATAATTTCGGGACCATCAGGGAGTGGGAAGACAACAATTTGTAAACAACTCGTGAAGAATCCCAAGGTAAATAGATCAGTTTCTTTTACCACAAGAGAACCTAGAGATAGCGAGAAAGAAGGCGTTGATTATTGTTTCGTAAAGAAGAGTGAGTTTGAAAAACTTGTTGAAAAAGGGAAATTTATCGAATATGCTGATTACTGTGGTTCTTTATATGGAACCCCTATCGAGCCTATTAAAGAAGCAATTCACAATGGCGAAACATTCATACTTGCTATTGATGTTAGAGGGGCATTAAAGATTATGGAGAAAATACATGAGGTGACTTCTATATTCATAATGACACCTGACGACAATACACTAAAACAAAGACTGAGGAAGAGACTTACAGATAGTGAAGTCGAGATTCGCAAGAGATTTAAGCAAGCCAAGGAAGAAATGAAATATAGTAAGTATTATGATTATTGTGTTATTAATGATAAATTAGACGATGCCGTAAAGGAGATTGAAAAAATTTTAAATCTATAGATTAGAAATGACCAAGAACATAATATTTGGTGTTACCGGAAGTATTGCTGCGTTTAAGGCTGCAGAAATTGTTTCCAGGCTAAAAAGTCATGGTTTTGATATTACCGTAATAATGACTGAATCTTCACAAAAATTTATTAAACCATTAACTTTTAGAACACTTTCGCAGAATAAAGTTATAACAGATCTCTTCGTTGCGGATGATGTATATGATCTTCAACATGTTTCTCTGGCAGATAAAGCAGACATAGTCGTAATTGCCCCCGCTACTGCCAATATTATTGGTAAATTAGCATCAGGTATTGCAGATGATGCCCTAACCTGTGTTGTTATGGCATCCAATAAGCTTGTGTTAATAGTTCCTGCAATGGATGATAGAATGTACACTAATCCAATCACGCAAATGAACGTGAAAAAACTACAAGAGATTGGATATAAATTTATAGGACCAGAAAAAGGTAGATTGGCATCGGGCCGAGTAGGTATTGGCCGTATGGCAAATGTAGAATTGGTAATTCAATCAATAATTAGAGAACTTGAGGATAAGCCTTATCAAGAGACAGACATATTAGTTACTCATTCAAACGACTTTGCCGAACAAAAAATATTAATGCAGAAAATAAGACTAAAGATAAAAAGAAAAAAGGGTTGCGAAGACCTGCCTTTGCCAAGATATATGAGTCAGGCAGCAAGCGGCATGGATCTCTACGCAGCAGTTGAAAATCATACAATCTTAGAAAAAAACGAAATAAAGTTAATTCCTACAGGGATTTTTATAGCACTACCTTTTGGATATGAGGCACAGGTTAGACCCAGAAGTGGATTAGCATTAAAATATGGAATAACGCTAGTCAATTCGCCCGGTACAATTGATAGTGATTACAGAGGTGAAATAGGCGTTATCTTATGCAATCAAGGTAAAGATAAATTTGTAGTTGAAAGAGGTATGCGAATAGCACAATTAGTTGTACAACCTGTTATGCATGCTGAATTAGAGGAAGTAATTGAACTGGAAGATACTCATAGAGGAGAAGGGGGGTTTGGACATACAGGGCATTGATTTATGAAGAATACATTCATAAAAAATAGATTAAACCTTTATATTAGTGGATATGGAAAAAGTAATTAAAGTAAGACCAAAAACAAATTACGTAATAGAGGTAACTTTTGAAGATGGATTTAAGGGTAAATTAAATATGAGACCTTTAATACGTGATGGAATTACAAAGGATTTAAAAGACTTTGGATATTTTAAGAAAGTAGAGATTGATGGTTTTGGGGGTATTTACTGGCCCAATGGATATGATATATGCCCAAACTATCTAAGAGAAATAATGGAAAAAGAAAATAAAAGAATAGTTAAAAGAAAAAGGGTAACTTTCGCCAGCAAAGCACACAAATAGAATAGAAGGGGGAAACCAAAAATGACAAAACGGACATCGAAGGGTAAGTGCAGTCTTTGCGATGGTTCCTTCAGCAAGGCAGCGATGACGAAGCACCTGAAAACGTGCAAACAAAAAAAAGGTATTTCCGAGAGTACATCGGGCCGTCTAAGTCCGCAGAAAACAAGGAACCTTCATCTTGTAGTTGAGGGTCGCTACTTACCCGAGTATTGGATGCATCTTGAAGCGCCAGCTAATGCGACATTGGAAGGTCTTGATAGTTTCCTAAGAAATGCCTGGTTAGAGTGTTGCGGGCACCTGAGTGCGTTTACGATTCAAGGAACAAGGTATGAGGTAGCAGAGAATGAGTTCATGGGAGTTGAACTTATGGATGTTGCGTTGGATGAGGTACTGAGTCCAGGGATGAAGTTTTTTCATGAGTACGATTACGGTACCACTACGGATCTTATACTGAAGGTTGTGTCAGAAAGAGAAAGTGAAATCAAGGGTAAGTCCATTCATCTTTTGGCCAGGAATGAACCTCCTTCGATAACCTGTGAGTCGTGCGGGAAAATTGCTACTCAAGTGTGCAGTCAGTGTATCTGGTCAGGTAAAGGATGGCTTTGTAATGAGTGTGCTGCCAAGCACGAGTGCGGTGAGGATATGTTCCTTCCAGTAGTTAATTCACCGCGAGTTGGAATGTGTGGATATACAGGATAGGGTCATAAGGCGTGCCAGTCGAATGTCAAATGAAAGAGAGAGTATTGTGTTAAATGTCAATTGAACAGCTATAGAGCGTAAAAATTAAATACAAGGAGTTAATTGTGCCTTTAGTTGAAAAGATTAAAAAAAAATACACATACAACGATTATATAAAATGGTCAGATGAAGAACGCTGGGAAATAATCAATGGGGTACCGTATAATATGACTCCAGCTCCAAGCATTAAACACCAAAATGCTGTAGGTACTTTTTATAGTAATTTAAAGCAGAAACTACAAGGTAAGCCATGTAAGCCTTTCATTGCTCCTGCTGATGTTATCCTTTCAGAGTTTGATGTGGTTCAGCCTGATGTATTCGTTGTGTGTGATGAGAAAAAAATCACAGACTCAAATATACAAGGAACACCCGATTTGATCGTTGAAGTACTTTCACCATCTATTGCATTAAAAGACAAGAGAGAGAAAAAAGTTCTTTATGAGAAGTATGGAGTAATGGAGTACATCATTATAGATCCAATTGAATTTTATATCGAAAGGTTTGTTTTAGAAGAAGGAGCATACGGAAAACCGGAATTATTAGGGTCGCAAGATGTCTTGACGTTACATTGCTTAGAGAGAGTTGATATCCCGTTATGGGAAGTGTTTGAAGTAGAAAAAGTCAAGCCTGAGTGAAAGGAACTAATTTATATGGAAAGAACAAGGATTTTTCATTCGGTATATTCAATGGTTATTTTCACAGTTGGAATATTTGTTTTAATAAGCATAGCGACGTTTTCACCAAATGACCCGCCATTTGCAAACTATCCAATAAATAATCCTGTACATAATTATTGTGGCAAGCTAGGTGCCGATATTTCTGGCTATCTAATAACATGCATAGGATTAACGTCATATGTTTTAGCATTATTAATAGGCGCTCTGGGTATTTCACTATTATTTAGGAAGAAAATTGAAATCTTGTGGGTAAAGATACTTGGTGGAGTACTGCTTATTTTTTCTATTGCTCCGATACTTGGTATACTTGACTACGTAACGAATATATTTAAGCTACCTCTTGAACAGGGTGGAATTATCGGAATGATAGCATCTGTTAGATTGACTGAGTATCTCGGCATTCCAGGCGCTTGTATATTACTTACTTTAGCGTTTATCATATCAATAATGCTTATCTCAAATAAGTCATTAGAGTCCTCTATTGGTTGGGTATATAAGAAGATAAAGAATATGTTTGTTAAACGATCATTGGTAAGTGATTATGCTCGGAATAGTGTTGATTATGACCTGTCTAATGAAGATTGGGATTTAGCTGAAGAAATTTATGAAACAGAAACGACTGTTAAGGAAGAAGAGGAAAATGTTAATAGCATTACTGCTGTAGCACCAGTCGTAGAGAAAAAACCTAAAAAGAAAACGTCAATCTTTGGAAAAGATATTTTGGGTTTACTTAAAGATAAAAGTTATACATTTCCTCCAATATCATTATTAGATGCGCTTAAAAGGCACAAGTTTGATAGTGATGAACATGTTATGGAGAAGGCAGACGTATTAAAAAAGACATTAGAACAGTTTAATGTAGTCGCAGAAGTAGTAGGAATAGAGAAAGGCCCTTCTGTTACCATGTATGAATTGGAACTGGCGCCCGGTACCAAAGTAGGGAAAATATCATCTCTCTCTGATGATATTGCAATTGCCCTCAAAGCGCCAAACGTACGTGTGGTAGCGCCCATACAAGGAAAATCTACAATAGGTATTGAAGTGCCAAATACTCACAGGAAACCTGTACAAATGCGCGAATTATATGAGGTAGCAAATAAAGATATTCAGAAACAAACAATACCATTATTATTGGGCAAAGACATAGCAGGATATCCTTTAATAGCAGATCTTGCAGCTATGCCACATTTATTAGTTGCTGGTACAACTGGTTCCGGGAAGTCTGTTTGTCTAAATTCAATAATTTTGAGTATGCTCCTTTTTCAGCATCCAAGGAAATTAAAATTATTACTGGTAGACCCAAAAATGGTTGAATTCTCCTCCTTTAAGGATATTCCCCATTTGATTACGCCTGTTGTTTCGGATATGAAGAGGGCCGCGGCAATACTGGAATGGGCTGTCAACAAGATGGACGAACGATATGCACTTCTGGCAAGGGCTGGTGTAAGAAATATTTCCGGATATAACAACCTGAATGAATCAGAAAAGAGAAAGAGGCTAAATCCTGAAGGAGATGCGAGTCTTGATGATGTACAATTTTATTTGCCACATATGGTGATTATTGTAGATGAATTGGCTGATTTGATGATGGTTGCCTCAAAAGAGGTTGAGGCTTCGATTATTAGGCTCTCACAAAAATCAAGGGCTGTTGGTATTCATCTTATTGTTGCAACTCAAAGGCCATCTGTAGACGTAATTACGGGTTTGATAAAATCTAACTTGCCTGCACGAATCTCATTTAATGTATTTTCCAAGGTGGATTCGCGTACGATTTTAGATCAAAATGGAGCAGAAAAGCTTTTAGGGCGAGGCGATATGCTTTTTCTACCACCTGGAACCTCTAAGCTGGCAAGGGTACAAGGAACATATGTCAGTGAAAATGAAGTCAAAAGAGTGGTTGAATACTTAACCCAAGAAGCACAACCGGAATTCAGCCCGGAATTAAAGATGTGGCAGGGTTCATTAAAAGGGAACGACGTTGCGAAAGATGAACTTTATTACGAGGCAGTAAGGATAGTATTGGAAACACAACGCGGTTCAGTATCGTTATTGCAACGACGATTAGAGATCGGCTACTCTCGTGCTGCCAGATTGATAGACTTAATGGCTGAAGATGGGATTGTTGGTGAATATAAAGGAAGTCAGGCAAGAGAAGTGTTTGTTACTCTTGATGAATGGGAGGCGCAGAAAAAATAAATTATGGATATTGAATATAAAAAGACTAATGTTTCAGCAAAAGAACTAAGTTTTATAAAAAGCAATGTTTTTAATCTCCCAAATAAAATAACACTATCAAGATTGCTTCTTGCTATTGTCTTTTTTGTTTTTCTATCGTACAGATATTTTGATGTAGCTCTAGCTATTTTTTTTGTTGCAGTTTTTACGGATTGGCTGGATGGATATTATGCCAGAAAATGGGGATTGTCAACAGACCTGGGACGTATTGTAGATCCTTTTGTTGATAAGGTTATTATATGTGGTGGTTTTATTATCTTTGTGCATATTGCAAAGGAGGTTATTGCGCCATGGATGGTAATTGTAATTGTGGCCAGAGAGTTCTTTGTTAGTAGTATAAGGGGTTTTTCTGAATCAAAGGGAGTTAAATTTGCCAGTAACATGTGGGGAAAGACCAAGATGTTTATACAATCAGGGACTATTTGTACCATGATTCTCTACTATGCACACTTTAAAGGTATAAGTTGGATAGAATACATGGTTTACGCCTTCATATGGGTCACCGTAATAGTTACCACTATTTCGGGCATAATCTACGTATTCTCAGCAAAGAAGATATTACTGGCTGCTTGACAGATATATAGCTTTTGTGGAAGTAGAGGTATTTTAAATACGTAATTTCGCTAATGTACAGAATCAAATCACCCCGTAAACTGTGTTGTTATGCTTGGTACTGAATTACTCTTTCACAACAAACATACCTTCATAATCACCTAGCAGTACCATCTTGACTCTTTCATGCCAGAGATTACCGAATTCCTTGATTTCTTCATCTGTGCCTGTTCCGCTAACTGCAAGGGGCATTAAATCTGCCATTTTTGGATTACCCGGAAGCATACTATTTCTATATGTGACCTCTAAAGATTTTCCATTGTCAATTCTTTCAAAGATTGCCGAACATATTGCGCCTGCAGGCGCTTCGCTTTTTTCATCAAAAGTCAATAGATTATGCCTGTTGAACCTGCCGCCTCCTAACCCGTGGAATCCATTATCCCCGGCAGCGCCGGTTATGAGTGAAACGACTTGAGAAATTGGACCATTAACCCTGTATTCAACTCCTCCTCTAAATGATACCTTTATTCCCCCTCTAACAGGGATTTCATCTCCATAAAGATGCTTTAATGCAGTCTGAGTTAATCTATATGCGCCTGAGACGGCAAGACATGAATGACCGGCTGTTTTCACAGCATCTTCATATCTATACACAAATGCTTCATCCTTGTCCATAGCGCCTAAAGCCACGGCAAGTGGATCTTTCATTTTAATTGGTTCTACCTGATCAAAAAAATCTTTATTAAACTTTGTCTGTCCTTCTGCCATTATTTTTCCTCCACTCATTAGGATTAAAAAAGATAATACCAGCAATATATGCCAGCATCTACAAAATCTAACCATTTTCTGCTTCAATATGATGTGCCTCCAATAATTTATCTGTTTTTGAGTTTTAAAATAATTCCACTTGTAGGAATTGTGTATGGTCCTAATCCGAGAAGTGAATATATTTAAAACATCAAATTATAGATTGAAGAATATGATAAATCAACTTATAAAAATTGTGTTATGATTTATTACGGTATGAATGTTTGAAATGTTTATCGTATAGTTTTGAATATTCGAAGTTTTTGGAAAGCACATCACCTACAATAATTATTGCAGTTTTTTTGATACCATTCTGAATTGTTTTATCAACAACATCGTTAAGATTGGAAATGATAACCTTTTCATCCTTCCAGCTTGCTTTATATACAATTGCAACAGGGCAATAAGCTCCATAGACAGGTTTAAGTATGTCTACAACTTTATTAATTTCCTTAATGCTCAAGAAGATGCATAGTGTTGCTTTTGATTTTGCGAGTATTTCTAATCCTTCTGTTTCTGGTACAGGAGTATTTCCTTCGATGCGTGTTATTATTACGGTTTGTGATACACCTGGTAAAGTGAGTTCCTGTTTTAAAGTTGATGCTGCTGCAAGAAACGAGCTCACGCCAGGTACTATTTCATAATCTATGCCGCGTTTGTCCAGCTCTAACATTTGCTCTTGTATAGCCCCATATATTGATGGGTCACCTGTGTGAACCCTCGCAACATCTTCATTCTTTGCTTTCGCTTCTTCCATTACGGCTATAATTTCCTCCAGGGTCATTGATGCAGAATCGTATTTCCTGGCATCCTTACTGCAGTACTTAAGTATATCAGGATTTACAAGTGATCCTGCATATATACAATATCCTGATCTTTCAATTATTTTTTTTCCTTTTACGGTTATGAGTTCAGGGTCACCAGGGCCTGCACCGATAAAATATACTTTCATAGTATTTTCAGGAAAATGACAATTTGATTATATAATAGAATACCGCTGTCAATAATGCTGAGGCAGGAATTGTAAACACCCATGAGATGACTATCTCGCTAATAGTTCTCAGATTTAAAGAGCTTAAGCCTCTGGCAAGTCCCACACCTAGAACGGCTCCGACCAGAGTATGGGTTGTTGATACCGGTAAAGCAAGTTTGGATGCCAAAACAATTGTTATAGCGGCCCCGAATTCAGCAGCAAAACCCCTCGTGGGAGTTAATTCAGTAATATACTTTCCAACGGTTTCAATGACACGCCATCCCCATGTGGCAAGCCCAATAACAATACCCAACCCTCCTAATAAGAGAATTAATAAAGGAACCTGGGCCTTCATTTCCACAACGCCCGATTTTATTGCAGAGAGAACTCCTGCTAATGGTCCAATAGCGTTAGCCACGTCATTAGCTCCATGAGCAAAAGCGACAAAGCTGGCGCTCAAAATTTGCAAATAAATAAAAATCTTTTCTACTGTTTGATAATCGGCGCTGATATGTTTTTTATGAGAGTATGTTTCAAATTGATTAGAGATGTTTTCTGACTTACCCAATAAATGGGTGACTTCGTCAGAAAGTTCTCCCGTAACGGATTCTTTAACCCTTCTAAGATGCATCACTACCTTTTGAATGCTTCTCTCTACTTTCGGATCAACAAACTCATTTTCTTCTATTTCGGATTTAGGAGATTTAATTCTATTGACCAGAGGTATACTGATAAGCGCACCTAATAATCCTACCAGGCAAGCAAGTATCAGGGCATGAATGAAAGGCAGATCGAGGTGAAGATTCTTTAATCCCTTGAAAACCATCACCAGTGTCAATATTCCAACAACAAAAAATACTAAAAATGGTGTCATCCTTTTTGCTGATATGACTGGAGTTTTAGAATAAAAAATAATTCTTCTCAAAAGGCAAAATACCAAAAAAGAAATTGCTCCACTTAGAATAGGTGATACTACCCAACTAGCGGCAATCTGCGATACTTTGTTCCAGTGAACGGAGGCAAAACCGCTGAAGATAATGCCGAATCCCAAAACAGCGCCAACGATCGAATGAGTGGTAGAGACAGGCCATCCTTTATATGAAGCAATATTCAGCCATGTGCCGGCGGCCAATAACGCTGCGATCATCCCATAGATATAACTATTTGGATCTCCAGAAAATATAACTGGATCGACAATTCCCTTTCTGACAGTGTTTGTGACGTGAGAACCAACTAAAAAGGCCCCAGCGAATTCCATGAGGGCGGCGACGAGGATTGCCTGTTTAAGGGTTAAAGCCCCTGAACCGACTGATGTCCCCATGGCATTTGCAACATCATTTGCGCCAATATTCCAGGCCATATAAAAGCTGATGGACAAGGCGACAATAATGAGTATCATTTCAGGATTCAAGTGGCGCTCTCTTTAGTATCATTCAAGGTCGAGTAGGTTGCGAATACGGTGGGCTAATTTTTCGGAAGTGTTAGATAATGTTCTTATTTCTCTTAGAATTGTTAACCACAATTGGAACTCCCCATGTGAAAAATGCTCTTCATTGCTGAATATGTTCTTAAGTAACTGTCTTTGAGACAAATCGGCTTCATGCTCCTTTAGGGCTACTTTGTTAACCATAGACTTGACTTTTTCAGCCTCACTACCGGTAAAAGACGTTTCAAGTAAATTATCAAACTCATCAATGATAATTTTAATGAGTTCATAAGTTTCTAAATTCTTTTTTAAAAAGTTTTTGAAGTCATCTTTAAAAACTTCTTTTAATGTGAGTTCTTTAAGTGTCAGCAATATTCCGACATCTTCACAGTCGTCTGCTATGTCATCTTGCAATGATAAGATTTCTAATAATGCGCCTTTGCTGATAGGCATAAATAGGCTGCTTGGAAGGTGATTTCGCAATTCATTCTTTGTAGTATCTGCTTGTGATTCGAGTTTTGAGATTTCTTTGGCTATTCGTGAGATAGATTCGGAATCGTTTTTTTCCAAAGCCTCAAATATCTCTTTTACTTTATCAACACATTCATTTACATCCTGCATATGCTTTTGCAGTGGAGCGAATGGAGATTTTGCAAACAATTTTGCCAGTGTTCTCATGCCGATTGATCAAAAAAAACAACAATCTGATAAATAATATTTTTCTTCTTTGTATTAAAACAAAAACCCATACGATTTCAATAACTTTTTCAAATTTAAAACCATTAAACAGTTCGTTAAACGCATGCGTAGTAAATTTAAAATATAACCTTCAATTAATTATATTTTTCTAATACCTCAAATAATGTCCTATTGAAATTTCTCTCATTTTTTATATCTTCTTTTTTATTATAGATAAAAGACTTTCAACGTTTAAATCGCTATGTTTCGCAATGAGGTCAAAATGAGAGTCGGCATGAATAAGGAGCGCATTTTCAGTTATGGCTGATGAGGCTATAAATACATCAGTAAAAGGAACCGTAATTCCCTTTCTTCGCAAATCGAAGGCTATTTTAGATGCATGATCCCATAATAACCACGTTGCCTCAATATAATAAAGGGCATCGAGTCGATTCTTAAGCCTCTCATATTCCTTTTTTGTCTTAGCGCCACCAAGAAGCTCAAGTTTTATAATTCCATTTATCGCAACCTCACTTTCTATAAGAACATTATTTACTTTATCCTTTATAACAGTATGATGCTTTTTCTTTAAAGCAAATAGCCATACAGAGGTGTCTATTATAACCATAACTAAGATTTAGACCGTAATCTTTCAAGTTCTTTTAACGTAAGATCAATATCGTACGTCCCGAGTTCCTGCCTTAAACGTTCTTGACTTCTCTTTCTAATGAGTTCCTTTAGTCCTTCCTCAATTACTTCCCTTTTTGTCTTTAAATTTGTTGCCTTAAGGGCTTCTTTTATGAGGTCATCATCCAAAAATACTGTCGTTTTACCCATATACGCCTCCTTATATTTCTTTATGATACATATTAATATACATATAATGATATGTCAAATAAAGTTTTATTATCTTGCTTAGTGAAGAACTTTATAACCCATCATTTATAAGACAAAACGTTTTTTCTGTTATCTGTTATACCCCACATAATTCAGACAAAATAAGCACTTCCGTTTACACCAGAAACTTACACTTTTTCTTATAAAATCCTGAAAAATCTTTAGCATCATTGATCATCTCTTTAGCCTGTTTTCTTGTTACGTCGGTCTTTTCTGTACCCCTGATCATTTCTGCAATTTCTTCAAGACGCTCTTTCGTTGAAAGTGTTTCAACGGTTACAAAGGTTTTATTGTTCTTAGCATATTTATTGACTTTAAGATGTTGTTCTGCATAGCTGGCTATCTGGGGCAGATGAGTAACGCAAATAATCTGATGAGATTGTGAAACCAATTTTAGTTTTTCACCAATTATTCTTCCTATTCTTCCTCCAATGTTTGCATCAATTTCGTCGAATACAAGGGCTGGTGTTTGATCTGCCAACGCAAGATGTCGTTTTAGTGCCAGCATAATTCTAGAAATTTCACCACCTGATGCAATCTTCCTGAGTGGTTTAATATCTTCGCCAGGATTGGACGAGAACATAAATTCTACACGATCAAACCCTGAACTATTGGCATCTTCTAATATAAATTGTTCTTCATCAGTCGTATCTATCGTTGAGATATTAATATCAAATCTTCCGTTAGTTATACCCAGGTCTGCCAATTCCTTTTTGATAAGAACAGATAGTTTTTTACTTGTTTTTTTGCGAAATTGAGTTAGTTCCTTGCCTGTATTTATGACGGTCTTTCTCAATTGCTTTAATTCTTTTTCAGTGCTATCAAGGGTTTCGTTTTCCCTTGATAATTGTTCCAGTTTGACTTTAGATTCCTCACAGTAAGAAAGGATGTCACCTATCGTTTCACCATATTTGCTTTTAAGTCTTCGAATGGTTTCAATCCGTTCTTCAATCTGCTCTAATCGCTCAGGATCATAGTCATACTTTTCTACATTATTTCTTAGAGAATTAGCTATGTCTTCTAATTGATAAATAGATTGATTACAAACTTCTATAGTATTTTCAAAACTTTTGTCTATACCCTTAATCTTGCATAGTTCATTTGCAACCTCTCTTAATCTTGCAATTATGGAATTATCTGATTCGTATAAGCTATTAGAACAATATGATAATGCATTTTGTATCTTCTCTGAATTTGCAAGGATGTAGCGTTCTTCTTCTAAGGTGTCCATTTCATCGGGTTTTAGATGGGTACTTTCGATCTCATTTATCTCATAATGGTAAAGCTCAATCTGTTTTTTCCTTTCGTGTTGTTGATTTGTTAATGAATGTAATAGCTTTTCTTTTTCCACTGCTTTACTGTAAATCTTCGAATATTTAGTCCGATAATCATCCAGTTTCCCAAAGCCGTCAAGGATAACGAGTTGTTGTAACGGATTTGTTAATGACTCGTGTTCATGCTGACCATGTATATTAACCAGTAATTCGCCAATCTCTTTCAACAGAGAGACGGTTATTGGCTGGTTATTGAGTCTATAACGATTTCGACCATTTTGGTCTAAGCTTCTTTGAATAATGATTTCTTCATCTGAGAAATTATCTATGCGTTCTTTTATGCCTTTAAGAACATGTCCATTATTTATGGTAAATACTCCACTTATGGATACTTCTTTTTTATTATCTCTGACAATTTCATTTGTAGCTCGACTTCCAAGGAGAAAATTCAAGGCGCCAATTATTAATGATTTACCGACTCCCGTGGTTCCGGTAAAGATATTCAAGCCTTTTTCAAACTTAATCGTAATATTATCAATAAGGGCAAAATTTGAGATGTAAAGTTCGCTTAGCATGATTTATGTCTCTAGAAAATTCGATTTTAGACAAGATTTACAGGATTAAATCTAATGGGACGCCGACTTTCGCAGATGCTCTCAGATAAGAAGTTATAGTTAAAAAATAATTTCCTAACCACTAGCTAACAAATACTTAATATGGAAATATTCTCATCCTCAAGTTCCAGCTTTTGTTTTCCTTTGCGTTCCTGACGCTTCTGTGAAGGGTTAGTTTGAAAAATCCTACAAATCCTGTGTATCCCGTCTAGAAATAGCAGAATGCGCTAATTTATAATAATAAAAATCTTTTTGTTTACCAGAAAAAACCATAATTCATACATCAATTTTTAATTGATTTAAATACTTTATTAATTTAAGATGCTAAATATTAAGAAGCCATAATAAACATAATATCTTATATTAATCGTTAGCACAAATTAAAGGATTTAAAAATGCCGATAATTTCCCAATTTTTTGGTATTATAATCAGAATGTTTTATGATGAGCATAACCCTCCTCATTTGCATTCAGAATATCAAGGGAATAAAGCGGTCTTTGATTTTAACGGTAATATTGTTAAGGGAAATTTGAAATCAAAAACAGCAATAAAACTTGTTCGTGAATGGATAGATTTACATGTTAACGAGCTTGAAGAAGATTGGGAATTAGCAAGAGAAGGAAAAGAAATAAGAAAAATTGACCCATTAGCCTAAGGAGAAAAACATGTGGAATATGAATGATATTATAAAGATTAAATATAAAAATAATCATGTATATTTTGTAGAATTTGATGATGGATCCAAAGGGGATGTAGACTTTTCCGAATATTTAGACAAAGGGCCAATATTTAAACCATTGCATGATATTAATTTCTTTAAGAAAGCAATAATAGACGGAGGTACCATAAGTTGGCCTAATGGAGCAGACATTGCACCAGAAACAATATATGAAAAACTATTGCTAACAAGTCGCTTAAGCTAACCCCTTAATTATTGAGTTTTCGATTATCTTGATACTCCATTAATGTTTTATTATTATTGGGAAAGGAGGGAAAGACACTAAATTAAATACCTTATTAATTTAAGATGCTAAATATTAAGAAACCATAATAAACATAATATCTTATATTAATAGTCGTAACGAGAGAAAATAAGGGGCAATTATAGATTATTGTTTAGTCATCTAAAAGAAGCTAAAAGAATGTCGATGGGTTATGAAGACGTTATTGAAAATCATCGGGCAATTTTGGTAGAAGCAGGGGCTACTAACGTCTCAGCTTATATCGATAAACTATGTTCCAACCATAATAATAATGACGTCTTTGCTGACTTATTGTTTGAAGGCCGTTCAGCACTGATGTTTCTAAAGAATGGCTTTTTGGTCGAAATGCAAGAAAGTCCAGATATTAATATAGGGTTTGCAGGGTATCAGTTGTATGCTGAGGTAAAACATTTTCGATTGAAAGAGCAAGATAGAATCGACCAAGTGAATATGGAAGCTTTTCAAGACGAACTTATACCCTATGGTGATACCGTTCCGAGTGAAGTGGTTGCTGCATGGGATCAAGTTGTTCAGGTAGCTAAACGAAAGATAAAGCAGTACCATAAGAATGCTCCATACATTTTGGTTATTGGAAGCAGTAGTCCAAACTGTATAGATGATTCAATAATACGAACGGCAATTAATATTATTACTGAAAAAATATCTAATGGGAGTTGGCCACAATTGAAAAAACTAAGTGGCATACTTCTTATCAGTCCAGAATATAACATAGGGGGAAAGCGTAATGTATACTTTTATTATGCACATACTGTAGGGAATCCGCTGACACAAACTATTATAGAAAAGCTAAGTTCTATTCAAATAGGATAAAAGGATGAGGACATGATAAATGAAAGAGAAACTTTGGCAAAGGATATACTCTCACTTCTATAACATTTTCGATGAATATCTGAAAAAATACCCTTTAAAAAAATTATAAAGAACATAACGCCTTACTTGATGTTCGTAATCTTGTCGTTAGTTCCGTAGAAAATTTATTAAACGAGCCTGCTATAAGAAAAAAATATGATGTTTCCGTTGATTCTTTAAGCTTGATTTCATTTTCAAAAAAAGAAGCCATAAATCCAAAAAACTCATGGATCCCTATACCAAGCGAAAATAATGAAACACGACCTGCAGGGATAACCAATGAAGAATTCAAGGTATACTCAGAAGGTTTACAAAAACTTTTTACTAATGTAGGGCTGTATAATTCTTCTTTGTATCTTAATGTTCTTTCTTTATTTCGTGATGCATTCTTAAAACCCTCAGAGAATAGACCTTTTAGGTCTGGTACATATGTTAGGCTGGAGTTTGGAGCAACAACAAGCGAGTCTGTAAAAAAACAGAATATTCCCTGTGAGATATGTGCTGAGAATAGAGCAACAGATATCTGTCATATTATTCCTAAAAGGCTTAGAGGCGTTCATGATATCGATAATGTTCTATATCTCTGTCCAACGCATCATCGTCTTTTTGACAACTGCATGTTAAGCAAAGATGAATGGGAAAAAATTGACTGGTGTAGTAAAAACGAGAAATCTCAAGTATATGCATTCAAAGTACTTAAAGTAGAGCAAGAGAAATTTTGGAGAAAAGTTGACTTAGGTTTATTTAAAAAACAAACAACATGGGAGATAGATATTTATAAGAATTATAACGATCATAAAAATGAGATTCAAAATAAAGATTAAGCCTAACAATCTCATGCACAGGAATGCGTGACCGCAGGTATCAAATTAACCTCTAATGTTTTGTGATGGGTGAGAGAGTGGGGCGTATCTTGACAAGATGTCCGAGAACATACAAAACTATCAAGAGGAGAGAAGGGAAGAAGACGGTCACTATTTGAGTCGTTAACTAAAATCTCTCACTTTCATTTTTTTCCCACCATTAGTGATTCGTTCAATTCTTTCAGTAGTTGGTCTAAGTCGGTAGGTCTTATCTTTGTCGCCTGGGCTATATTTACGGCTCTTGCAAGTGTGTTTCTGAGAACAGGATTCTTGAGTTGTGTAAATCCCTTACTTACAAGAACATCCATTGCCTGAGGATGTTGTTTTATGAGTTGATACACATTTGTTGATGCCGTAACAGTCGTGATTTCCTCTTGCGCTGCATCATCTTCAGCGCCTAGCTTCCCTGCACTAAAGGTCTTCCATATATTAATGCCAAACAATAGTATAGCCAAACTCTCTATAAATCCGCTTATTCCCATTAGTAAAAAAGCCGGGGTTGAGCCAGTATGTACGGCAACTGGTTGAAAAATTACCCTTATAGCGCTACCCACGTTTATGAGAATAAAAGTTTTTGTTAATAATGAATAACTATGAAGTTTAACACCCTGGCTAATGGGTACAATTCTTGATGCATAACCAAAGATCATCATAGTGATGAATCCGACCGTAACTGCATGCCTGTATGCACCAATTAATGCATGTGAAGCGGGTGTACCTGTAGATGCTTCGTAAAATGTAAAGATTAACATGGCTATCTCGGCTACGATTAACCACATAAACGCAGCCCAGACAAATCTCTCGTAACCCTTCTCAATCTCCATTCCTGAATAATCGATCTCCGGTTTCTTGAGTAAGTTTAAATTATAGAGGAATAGGAGAACCGATATAAACTCCAGACAACCTGAAGTAAAAAAGAGTGTATTTAAGGCATAATAAGTAGTAAGGTTTATGTCAATAAAATATGCCTTTAGGGGTTCGGATGCTGCTCTGAGGAGAACAGAAAAGTTTAATATTAACATAATAAGAAGGTTTATTTTGGGATTAGGGGCTTTTAATCCTAAAAAGACAGGTAAAGTCCGAGTGAGTACACCAAATATTACAAACGTTATGAACCCCATTATCTGTATATGACGGAGTGGACCAACCAAGACGTGTGGCATACTAGTTTTGCCAGTATTAATCATATAAACAGTTATACCAGTGAGGGCCACTATCTGAACGAGGAACCAGAGATAGCCTGATATTATAAAACCCTCGTATGGTTCCAGTTCCTGTTTTTCCGCTGAAAGGATTGTCTTAAATACAACTACCAGGAATATTAATACTGCAGCGACTTCTAACAAACATCCTGATATGATTAATGTCTTGAAGAAAGAAGAATCCGAAAATGGTAGAAGAGATCTGAAAAGAAATACCAGAAGTATGCCTGAGACCATAAAGACAAAGGATAGATTGGCGAGTTTTCCGCTGTACAGGCGTGTGGCGTAAAATCTTGGGAGTACGAAGTACGATACGCCCATTATGAATAGTCCACACCAACCAAAGATTTGTGTGTGGCCATGAGTCTCTATCAGTACTCTGGAAACAGAATAAAGAGAATGTTGAAGCCCCATATAGAAAAGTAGTATTGCTCCATAAACACATCCAGTAGATAATGCGATAACAATCGCCGTCTTCATGAATTTTTCGTGTATATTCTCGTATGCCGTAGCCGTATCATCTTCAGATACTTCAGGAGCTTCTGCCTTTCCCTGAACTACATCATTGAGTTCTTTGATTAAGCTGTCACCGTCTACATTATGTACCCTGGCAAAGAAATAAACTGCCTCCTCCGGTCCATATTCACCACCACACTCGAGTAAACCATATTTTGAAAAAACACCTTTGGTTTGTGGATAGTTCTTTATAATCTCTTTTACCGTGGTTTTTCCTGTGATTTCTTTTAACTCTGATCCTTCAGATTCAGCAACGGAAGGTATTTCTTTACTTTCATCTTTAACTTCTTCTTCAACCATACCGGTTTCTTCCGGAATAGCTTTGTTCAGTGCATCCATCAGTTCATCAATATTCTTTACATTGCAAGCTATTGCTGTTTTTTCTATGCTTTGTACTCCACCACAACACAGGTCAACACCGTACCTGGTAAGTACCACGTCAGTTTGTGGATATTTGTTAATCACCTCATTAACAATCATATCCTTTGTAATCCGATACTTCTCTTGACTCATTGGAACCGTTCCCCTTTTGTGCAAAAAGTGTAGTTGCTATTTGTAAGGTCTAGGTTAAGAATGCTCAAATATTTCAATATCCAATTGTTATTATTGCTTTTCTTTAAACGGTATTATACAAGAAAAGAATGTCAAATCCATTTAAAATACGATTTAATCAAAAAGGACTTGCAATATCATCAATCATGTGATTTTATTGAACTTATTGAGAAAAGGACTAATAATAGTATATACAGGTAATGGTAAAGGAAAGACGACAGCAGCGATGGGAACGGCCTTGAGAGCTGTGGGGCAAGGGTTGAAGGTGCTAATGCTTCAATTCATAAAAGGGTCACGTAGTTATGGTGAGCTTGAATCAATAAAAAAGCTTGAGCCAGATTTTAAGATTAAACCATTGGGTAAGGGTTTTATCCATTTAAATTCAAAGTTAGATAATGAAGAAGTTATAGAAAATATTTCGAAATCATGGAAACTCGCTAAGAATGAGATTCTCTCTGATAAATACGATATGATTATACTTGACGAAATTAATTATGTTATCAGTTACGGATTGTTACCAGTTGAAGAAATGTTAGCATTGCTCGAAAGAAAACCCGAAAGGTTACATGTAATCCTGACAGGGAGGAACGCACATAGAAAAATAATTCAAAAAGCAGATTTAGTTACTGAAATGACCGAGATAAAACATCCATATTCTGAAGGTGTTAAGGCTCAAGAAGGAATAGAGTTTTAGATAATAACGGCTTAAATAAGTGCCTAAAGTGTGAAGTGAACTAAAGTGCCTAAAGTTGGGGGGTGGGGATAACGGTTTAAACCGCATCCGTTTCCTAACTTTAGTCACTTCAAACTTTAGTTCACTTTAGTCACTTTTATACATTACAACTATTTTAAACGACACATGGGACAAGTTAACTTAAAAGTGGTTTTATTGCAACATACACAAGATCCTGAAGGCGTAATTGCTCATGCTGCTAAATTGTGCTATAGCCCTAGTTCTGTGGAAGAACTCAAAAGTAAAATTGAAAAGTCTAATAAAAAAAAGTTTATTGAAAAACTCCTTAAATTAGGACACCTCTCTCCCTTTGAGCATGTTTCTTTCACTTTTGGTGTAGAAGGCATATCAAGAGCCTGTTCGCACCAGCTCGTTAGACATAGAATTGCATCATACTCTCAACAAAGCCAAAGGTATGTTGGCAAACGCAGCGGCAAAGAAGACAAAATCTTTGATTTCATCATACCACCTGGTGTTGAAGCTGCAGGTAAAAAGGAATGGTTTATTGGGAAGATGCAAGAGATTCAGAAATGGTATGATGAGCTTGTTGAGGCATTGGGGGATTCTGGTGAGAAGTCAAATGAAGATGCGCGTTTTATTTTACCTAATGCCTCTGAAACCAAGATAATTATCACAATGAATGTCAGAGAATTGCTTCATTTTTTCAGTGTAAGATGCTGCAACCGTGCACAATGGGAAATAAGGGACCTTGCGACTGAAATGTTGAGATTAGCTAGAAAGATTATTCCCAGCATCTTTTCGAAATCCGGTCCAAATTGTATAAATGGTCCTTGTACAGAAGGCGAGATGTATTGTGGGAAGCTTGATGAGGTTAGGGCAAAATTTCGTGACTTGTGATTTAGATTAAATAGAACGCACCCGCCTGTCATTTGTCGGGCGGGGATATTCGCAGATGCCTGCCCGACAGCGTCGTTCGGGCGGGTGCATAGATAAAAGCCTCTTTCTGAAATAAAAAAACAGAACAAACACTTTGGTAGTTTCCCTCCCCCTTGATGGGGGAGGGGAGGGTGGGGGTGACAGAAAGATCGTTAATAAAGTTACTAACATTGCAAAAGTTTTAAGAAAAAGATCAACAGAAACAGAAAGGTTTTAAAGTGTTGATATTTTGGAATAATGATGTTTTTACAAATATAAACGGAATATTAGAAGTGATAAGGGAGAATTGTCTGAGTCACCCTCTCCTAACCCCTCCCATCAAGGGAGGGGAATAAACCAGGGTTCAAGCAATGTCGAATATATTTTATCTATTATGCCAAAATGCTATAAATTTATAGTATAGGAATTTCCATTTTAAGTCTTTGGGAATTAAGTCCTTAGCCTTTTATTTTAACCCCGCTGCTTTCTTGCTGAAAGCAAGATGCGGGGTAGCGGCAACCTTTAGGTTGCCACGTCCATGGGATAGCGAGCAAAGATAGTTATATGAACATTTAAATTGGATTTAATCTCATGGTGTGTGGAGGCCTGAAGACCTCCGCTACAGTTGGGGATCGGAGTCCGCCCGAAGGGCGTTAAGTTCATTAAATTTATTATTTATGAACGTATTTAAAGTAGTCTTAGGTAATAATTACATACTGTAATAGTTTGCCAATGTCCTAACCTGACACTATATGAAGTTTAAGGAAACAAACTAGAAAAGTTCCCTCTCCCCTTGATGGGGGTGAGGGCTTCGGCGTGAGTTCAGCCGAACGGATAGGGTGAGGGGTGCTGAAGTAATACATTAAATATTTGATACGAAAATAGATTCCCAATCGAGTTGGGAATGACAATTTTTTTGTATTATCTGTCATTCCCGTGGCATTGCTCACATGGCAAGCAGACATGGAATCTAGAATTTTCATCCGTCGTGGTGCCACAATACTGGCATGAAGGTTTAATAGGAGTAAAAAAATTTGTTTAAAGGGAATTTTTCAGCAACAGCCATTGGTAGTTTTCCTCATGATAATGTTGATGATGCATGCAATCTTATTTTGAGAACACTTACTGAGATACCATGTTGGCCACAACTTCCTGAAAGAGATATGAGAGAAGAAATGTGCGTTCAGTATACAGAAGGACTACCGTACTTAAGGCTTTGTCCAGAAGATAAAAAGATCTATGTTGATATGCCCAGCGATAATACCGAAGAATTGGAAGACTTTTACAATAAGTATCTGTCAGAAGATGCAGGACTTTTTTCTATAAGTGAACGTTTTGCTGTTGGATTTCCGTATATGATTAAATATCTTCATGAAAAAAAACCTGATAGTCTCCGTGCAATTAAGGGACAAATAGTAGGTCCCATTACCTTAGCTGGTACCTTAAAGGACCCAGAGCAGATTCCAATACTCCATAATTCAGTACTTTTTGACGCAGCAGTAAAGCTGCTTGCTATGAAGGCTTGCTGGCAAATTGAAAAGTTTTCTGAATTTGGTTTGCCTGAGATTATGTTTCTGGATGAACCATATCTTTCGAGTTATGGTTCTGCATTTGCCAGTTTAAAGAAAGAACAAATTGTTGATTCTTTAAATGAGATATTTCAGGTAATACATAATCGTCATGCGTTATCAGGCATTCATTGTTGTGGGAACACTGATTGGTCAATGCTTATGGATACTCAAGTAGACATCATAAGTTTTGATGCTTATGGTTATATGGATACGATGCTAATATATAAGCAAGAAATAGATTCGTTTCTTAAAAGGGGCGGAATCTTGTCATGGGGGATTGTTCCTACGTCTCACAGTGTTAATGAAGTTACAGTAGAAAGCCTGTCTGAAAAACTTGAATCAGCTATTGATTCCTTAGTAAACAAGGGAATTGAAAGAAGGTTGATAAATGAAAATTCCTTGATAACCCCAAGTTGTGGTACTGGCACAATGCCCTTAGAAGAGGCCGAAAAGGCAATGACTCTAACTCACGATTTATCAGTGAGGGTCAAGGATAAATACAAAATCAGGTAACAGTTCACCGCAAAAACGCAAATTTACCCTGTTAGATAAAACTTATCCAACAGTCAACTACGTTTATCGTGATTAATGTGCGCTTATCGTACAACTAACGGTTATTTTACATTATCTAACAGGGTGAATTTGCGCCTTTGCGGTGAACTCTTACGACATTGTCAATTGAAAGGGAGGGGTATACCAATGAAGACATTAGTAAACCCCATAAGACCTATGGTCTCTTACGTGGCAAATATTGTTTTAATTATGACGCTGACCGTGTCACTTGCCTTGCCTGCTTATGCCCAGGAGAAATTGTGGAACGAAATAAATGCTAAAATTACAATACTTTATCAACAAGGGCAAATTTTAAAAGCGGTTAATATAGCTAAAGAAGCATTAAAGGTTGCAGTGGAGACATTTGGTACTGATCATCCCAGTGTAGCCATATCCCTGAACAATCTTGCGGAACTTTACCGAGACCAGGGCAAATACACCAAAGCTGAGCCCCTTTACAAGCAGGCATTGGCGATAGATGAGAAAGCTCTTGGTAAAGATCATACTGATTTTGCAAGAGACTTGAACAATCTGGCGGCACTTTATTACTCCCAGGGCAAATATGCCGAGGCCGAGCCCATTTGCAAGCGAGTACTGGCAATAAGGGAAAAAGCCCTTGGGCCAGAGCATCCCGATGTGGCCACATCCCTGAACAATCTGGCGGAACTTTATAGCGCCCAGGGTAAATATAACGAGGCTGAACACCTTTTCAGGCAGGCACTGGCGATACATGAGAAGGCACTTGGTAAAGTTAATCCTAGTGTTGCATCAGATATCAACAATCTAGCGGCACTTTATCATGACCAGGGCAAATATGCCGAGGCTGAGCCACTTTACAAGTGGGCATTGGCAATATACGAAAAAGCCCTTGGGCCAGACCATCCTAATGTGGCGTTGGTGCTAGAACATATGGCAAAGTTATACAAAAAGATTGGAAAGAAAAAGGAAGCAAAACGAATTAAAAAAACGTGCAAAAAAAATCCGTAAAAGAAATCAATGATGGTAATTTCGTAACTACTCAATATCTTGTGGAAAATGAAATTTCTCGCAAAGCCGCAAAGAGCGCAAAGGCCTCCGGCTCGTAGAGCCTATGCCTCGGAGAGAGACCTAAAGTGTTAAAGGAAGAAGATAGGGAATGTAGAAAAGTATAACATTTAAAAAAAAATAATCACACAAAGTCACGAAGAACACAAAGGGAAAAACTATTATCTTTTGTTTTATTTTTTTAATTTCGTTTTCTTAGTGATCTCTGTGCCTCTGTGTGAAATTTTCTTTTATTCCTCACTTTTAATGTGTGAGGATTAGTAATTTAAAAGAAGGGATTAAGAGAATAGTCAATAATCTTTGAAGCTTTGCGCCCTTGGCGTCTTTGCGATGAACTTTTACAATAAAGTTTAAAACATGCTTAATGGACACGGCGGTAACATAAATCAGATTTGTAGTGAGTATGGACTAACCTCAGATGAAATCATAGACTTTAGTGCGAACGTAAATCCACTTGGCTATCCAGATAGTGTTCGCAAGGTTATTCTGGAGCGATTCGATGAAATACTAAACTACCCTGATAGTAAGTGTACTAACCTCCGAAAGAACATTGCAGTAAAATATTCTTGTAACGAGTCAAACATAATTGTTGGTAATGGCTCAAATGAGCTTTTTTATCTAATACCTCGTGCTTTGAAACCTGAAAAGGGGATTATTCTGCAGCCCACATTCAGCGAGTTTAAAGATGCATTGTCCAGTGTAAACGTCGAGGTTATTGAAATCATAAATGATGATAATAAATTTCCCATGATTAATATAAATGACTCAAGATTGAAAAGTATAAGAGATGGTATGGTTTTCTTGTGTAATCCGAACAATCCAACAGGACAACTCATCTCAAAGGGTGAAATATTAAAACTTGTAAAAAGCAATCCGAAGAGATTAATTGTAGTAGATGAAGCATTCATAGATTTTGTTGAAGATGAAGATAAGTATAGTGTCATAAAAGAGGCACCCTTAATGGACAATCTCATAGTAGTCAGATCGTTAACGAAATTTTACGGTTTCCCTGGCCTGAGACTTGGATATCTTGTTGCATGTGAATCTATTATTAATAATTTATTGCGTTTCAAAGAACCATGGACAGTTAATGTACTAGCACAAATTGCAGGATATGTTGCGATAAATGACAAGGAGTTTGAACGGAATACAAAAACGTTTATATCAGTGGAAAAGACTTTCTTATATGAAAGTCTATCTAAGATAGAAGGTTTACGACCGTTTTATCCATCTGCAAATTTTATTCTGGTAAGGATTGACAATGATGAATTAACGTCTTCTGAAATTCACGATCTTTTAGTAAAAGATAAGATTGTCATCAGAGATTGTTCAAATTTTGTTGGCCTTAGTAATAAATATTTTCGTGTTGCTGTCAAGACTAGAGAAGATAATAAAAGACTCTTAAGTGCATTGAAATTAATAATGGAAGATGTGGCTTTTAAAGGAATAAATAAGAGGGGGTTTGTGCAGGAATTTATTGCCAGATAAATGATTCTATTTAATCTTTATTCCTGTTTCCATTATTTCTTTTACAAATGGATCATCTGTCTTGAAATCTTGTGGACTATATGGTAATACTTCAATATTGCTACTTACTTTTAGTGTTATTAGTCTTATTTTACTACGATCTTTGATGCGAATACCTTCAAATATTTCAGATACAATAACCAAATCTATATCACTCCAATCATCATAATTACCTTTTGCATAACTACCAAAAAGTATTGCTTGATTAACTGGAATATTATTATCCTTTAACGCTACCAAATATTTATCTATTATTTCTCTTACTTTAGCTGGGATTTGAGCCACTTATAATACTCCTTGTTATAAACAAAAAATTGCCTTTAGAGTCTTTTCCAGAACCAAATGTCCTATGAATAAACACCAATCATATTTTTCTGATTTAAAAAGACTCTCTGCAGCACTCAAGTCATGATCCGCACTTTTAAGCCAATAATCAATATGTTCATCTTTTGTCATGAACGAATTTTATTAAATAATTGACATATTTCAAGGGCTATTTTATACTTTCACAGGAAGATTACAGGAAATGTTTTAGACGCAAGGACATCGATACATACCCATATCATTAAAAGCAAATCTATTAAAGAGACAAAACGCACACTTGATTTCCAGACTAAAGTAAGTTTTGTCTTTCTATATACACTTTTTTTTTGGTAGTATATTCAGTGTAATTCTGTGGTAAAGTTTTTTGTGTGTTCTAAAGGAGTCTTTATTTGAAGGCAAAATCCATAATGGTGCAGGGTACAGGCTCTGATGTGGGTAAGAGTATTCTTGTATGCGCATTATGCCGTATTTTTCATCAGGATGGTTTAAAAGTTGCTCCCTTTAAGGCACAAAATATGTCGCTTAATTCATACGTAACATTAGATGGTAGGGAAATGGGTAGGGCTCAAGTAGCTCAGGCAGAAGCAGCAGGTATACACCCCACAGTAGAGATGAATCCAATCCTGCTGAAACCAACAGGAAATAATGGTTCACAGGTAATAACAATGGGAAAACCCATAGGACATATGACGGCTAATGAATATTATCAGAATAAAAACACAATGTTAGATATCGCTAAAAATGCTTTTGAAGCGTTGAAAGAACAATATGAAATTATCGTTATTGAGGGAGCAGGTAGTCCGTCAGAAATTAATATTAAGGATGATGATATCGTTAATATGAAGATTGCAGAGATTGCTAATGCGCCCGTATTACTAATGACAGACATAGAAAGGGGGGGGGCATTCGCATGGGTAGTAGGTACGTGTGAGTTGTTAAATAATAATGAAAAAGAAAGGATATGCGGGGTAATCATTAACAAATTCAGGGGTGATATGGAAATACTGAAGACAGGAATAAGTATGTTAGAAAATAAAATAAACAAACCTGTTTTGGGTGTTATTCCCTATTTTAATGATATAAAGATTGACAATGAAGATTCAGTGTGTCTCGAGAGCGCTAATTATAAATCAGAAACTATTGATTATGATTCAGTAAAGAATTGCATAGATGTTGTAGTAATACGACTTCCCAGGATATCTAATTTCACAGATTTTGATTTACTTAAGTATGAGAAAGATGTGCGTGTAAGATTTGTAGACAGAGCTCAAGCCATCGGAAAACCAGATTTGGTTATATTACCAGGAACGAAGAATACCATAGGTGATTTGCAGTCTATAAAAGAAAACGGTATTGCTGAGACCATTATAGAACTTAAAAAGAAGGGGACTATGGTTATTGGGATTTGTGGTGGGTATCAAATGCTTGGTAAAATAATTACTGACCCTGAGAATACAGAATCAAAAATATCTCAAATAGAAGGTCTTGGTCTTTTTGATGCATTTACCACGTTTATACCAGAAAAAAAGACTTACCAGGTTAAGGCAAAGATGTATGACAACCCGGCCAGTCGAACCGGTCTGTCGGGTAAAAATTTCAATACAAAATGTGAAATAATTGGTTATGAGATTCATATGGGAGAAACTGAGTTGCTGAATGGCACTTTACCATTCTTAAAAATTATAGAAAGATCAGGTAAAAAAGTTAATCTGGATGATGGAGCAATCTCTAAAGATGGAAACGTAATAGGTACATATTTACACGGTATTTTTGACAATGATGAATTTAGACTAGGGCTCATTAATCATCTTAGAGGAATTAAGGGGCTTATTCCATTATTACCTGATGAACTATTGAAAGCAAAGAGAGAGAAAGAAAAACAATACGATAGACTTGCAGATTTAATTCGCAAACATGTAAAGATGGATTTGATTTATGACTTAATTGGAGAATTAAAGAATTAAGGAATTTAGGAATTAAAATCAGTTTCTGGCAAAATCAGGAATCCCATAATCCCTAAATTCCCTAATCCCTCAATCCCGAAATATAATGTATGATTATTTACCTTTACAAATTGCTATTGCCTTCATTCTGGACTTCCTAATAGGAGATCCAAGATGGATACCTCATCCTGTAAGAATAATAGGCAGATGTATTGAATATCTTGAGAAAATATTGCTAAGGATATTTATATCAGAGCGAGTAGCAGGCATACTTCTTACTGGAATAGTTGTATTTGGGACATATTTGATAACTTATAAAATAATATGCATTTTTAGCGGTATAGGCAAGATTTGGGGAATTGCTATCAGTACAATCATCATCTTCTATTCCCTGTCTATTCGTGATCTCTTAAGGGAAGCAGGGAATGTCTTGAAGGCGCTCAAATCTGGTAACATAAGAAAAGCGCGTAAAAATCTATCTAGAATTGTTGGAAGAGACACACATAGTCTTAATGAACAACAAATTACAAGGGGCTGTATAGAAACCTCTGCGGAAAGCAGTGTTGATGGAATAATTGCACCATTGTTTTATGCCTTTATAGGTGGTCCTGCGCTTGCAATGGCATATAAGTCAATAAATACCCTGGATTCTATGGTTGGATATAAAAACGAAAAATACTGCAATTTTGGATGGGCATCAGCCAAACTTGACGACATAGTAAATTATGTCCCGGCAAGGATTGCAGCCATAATACTACCCATATCTTCATATCTATGCGGTGCAGATTATTCTAATTCTGTAAAAATAGTTAAGAGAGACAGTCGAAAACATCCCAGCCCAAATAGTGGAATTCCCGAGGCTGCTATTGCAGGTGCATTAGGAATTAGGCTTGGTGGGCTCAGTACATACGATGGTATAACGTCTAACAAACCTTTCATAGGTGACCCTATTAATAACATTGTCTTTGATCATATAAATAATACCAAAAGGATCGTTATGGTATCAGCGATTTTTTCAGTTGTCTTTGGTATTGCTTTTTTGTTGATCGGCGGTTACTTATCCATGAACGGAAACGAACTTATGCAAATAATAAGCGAGCTATTTTCCACAAAGACATTTTACAAAATGACTATTATCTAAAAATGACTGATAGGATCATAGCTTACACAAGAATTGTCCAATTTATGTAATAGTAAATAAATTTGCCTTGCTGAGAATCTAGGAGAGGATTATAATTCAAGCTAATTACGAATGTTAAAGGAGACACATATTCTGACTAAGGCTAGTGTTGTTAAGTTAAAAGACGCAGATGTAAAGTATCCTTTTTTGAGAAAGTATACGAATTATTATAAAGGAGGAAGGGAGGTTGTATGGCCATTAAACGAGTAACATATAGCTCGCCAATAGAGGTTTATGACGCCATTGTTAGATCACTAGCTGCGTATGAAGCGAAGTATCATATGACATCGGCTGATTTTTTCTCTCAATACAAGGAAGGTAAGCTGGATGATTCAAAAGATTTTGTAGAGTGGGCAGGGGATTACAGGCATTATATAGATTTGAAACAGGAGTTAGAGCAGAAGTTGAAGGCTACGGTGTGACGAATATCGGTGAATATTTCATAGAATTGCAGCAGATTATTAGCAACCTATCGGTAGTTGAGGTAGAAAAGTATGAAGAACAAATCTTTACAGAAAAAAGAGGCAACTTGCGTATCCGCTTACTTTTCTCAGACAATTCCCTTTTAGAACTTAGTTACGGTAGGATGGGCACTGCCCACCATTATTGGGGTTACGTGCAATTCTACAAATTGCCTTATTCGATATGGTGGGCAGTGCCCACCCTACATCATTTAAAGTATCATATTAAATTACCATCGTTAACTCTCTCATCATCAAAAAATGATCATAACATTTTATATTTATTACAATTATATTATTCGACTAAACATAAGAGGTCAGGAGTCCTGAGTTTTTTATGATCAAATTATCCCGGATTATGATTGCAGGAACAAATAGTGGTGTGGGTAAGACTATGGTTACTTTAGGTATTATGTCTGCTCTGGTCAAGAAGGGTATGAAGGTACAAGGATTCAAGGCTGGCCCGGATTACATCGATCCTTCACATCATAATTTTGTTACAGGAAATACATCCAGGAATTTGGATACGTGGATTATGGCTGATGGAGTATGTAGGGAACTCTTTGAACGTTCGGCTTTCAATGCAGATGTATCCGTTATTGAAGGTGTAATGGGTTTATATGATGGTAGTATTGACTCTACAGGGCAGGGCAGTAGTGCACACCTGGCAAAGGTCTTAAATACTCCCGTAATCCTTGTAGTTAATGCAAAAGGGATAGCACAAAGTGCAGGTGCATTAGTAAAGGGTTATAAAGAGTATGATAAGGAGGTAAAGCTATCAGGCGTAATCTTAAATAATGTGGCGAGTTATAGCCATTACGAATGTATTAAAAAATCTATTGAAGATACTTGTTCTATACCTGTTCTAGGTTATTTGGAAAAAGATAAAGAAATTACCATTGACGAAAGACATCTCGGTCTGGTTCCGTTTACTGAAGGAGGGAGTTCTTCTGCTCTATATACGAGATTAGGAGAAATGACCCTTAAAACAGCCGATATAGACGGATTGCTTAAAATAGCACATTCAGCAGATAAATTGCCAGATTATGATAAATCAATTTTTCTGAATGATGAGAGTAAACTAGATGTACAAATAGCAATAGCAAAGGACGAGGCATTTTGTTTTTATTATCAAGATGATATAGAATTATTTGAGATATTGGGGGCAAAGATAAATTACTTCAGCCCTCTTAAAGATAAATGTATTCCTGATGATGTAGATGGTATATTTATTGGTGGTGGTTTTCCCGAACTATATGCAGAAAGACTCATGGATAATAAAAGTATGCGAAGTTCCATATTAAACGCATCCAGAATGGGCAAAATAATATATGGTGAATGCGGTGGTATGATGTACTTGCTGGAAAAATTAATTGATAGTAATGGTAAACCGTTTGAGATGTGTGGTGTATTAAAAGGAACTTCCAAAATGGAAAATAAAAAGCAAGGATTAGGTTATGTCATTGTTGATGTATTATATGACAATCCAATTTGTAAAAGGGGGGGCTCATTTCGAGCACACGAATTTCATTGGTCAAAATTGCAAAATATTCCTAAGGATACAGTTTTTGCTTATAAAACTAAAAAAAGTAATGGGCAACAATACAAGTTTGATGGGATGTGTAGGAAAAATATTTTAACATCTTACACACACGTACATTTCAGCAGCAATCTGGAATTAGCAAAAAATCTCTTATTATCCATGTCAGAAGTTTCAAGATGCAAAATAGATGCATCAGTATTTTAATATTTTTTAGACAGGATAAACAAGATTTTCAGGATTTTTTATCTGACTATATCCTGTAAATCCTGCAAAGCTGAGCTTAGCTCTGTCTATTTTACTAATATAGTTTTGCGAAGCAAAATAATCATAAATTTGTGACTGGAAGGAACAAATTTATATGAAACTGGCGTAATAGTTCTAGCACATGGTAGCAAGGTCAAAAGTGGTAATGATGGTCTGTTTAAGATAGTAGAAATGTTGCTCACAATGAGAAGATGGGACGTAGTTGAAGCATGCTTCTTACAACTTGCAAAACCAGGATTTTCTGAGGTGGTAAAAGACGTAGTGGGGAAAGGAGTAAAGAGAATTGTAGTTATGCCACTATTATTGTTTAGCGGAAGTCACGTAATAAAAGATATCCCTAATGAAATAGAGGATGAAAATAGAAAATATCCTGAAGTAGAATTCTATTATGCAAAAAGTCTTGGCGCTGATGAGCGTATAGCACAGATTGCAGCAGATAGAATAGATGAAGCAATAAATCAGAGTTATATTTAGAAAAGAAGGTGTGATAGAGAAAATAAATATTCAGAGAGAAGGTAGCAATGCAAAACCATATCAGGTTAAACAGGTCAGGAATGTTGTTGTAAAGTATAAACTTGGAGGGAATAGTTAATGTACAAGTATGAGATTATAATTTATTGGAGTAATGAAGATGAGGCCTTTATTGCAGATATTCCAGAACTTCCAGGGTGTATGGCACATGGCAAGAATCAAGAAGAAGCATTAAAAAATGCTAAAGTAGCTATTCAATTGTGGATTGACACAGCTAAGGAATTTGGAGATCCAATCCCGGATCCAAAGGGAGATAGATTGATATTTGCCTAAAGGGGTGAAGAAAATCCTCATTCTTAAAAATTCCTCCCATAATATTTTTTCAAAAAACATTATAAACATGGAAACTCAGAACCGAACTAAGGACTATTCAGAGAACCCACAGGCCATAATTGATGAAAGTTTTAAGATTATCAATAGCCTTGTTGACCTTGATAATATACCAGAGTCTTCCAGACCCATAATAAAAAGGGTGATCCATGCAACAGGAGATATTGATTATGCTGACGATCTGATAATACATCCAATGGCCGTAGAAGGGGGGGTGAATGCCATTGTTGCAGGTAAATCAATTGTAACGGACGTAAATATGGTAAGAGCTGGAATTAGTGAAAAGGGCCTTAACCGTTTTGGAGGAAAAATAGTTTGTAAAATTGCAGAAGATTATGTTGCTGATAAAGCTAAGGAGTCTAATAAGACACGTGCTATTACGGCAATGCATGAATCTATAGCAGAAATATCAGATGGTATTGTCGTAATAGGCAATGCCCCAACCGCAGCTTTTACAATCATTGACCTTATCAGAAGAGAAGAGGTTGTTCCTTCGTTAGTAATAGCAGTTCCTGTTGGTTTTGTAAAGGCAGCAGAATCCAAAGAGGCCTTGAAGACATTCCTGGATAATAAGAAAGACCTTCAAATTCCTTACATAGTTAACATTGGCAGAAAGGGTGGTAGCGCTGTCGCAGTAGCAATTGTAAATGCCTTAATAAATATTGCCAAAGATACGAGTATTTGATATTGGGTAAAAGGTAAGACACGAATTTACACGAAAAAGCACGAATTTAGAGGAAGAATCGAACTTTTTTCTCCTTTGTTTCTACCTGATGTTAATATGAAATAGTTAATTACATAAATTTTTCATTGATATCAATACTTTATTGTCCAGGAGATTTTGAAGATTAATAAAAAAGTTATGTTATTGAACATTTTTAAAGCAGCGATGTTTGCGCTGCTTATCATTTCTGGCATGCAGTCCAGCAGAGCGAGTGAAGTGGACATATTAATACAAGAGCTGAAGGATGAAAATAGTTATGTCCGATGGAGAGCAGCAGAAACCTTAGGAAAGATAGGAGATAGCCGTGCCGTAGACCCGCTCATTGCTGCTATGAAGGATAAGGATGAGGAGGTCCGGATGGGAGCAGCATAAGTCTTAGATAAATTAGGTTGGGGGGCCAGAAGTGAGAGTGAAAAGGCTATTTACCTTATAGCTAAGGGAGATTGGGAAGGCTGTGTTAAGATGGGCAGGCCTGCAGTGCAGCCGCTTATTGCTGCCCTGAGGGGGCGGAATATTTTGTTGTCGGAGAGGGCCCAGCATCCGCCCTGGGCAAGATAGGTGAATCTGCGGTAAAGCCCCTCATTGCTGTCCTGAAGGATGAGGATTTGAGTTTGGGTGTCCGAAGGAGAGCAGCAATGGCCCTGGGCGAGATAGGCGACAGCCGTGCAGTAGGGCCACTCGTTGCTACTCTGAAGAATGAGGATGGGTATGTCCGAGCGGAAGCGGCAAAGGCTTTGGGGAAGACAGGCGATAAAAGGGCCGTGAATCCATTAGTTCAAAACCTGATGGATTGGTACTCGAACCGAAGTGTGGCTGAAGCTTTGTCTCAACTTGCATGGAAACCTCAATCTGACAACGATAAAATTCATTTTTGGGTAGCTCAAAGAAAGGGTGATGAGTTAAGAAGAAATTGGGTCCTTACAAAAAAGGTCTTGCTTAAGGATGTGGAGTCTTTTGAACACCTTCGTATTGAAAACGCATTGTTTGCTTTTATGGGTATTGGAAAAGAAGAAATAATCTCTATACTTATTGAAAAACTCAATACGAAGGGTAACAAAACCATGGCCGAGGCATACCTTAATTGCGGAAATTGGGAACTTGATAAAGCGGCAAGGGAGTGGGCTGCAAGACATGGCTATACAATTTCTACAGGTGCGGGTGCCGCTCCAGTGGGCTGGGGATCTATGTAAGTGGACGGGGGACAAACCTTCATAATTCATAATTCAAATTTTAAAAGGATAAACTTATCAATTAGCAATTAAGGAATCAAAAAAGTGAAAGATAGTGCAAAATATGCAAAAATCGTAGAGTGGTCAGACAAAGACCAATGTTTTATTGGGAGTTGCTCCGGTTTATTCTATGGTGGTTGTCATGGTGGTAATGAACAAGAGGTTTTCGCGGAATTATGTCTAATAGTTGAGGAAACAATAGAGCTATATAAGAAAGATGGTAAGCCTTTACCACCACCTACTTCAGGCAAAGATTATGTAAACAAAATGTTAAACATAGCATAACATTTCGCTCAGCCAACCGCCAAAATTGCGTACTTTTTCAACATTTTTTCTATCTTCCATTCTAAACGTCTTTTTGCTATCTTACTTATCAGGTTGGCGATAGCTTAGCTCAGACATTATAAATTAACCAATGTCTAAACAAACAAATACAGTTAAACGATTAAATTCCAAAGTTTTAATACAACAAATTGAATATATTGTTAATCAAACATAATAAGGGGACAACAATACGAATGTTGATAAACAACTTATTAGTAAAGCATTAAAATTAAAACCACAAGATTATTGCACAGGATTGTAATTTGGAGTACAGTGACCGTGTCACTGTTTTAATACGCATCATCACGGATGATGCACTCCATATTTCCGGCTAAAAAAGCCGTATTACAAAATCAACCAAAATGAAACATAAATACGGATATACTACTGGTAGCTGTGCTGCCGGTGCGGCAAAGGGTGCAGCTCTTGGTATTCTAAAGGGGACAATACCTGAATTCGTTACAATAAATACACCAATAAACACTACATTACGTTTAAGATTGATTCATAGTAAGGTTGGTCTAAATTATGCAGAGTGTTCTATCCGTAAATATTCTGGTGATGACCCTGATGTCACAAATGGCTGTGAAGTTCATGTCAGGGTTAAAAGGTCTGAAAATGCCTGTCCGAATGATTCTTTCCCGCCAAAACGATCTCAGATAACCAGACAGGCCGGAATAAGATTCATAGGTGGGGAGGGTGTTGGTATTGTGACAAGACCGGGATTGCAAGTTAAGCAGGGAGAACCAGCTATAAACCCTGTACCACGAGCCATGATCAAAGATGCCATAAAAGAAGTTCTTGGTGATTACGATGGGATAAGTGTTACTATAACTGTCCCTGAAGGTAAAAAATTAGCTAAAAAGACCTTTAATGAACGACTAGGCATAATTGGTGGCATTTCTATTATAGGGACAACTGGAATTGTTAGACCAATGTCTTTAGATTTGTTCAAGGTTTCACTTTTGTGTGGATTGGACGTTGCAAAGGCATCAGGGTATGAAACAATTGTTCTTGTTCCTGGAAGCGTAGGGGAAAAAGGATTTTTACGACGTTTTTAAAGTTTCTAAATATCAGGTAATACAGATGAGCAATTTCGTTGGCTTTATGCTTAAGGAGGCACTTAAGCGCAGTTTTAAAAGGGTAATACTGGCCGGCCATCCGGGGAAGTTGGCAAAATTAATTCGTGGTGACTTTTATACCCACAGTTCCAGGTCAAAACCAGCAAATAACATCTTAATCAATATATTCAAAAGAGAGAAGGTGAACTCTGAGTTGCTTAAATCTCTTGATGCTTCTTCTACAGTGGAAGGGATGGTAGAAATTTTAAGAGAACATGACTTACTGAACATTTTTAATCGTATTGCTGATGACATTCAATCATCAGCCAGGCGTTTTATTTCGGCAAAATCAAAAATAGGGATAGTACTATTTGATATGAACAAAAACATAATCGGTGTTTCTAAGGGTTTTAAAGATTGGCAAAGAAGCTTATAAACAAAATTACTATCGTTGGCTGTGGTCCGGGTTCAAAGAAATATATAACTGGCCATGCCGTGCAGCATATAAAAAATGCTGATGCCTTAATTGGTAGTCGGAGGTTACTGGCTTTATTTCCAGATGTAGAAGCTGATAAATATACACTAAATAAAAACTACAAACCGCTTATTACACGAATCGTTTCCCTGAGCAAGCACAGAAAGGTTGTTGTCCTTGTGAGTGGGGACCCTGGTTTTTTTAGTTATGCAAAGCTCATAATTGATAAGGTTGGTATAGAAAATTGTGAAGTTGTTCCCGGTATTAGTTCAGTTCAGCTTGCATTTGCAGCTATTGGTAAAACATGGAGTGATGCCTGTTTCGTGAGTTTACACGGTCAAAAAGATAGACTCTCTACACTCATAAAGAAAGTCAAGGAACATAAAAAAGTTGCCGTATTAACTGACAACTCTAATAATGTAAAGCTAATTGCCAAGAGATTATTGGATGAAGGCTTAAAAGACAGGAAGATATACATCTGCGAAGATCTCTCTTTAAACAAAGAACGGATTCGTAAATTTGATGTGTCTTCCATGCAAAAATTCAGGTAAGACGGTTAAATGTAATTATAATCCTGGATGAAAACAAGAGTGAATAAGGATAAAGAAAAAGGGAATTTTTATGGTGTTGGAGTTGGTCCTGGAGATAACGAATTACTTACATTAAAGGCAGTTCGTATTATAAAATCTGTTGATTGCATCTTTGTGCCTAGAGCAGATTCAAAAGAATCGAGTTTGGCGTTAGATATTGTTAATGAGGTAGTTTCAGGCAAAAGAGTTATTGAGCAGGTTTATCCCATGGTCAGGGATAAGACAAAACTTAAGGCAGCATGGCTAAAAGCTGCAAATGAGATAAAGTATGAAGTTGAATTGGGAAATGATGTAGCATATCTAACTATTGGTGACCCATTAACATTTAGTACATATTGTTATCTTTTGCAACAACTCTCCAAAATTATTCCTTCACAAAAGATCCATACCATTCCCGGGATTACGTCTTATAATGCTGCTGCATGTATGGTAAATTTCCCATTAATAGAGCAAGATGAAAAATTAGCCGTAATACCAGTATCAAAAGAAGTCAGAGAATTGCGTCAAATACTTGAGACATTTGATACCATAGTTCTGATGAAGGTGGCAAAGAAATTAGACGAGATCATAGAACTATTAGATGAGATGAATCTGATTGACAATTCACTCTTTGCGTCATATGTGGGATTTAACAAAGAATTTATAACTCAAGACCTTAAATCCCTGAGAGGAAGCGGTAAAGGATATTTGTCCGTAATCATTGTCAGGAAACCATTCCATACATAGCACATCAAATTAGGATTTCCCGCATTATTGATACTTCGGAGGCGCTCAAACCCCGCCTTTTGCTTCGACAGGCTCAGCATGGTGAGTATATCGAACCATCAAGACAGGGATAAAAAAAGCGCCGCTCAATATCAACCCTGAGCAAACCCCGTCGACTTCGACGGTGAGCTCAGCCGAACCGCCTTGAGGTCGGGGAAAGTCGAAGGGTTGATTCCATAAATATTTAAAATAAAGTAGTTATTTCCAAACAATTTATAGTATATTATATAACGTTAAGGTAGTTAGAACTTTAGTGGAGACAACATGGAGAAATTAGAAAAGTTTTTGAATTAGAAGGGGGGTATTATGAAAATTAAGTATTCAATTATTTGTTTTGTGATTTTGCTCTTTACATACACAACAACAGCAGAAGAGAGGAAGGCAGGAAGACTTTTTCCACCTGAAAAGATACATATATTAGAAGAGCACAGGGAGTGGCAGGATACTGAGGAGATTATGGCAAGGTTGAAAATAAACATAGGTGATGTAGTGGCTGATATTGGTGCAGGTTCTGGTTATTTTACAATCCCTTTAGCTAGAAGAGTGGGAACTGAAGGTCTGGTATATGCAGAAGATATCCAGAAAGGCATGGTAGATTTTATATCCAAGAAGGTAGAGAAACTTGAGATGAAGAATATTAGGACTGTCCTTGGAATAATTGAGGACCCAACTCTACCAGATAACTCACTTAATATTGCTTTCGTTGCAAATACTTATCACGAGTTGGAAAGGCCTCTTTTGTTGTTAGAGAATATAAAAAATGATCTACGATTGAATGGCAAGTTAGTAATAATTGATTGGGATCCTGCGAAAAAATCTCCTTTTGGACCACCAAAAGAGGTGAGAGTCCCTGAAGACATCGTTATTAAAGAGGTTCAAGAAATCGGTTTATATCTATTAGAGAAGCATAACTTTATGCCATATCATTATTTTCTAATATTCAAAAAGAAGTAGTAGTTATTACGGAAATGTCTAACAATATAATTTAATAAACTAAATCCTAAGATGATATGCTGTCATGAATATAGTAACAATCCCTAGGATTAAGATAGTAACATTCATTTCGCTAGAACGTCTATGTATCTTTAAGAACCGTTGTCTCAATTCCTCTTTCTTTTCAACATCTTCAGTTGCACGCATTTGTGTCTTGGCCTCTCTTACCATTGGCCCGATTCTAAGACCAGTGTAAAAAGTAATGATCATCATTATAGATAAAAGTATTGTCCTGACAATCGCGCTGCTTGTGCCCATCTTCCATAGCAACAATAAGCTACCTATAGCAACTGTACTACAAATATATCCAATCATCCAGTATTTAGGAAATATATTTCCAACTAAGTTACCAGCTAACTCTCTTTCCAAGACCTTGAAAATACTTGGTGCTCCAAAGAATGAGAAGAATATTATGCTCCCAATCCAGACCACGAGTGACATTAGATGGATAAATTTGACAAACAATATGAGCATTTTATAAACCTTTAAAAAAATGGAATGCGTGTTATACGCCTAATATATCATGCGAGCATTTTCCGTAAATTGGAAAACAAATTTTGCATTTATTTTATTATACCATTTAGCTATATTTTGATGTGAATTTTTTTTATTCTTTCAAAATCATTTATCACCATTAAACAGGGATTTTTATGCATATAAAAAAACCCTCTAAGAGCTACTCGAAGTCAAACACCAGGGTTCTATTTTCCCACCATGGTATTTTGATTTCTTCCAAAGAATTAACCCATTCCATTATTACAGGATTATAGTTTTTTAAGCCAAGTTTTACCTTTATTATGTCCCCTTTAATGCTAATAGTGGTTTTTATATCTATAAAGTTTCTCGATATTGTTTTAGGAGTGGCATTTTTAAACCATTTGGTCTTCTGAGCTAATATTTTATATAATGTATTGGCAATAAGTGTCATTGCAATATCAAAGTCAACCTTTACAACCACAGGGGATGCTAATGCATTGAGATTGAAGAAGT
>MAYW01000004.1 GCA_001723765.1 Candidatus Scalindua rubra
CAAAAGGTATGAAGTAAATTCAAACGTAAAAGTTAAGAAGACCATTAAAAATTGGATTTATTAATCGAAGCAATGTTTAAATCAAAATGAATGCCTTGAAAAGAGGAAAAATATCTAAAAAACAACTTGGGGTAAAAGATATTTAAAAAATAGGATTAGAAACTATGTTGAAGAATCAAACGTTCATTTAACGGGGTAAAAGCGTTATGAAGAGGAAATCGTAGCGGTCGGGAGTAGGTTTTTTGTAGAGGAGACGAAATTTAAATTGGGGGTAAAAGTGCGGGGTCGGCGCATAGAAGAGCAGGACAGGCAATGTGTTCTGCATGAGGACGTAGGACGTAACACCTTACAATATCCATTTTGATCCCCAAAAGGAGCTTCTAAGGGCTGAAAACACCTATTATTGGGAGATAAGTGCCATTAAATCAATGTATTAGCTTGGTCCGACCCCCAAGTCCCCACCCAAGTCCCCAAGTCGCAAGTTTTACCCCCAAGTTTAGTAATGTCAGCTTCCAACCGCATAATATCGAAACAGGATGCTGCTCCTGAAAAATAAAGATTTGCTGGCTAATATGAATTCGGCTTGTAGAAAATATGCAGCCTGAAACCATAATATAAATAATACAGTTGAAAAGTATATTAAACTGTAATAAATTTGATTAAGAAAGGAGGTTGTTTTTAATGGATATTGTTACAAAAAAGACAAAGCCTCATCCTTATATTTCTAAGGATAAGGACGTTTGTGGCAATAGAAGCATAGTAACGGGGACAAGGATACCGGTGTGGTCTATTATCAAGTGGTATAAACTTGGTATGTCAGTTGAAGACATAATAAGAGATTTTTCCCAATTAACTCCTTCTCAAGTTCATGATGCATTTTCATATTATTATGATAATCAAGCGGAAATAGAAAATGATATTATAGAAAACGAAGACGAGGCTCATCTTAGAGAATTGATTAAATGATAAGGCTATACCTTGATGAAGACGTTCCGGAAACAATAGCAATGGCGTTACGATTAAGAGGTTATGATGTGATAACCGTCAAAGAAGCAAGTAAAAAAGGATTTACAGATCTTAAGCAAATTCAATATGCTGCTTCTGAGAAGAGGGTCCTCTTTACCCACAATATTGCTGATTTCTGTAAAATCCATTCTGATTGTGTTAACAAAGGCTATGAGCATAGTGGTATTATTGTTTCCAAACAACTTCCAATAGGAGTAATCGTCAAGGCATTGTTGAGATTGCTTTCAAGTGTAAATTATGGAAATATTAGAAACAATGTAATTTGGTTAAGTGATTGGATTAAAAAGGAGGAATAGTCAGTATGTTTCCTTTTCCCCATTCTGATTTTTTAGCGAAGGACCAATGCCTGCCCCGTAAGGAGGTACGACTGTACTGGGGCCTGCCACGCGTGCCTTGTGGAATCAGTATATTCCATCAGGGTGAAATGCGATTTACCCCGTTGAACCAGTTATTCAACTGGGGAGCTTATTTAACTGGGGCCAGTTTGTAAAACGGGCGCTGTCCCTATTTTCCTATTTTGTGAGACGAGTATCGAAACTGGACTCGCTAACATTTGAGTGCAAATTTTACCAATGTTAAATATCGTACATCATAACCTGAATCAATTGTACATGTTTGTAATCTATTATTAAAGTAGTGGTAAAGTAACAGTATCTCCCTTACACATTCTGGTAACCAATTTAAATATGATTAAATGCTTGTAGATGCGATTATATCTGGAATAAGCGGAGAAAGATGGGAAAGATCAACTATCGTATAGGTAGATTAAGTGAGGAGGAGCAATTTAAATTAGACTTTACAGATGGTCTTTCACGCTCAGTTTATGAAAGGATTGAATTAGGATTTATAACAATGAAATTACCCGTGATTGATGATGAGAGCTATCGGATATTTGATACCATGGAAGAATATCATAAGTGGGCAAATGAAAATATACCGAATTGGTTAGGTTATAATACACATGATTGATAAACTCATAAGTCTAACAGAAGTTTTCAATAAACGTAGTATAAAATACTTATTTATTGGGAAGGGTGCTGCGATTCTTTATGGTTATACTGGAACGACTCAAGATATAGATATATTTCCCAAAAGATCAGAAGAAAATTGTAAGAATATTGTAGAGGCGTTAAAAGAACTTGGGTTCAACATGGACAAGGAACTTGAAGGAGCAATAGTTGCAGGAAAAGATTTTATCCAAATCAGGGGTGGGCCATTTCCAATTGATATAATATTTGCGCCTGATGGAATAGAATCATTTAGTGAAGCGGAAAAACACAAGACACTTATCGGTGATAGATTTCCTTGTGCATCAATTGAAGATATCATTGAGAGCAAAAAGGCGGCTAAAAGACAAAGAGACATGGAAGAACTGCCACGACTGCAAGCATTTAGGGATGAGTTAAGAAAGAGGAAATAAGTCATAAAATTATATATAGCAGGAATTCCATTGTTGATTTTAATCAAATTCTTAAAACAATAAATATCAATAGGACTAACTGTTTCAATGAAGGACAACCTATAGATTGGAGAACACAGATGAAGATATTTGAACTATACGATGGTTACAAGAAGATTGTTTGCAATTGATGAAGGTGATACACATTAGTGGAAGGGAAAGCGAAAAGGAATAAGAAAAGTAGCCTGTCCCCTTTTCTTTGTTCCAAAACGTTAAACAAACCAAAGAACTAAAACGGGCGCTGTTAGAATGTATAAGTATGTAGCATAAGGAAGCCTCCTGTGGTATATGAATTAATATAATTTAATTTGTTGGGCTGAGCACAGAGCTCACCCAAAATCATACACCACATTAAGGAGGGCTTCCAAATGAAAGTATATTATATTGGAATGGATGTACACAAGAAGAATATTAGTTATTGTATCAAGACAAAAAGTGGCGAGATAGTATCTAAGGGCAATATAGCATCAAACCGTGCATCTTTAAGGCGATGGGTTAGGGGGCTTCCCAAGCGTTGGATAGGAGCTATGGAGGCAACACTTTTTTCAGGATGGATTTATGATTATCTAAAGCCCTACGCATTGGAGTTAAAGGTAGCTAATCCACAGATGCTTAAAGCTATTATAGCGTCTAAGAAGAAGAATGATAGAGTAGATGCACAAAAGATTGCAGATCTTTTACGTTGTAATCTTTTACCGGAATGCTATATGGCACCAGAGAAGATTCGAGAGTTGCGACGGGTATTGCGTTACCGCAATCTCATGGTTCGTGAAGCAGTAAGGATGAATAATAAGATGTCCGGGTTGTTTATGGAGGTTGGTGCAGTATACAGTAAGAAAAGGTTACACGGCAAGAAATACTTTTCAGACTTACTGGAGAGGGTTGAGGATGTACCTGATTCAGTGATAGATTTGTTGCGTTTATCTAGGGCTAGTTACGAGATGTTTAACAGGGTACAAAAGAAACTGATGGATGCCCTTAATCATGAACCTTTGATTGCAGATCGTGTAAAACGGCTTATGACAATAGACGGGGTTGGGGAGGTTACAGCACTTACCTGGGTGCTCGAGGTAGGTGATCCTATGAGGTTTGGTGCTACAGGCCAGGCAATCAGTTATTGTGGGTTATGCAGCGCTCAAAGAGAATCGGCAGGCAAGAATCATCGTGGCCCTATATCCAAACAACGTAACAAACATTTACAAACTGTTCTGATCGAGGCGGCCAAGCTTGCCCCTCACTGGAATGCACAACTTGCTAAGGTTCATGAACGTGAGGTAAAAAAAGGCAACTGTAATAGAGCCACGCTTGCAGTGGCAAGAAAGCTTGTTTCTTACATGCTTGCAGTAGACAAACGTGGAACTGAATTTGTACAGGCAGCAGAAGCAAAGGCAGCCTGATCTATTCAGTGGGACATAGCGTTGCATTTGTTGAGAATTTTCCCGCCGGGTTTCACTTAATAGGGTCTTTGTAATCTGACTTTAAGAGTCATTGAGACAACGCTGTCGCTGTTTTGAAACCGGTGGGTTTGACCCAAACTCAATCTTCTGTAAGGACTTCAAGAAGGGTGATACCTTAAAGAAATCGTATCACCTGGTCCAAGACAGCAAATGGATGTCTGGTCACAAATGACTGTTGACCCATTGACTTGATTAAAAAGATTTAAAAACGATGCAACGGAACAAAAGATACCATCGGAGTAATTCTTAATTCGAGGGTAAACGGGAAATCTCCATTTTCCCCTTGACATTACTTATCATGGATGTCCCTATTTGTTCCCCAACAAAGAGATGAAAACTGAAAATGATTGATGAAATCTAAAAAGCCATAATAATACTCAATGGCTACATAAAATATCTAAAGAATAGAAAGAAAGACGTATAACAGTTCTCATAATTTAACTAATCAACCATTTAACCATTTGACGAATAACTAAAAATAATAAATCTGTCCCCTTTCTTCGCGACATACAGAAGGCATGTCCAATGAAGGGATTCCTAATCAATGTCTTTATGTAGATCTGAAGACATGGTTACCAGAGCAACTTTATTTTACTGATTCTGTATCAATGGCTCATTCCATAGAAAACAGATTACCTTTTCTAGATCATGAACTGGCTGAATTTGCATTTTCAATTCCTTTTGATATTAAAATGAAAGGTATTAAGTTGAAACATCTACTTAGGTCTGCAGTTGCTCCTATTCTTCCGCAAGAAATATTAAAGCAGAAAAAACTTGGTGCGGGATCACCTTTTCCTGTATGGGTTATCAATGAGGCAGAAGTGAAAGAAATGGTGATGGATACTCTCTCAGCAAACAACCTGAAGCAAAACGGTTTTTTTAACACTTCTTTTGTATCCAAGCTGATTGAAGATCATCTCAACCTTAAAACTAATAACGGTTATAAGCTGTGGAGTTTATTAGCTTTTACAAAATGGCATGAACTATATATCCAGAATAGCCCGGTATTGAGTAATTGATAGTAGGAAATAGATAATAGATAGTGGATAGCAGATAGTAGATGGATAAAGAAGGATACCAGCCCGACATCGTTCTGGCGGGTAAGAAGCTGAAGATTTGGCAGTTATCAGTTGAAAAAATGCATTCAACAGATATCTTAAAGAAATAGACATTTATTTTTTGAATCTAATAACTAACATCTATCATCAGTTATCCTGGTAAAAAAATTATGTGGATGTAGGAGGTACTGTTATTATGAAAAGAGTTGCAGAATATAAAGGAGTTGTTCTGAATGATGGACACCTTTCTTTGCCTAAAGAAATAAAACATTGTTTAGGTATTCAACCTAAAGAATCCTTAATGATTAAGATATCAATGGAATCTGGTGCAGAACCAGAGGCATATGTAAAGGTTTATCCGGATATGATAAGTTTTGAAACATTAAAAGAAAATTTAATTGATATACTTTGTCAGTTCAGTGAAGATTTAAAGGCTAATGAGATAACAGTTCGTTATGAAGTGACAGGAAAAATTGGAGAGCTAGCAATTGAAAAAAGGAAATTCAGGGGAGTTTTAGAGGATATTAAGGAAATCTTATACAACGAAAGTGTCATTATTGAGATAGGAGAAAATACCATTTATTCTAATGGGGGTGGGTGTATTCTTTTAGAATTGACATCTAACAGGGTTGTACGTAAGAGGCAGATTGTAAAGAATTTTATGGAGATTGTTGGATTTAAGGTTAATGTTAAAACGGACAACTTTACTGCATGGGTCAAAGATGGGAAATTGAGGGTGTTAAAAGAATGAAGAAATTAGTCAAGGATACTATCGGCCATTTTAGGGTATTGGTGGAACATAGTCTGAGGGAATATGAACCATCTCCAGGTCACATTCTAAAAAGGATGATAAAACCTTTGTGTAGAGATATTTCCAGGCTTAAGGCCAATGGCACCAAGAACGATGCATGGGAGGTGGTTGAGGGTTTTAGTCAAGTATGTAAATGTATTAAAGGGAAAACGTTATAAGATAGAATGATTTTTATAGAACTTACGGATGGCCGTATAATCGGTTTCCCTGCCGACCGCTTTAAGATACTTAAGAACGCTACAGACGAGCGGTTAAAAGAGGTTACGCTTCGTTTAAATGGATATGCGTTAAGATGGGAATCTTTGGACGAAGATATTACGGTGCCTGGAATCGTTGCAGGAAATTTTCAACTACCTTAGATTAAGCTGTACCTTTCTTTGTGTTCTTCGTGTCTCCGTGTTTGAATTAACTCAAGCACATGTAGCATTGGGCTGTATCTTCCTTCGTGTTCTTCGCCTGCCCCACCTGCCCCGTAAGGAGGAAGACTGTACTGGGGTGAAATTCGCAGATATTTAACTGGAGGGTTTCTTAGTTCCTAATTAGTTGATTCGATAATTTGGACTGAAGAGTATGATTCATTGATTAGCTTATACAATTTGAATGAAAATCAGAAAGAAAGTAGGAAAAAGATGGGAAGCAATAAGGCAGAATTAAGAACGTTTGAAGATCTTGAGTGTTGGAAAGTGTGTAGAGAGTTGAGAAGATTCGCGGCAATGATTGTCAAACAACTCCCAAGGGAAGAGGACTTTCGTTTGAAGGATCAAATTCTTCGTGCTGCCAGGAACGCAACAGCAAACCCTGTGAAGTAGGAACTTATGTATTATGTTTATGTTTTAAGGAATTGCAAAGATGGGAGGTTTTATACCGGTTATACTGCAGATCTCAAAAGGCGCGTAGCAGAACACAAATCAGGTATTTTAAAGTCAACAAGTTTTCGCTTACCTGTGGAATTGGTATATTATGAATCTTCCCTCAACATAAAGGATGCCATGAGGCGAGAGAAATACTTGAAGGCTACATGGGGGAAGCGGTATATTAGAAACAGAATAAAGGAATATCTTAGAGATATCAAGAATATTACTTAACAGGGGCCGAAGGTTATGGTCGTTTTCACTACCAGGAAAATATACAATATTGTCGAAGTGCAAGAGGATCGGTTTACGAGGTATTAGATCACTTTATAACGGGGAATGACGAGGAACTTCTTACTGCTGAAATGTTAACAGAGTGCAGATCCAAAGTTGAAAAGTCAATTTCTCTTCTCAACGGTTATATCCGATATTTGGCGTCAAAAAAGCAGTTAGAATAAGTACATGTTCCTTGAAAATATGGACATAGTTTTATATGCTTTTCCAAATTTACGAATTAACTAATTAACGAATTAACGGTTACTTTCGTGGACAAATGCCTGCCACGCTTGCCCAATGGAATACGACCTGTCCCGTGGAACCTATTATTCCACTGGGAAGTCTATTCCTTAAGGGTGAATTGATTTATCTACTTCACCGTGGACAATTGATCAATGCCTGAATACCAAAAAGAAGAACTCACTGACTATCATATACTTAAGACTATAGAGAATGATGCCTCAATATCACAGAGAAGGCTTTCTTCTCAAATGGAACTTAATGTAGCATCGGTGAATTTCGCATTGAGACGCTTAATCAAGAAGGGCTTTATCAGGATGGTAGGCGCGAATCCAAGGCGTATTAAATACTATATTACTCCTGAAGGATTAAGGGAAAAGACACAGTTAGCTTACAGTTTCTTTGGTAGAAATTTTCACTTTTATAAAGAGGTTAGAAATGACATAGAAACCAGGATTATAAAAGCTACTAATGGTTCAAAAACCAGAATAGCCATTTATGGTGTAAATGAACTTTCAGAGATTACATATATGTATAGGAATTTCAAAATCATATTTTTTGTGTGCAAGCCCCGTAGAATTAACAATAATTGAATCTTCAAGCAATCCTATAAGTATTATTCAACGGGGCAAGCACAGGTCCAAACTTGTGCTGAACTTGATTCAGTAATAGCGTGAAGCAGAGACCTGCCCCGTAGAATAGGTCATTTTATGTCATAAGTTATGCTAAGCAATAAGAAAAAAGCACTTAACCTCAAACGGCTTTGTATGTTATTATTCGACGGGGCATGGATGTCGTTATAGCCATTTTGAAAGAGTTGGGCAGGATGCACTTAACTCGATGGTGGTAATGGTGATGGGATGGGAATTTGCAGGGTTTTTTATTGAGGATTCAAAAATCATAAACAAAAAGATATTCAGTCACAAGGTTCAAGAACTCGAAGGTCTCAAAAAAGTATATCCGTGTTTACTCCTACTTACAGATGAGCTTTCAAAAGACACGGTTTTTAATAACAACCTGGGGAAAATGAATACCCTGGAATTATTAGATTATTATAAATATTAGCGCTATTTCAGTCGCGTAATTTATACACCATAACCATAAGATTAGATGGTGTATAAATAAACGGAGAGTGTTAATTCTACTAAAAAATTATCCTCTATCATCATATAATTACCATGGAATATCCCAATAGATTAATCGAGAAAGTATTCAGGCAAAAATATGCTAAAAACCTTATCCTTTTTATTCTCATTTGCCTATTTGCTTATTCTTTCGCCGGAGCTCTAAATAAAGTTATGGCTGAAAGAACTCTTGGTAGTATCTTCCGCAACTTTTTACAAACAATCCCTTGGCTGTCCTTAATAGTCTTAATCAGTTTGTATGATATAAGAAGGTTTCCCTTTCCCAGCCTTGTTTTCAACTTTTCCTCAAATGTTAAGCGAGAACTGAGTTTTGGAAAATTACTATTGATTATTCCACTTGTAGTTATTACTGGGTTGTTTGTTTCTGAATATATTATTCATATGGGTCTGTTATATGGGCCTGTAATCTTTGCTGTATTTATATCATTGTTAGTCTCGTGTTATTACGTGGTGACAGAAAGAAAAATCCTTGGTGTCATAATATTTCTGTTAGTGCAATCATTTCTCTTTTTCATTCATGTAAATCGAAAAGAAATAGGATTTGAACAGTTAATAATTTACGAAGCACACTTTTCTCTTTCTGCAATTTATTTATTTACAATCTCAATGTTTTTTTTCTTAGGAAAATATAAAAGTAAAGTCAGTAATGTTGGTGTGAAAGAAAGAATGTTTATTAAACTATGTATGGCTTTTGTTTTGATACCTATATTTTCTATAATACTTTCTAAAGATCCAATTTATAGCTTTATTTTTTACCTGATGGATATGGTTCTTCCATTCGTCTATTTTCTTATTTTATTAGAATCAATTAAAAATATAGAGGATATAAAAAAGGTCATATTTTATTTTGTTATCTCGATATTTCTGTGGCAAGTATTTGGCTTATATCGCCAAGGCCTAATAGGTTCAATAGAAGATATAACACTCGGACTTCATGGATCACGAGCAACACACGTAGGCTTTAAGGTCACATATATTTCCTTAACATTACCGTTTGCAGTAACGTTGTACTATTTGATGAGTGGATGGAAAAAGGCATTTATGTTGGTTCTGGTACTATTTTTTCTTGTGTATCTAATGCTTTCCAATTCCCGCTCAGTTTTAGTGGGTGCTTTAGGTGGATTTATTATATTTTTTTATTATTACCGTATTAATATTTTCAAGAAACTATATTTCTTGGTATTAGGATTAGTATGTATGTTTATTTTAATCATTTACTGGGTTGGCTTCTTTGAAATACTTAAATTGCATAGAATTTTTGAATCATGGGAGAATTTTTTAAGTGGTGAATCATTTAATATCATTTCTTCAAGTAGATTAAAAATATGGCAATCATCTTTAGAAATGGTACGTGATTTTCCGTTCTTTGGGATCGGACCTGGTATGTGGCACCAGTATATACCACAATATTCATTATTTATGTATTCTTATATGGATGACTATGGTGATATTGTCAGATACTATCCCAAAGATCCTCATAATCTATATTTGCTTATTTGGTTGAATTATGGAATAGCAAGTTTTATATGCTATATAACCATATTATATCTGGCTATTAAGAGAGGGATATGGAATGTTAAAAAAACCCTACCAGGCATAATGAGGATACTTTCATTAGGTTCGCTCGCTTCCTTTATTACCTGGATTGTTATTAGTTTTTTTACAATAAGATTTTCTTCTCAGGGAATATTCATATATGCCATTATCTTTTGGTCTATAATCGCGGTCATTTTGAAACTATATGAATTTAACTCAACTTTCAAGGCGCAGAGCACCACAGTGGACTAGCCGATACATTCCACGGGTAGGCATAGAGCAAAGCGCATGGAGCAAAGAGTTTTGTGCTACGCAAGGTGATTCATTATGTTTATTAAAAACCTTTATATTAATAGAGAACTACTGCTTCAACTAACTTTAAGGCAGATAAAGTCTCGATATAAGCAAAGTGTGTTAGGCGTTTCCTGGGCTCTTATCAGACCATTCGGAATGATGATAGTTTTTACCATCATTTTTTCAAAGTTTGTGAAAGTACCTAGTGATGGTATTCCTTATCCAATTTTTTCTTACTGTGCCCTTCTGCCTTGGACATTTTTTTCTACATCTCTTAATACAGGCATCAATAGTATGACTAGTAGTGTGAACTTGATACAGCAGATATATTTCCCCCGAGAAATCTTCCCCTTATCTGCAGTGATGGCAAGTTTTGTAGATTTTGGTATCGCCTCAGGCATTTTTGTATGTTTAATGATATTCTACAAAATTCAGATATCGCTATACATCCTATGGATAATCCCCATTCTTTTACTTCAAATAGTGTTTACTATAGCAGTATCTATGTTGGGAGCAGCATTAAATGTATTTTATCGTGATATTGGTCAAGCACTTGTGTTTATTACTCAATTATGGATGTATGCCTGTCCGATTATTTACCCTGTCAGTGTTGTCCCCGAAGGATATAGACGGCTCTATGCCTTAAATCCTATGGCAGGTATTATAGACGGTTACAGAAACGTTATTATACATGGGATTGCGCCTAATTGGGAATATTTATTAATATCATTTGTAATAACTATTCTGACGTTTTTTTGTTCTTATAAAATATTTAAAAGACTGGAAATGAGATTTGCAGATGTGATTTAGTACGGAATGAATATTGTCTAAACCGCAGAATACGCAGAAGATGTTAAAACGGGGTGAATGAAGGATAAACTAATATACAAAGAAGAATCTTATAAGATTTTAGGAGCATGTTTTGAAGTATACAAGGAAAAAGGGTGTGGCTTATTGGAAGCAGTTTATCAGGAATGTCTTGAAATAGAGATGAACCTTCGTAACATACCTTTTTCTTCGCAGGCTGTATTGACACTGTACTATAAAGACCGGAAACTTAAGCAAGCGTATGTTCCTGATTTTGAATGTTATGAAAAAATCATCGTTGAACTTAAAGCTGTTAAGGAACTACGTGATGAACACCGTGCGCAGATGTTTAATTACCTCCGAGCAACTGGATTTCAACTTGGGCTACTTGTCAACTTCGGTCATTATCCTAAGCTCGAATACGAGCGAATAGTCCTTACTCAGCATGCAACAAAAGAATCTTAAATAAATTTAGCTTATTTCGCATATTCCGCGGTTTAATTATGATATTTAGCGATTTGCTATGAGTGATACCGTCATAAAATTTGACTCCGTCTCCAAATCCTACAAAATCCATGAACGCGGCTATCGTTCCTTTCGTGGGGAATTTACCAATTGGACTAAGCGTATTGCGCATAGCGCAAGGCGCATGGCGAACGCTGCCATGCCTGCCCTGTGGAATGCGGAGCCTATTCCACCAGGGCACTCTCTTCAAAACGATTATCTCCTTTGGGCCTTAAAAAACGTCAGTTTTGAGGTTGGTAAAGGCGAAACCCTCGGCATAATTGGGGCTAATGGTTCAGGGAAGACAACGATTTTACGTCTCTTGGCAAAAGTGACTGTCCCAACAAAAGGAAATATAAATGTCTCTGGAAAGGTAGCCCCACTCATTCAGGTAGGAGCTGGTTTTCATCCAGAGCTTACCGGGGGGGAAAATATATATTTAAATGCAGCTATTATGGGACTCAATAAAAAAGAGATTGATGAAAGATATAATGATATTGTGTCATTTGCTGAATTGGAAGGATTTATGGACACTCCCATCAAAAGATATTCTTCAGGTATGTATGTAAGATTAGGTTTTGCTGTAGTGGCTAATATTGATCCAGATATATTTTTGATTGATGAGATTTTATCTGTCGGAGACTTGAGCTTTCAAAGGAAATGCTTGGACACAATGGGTAAAATCCGAAAAACAAACAAGAGCATAGTCTTTATTTCTCATAATCTTTCTGCAGTTAAGGGGCTGTGTGATAGAGTTATATGGCTTGATAAAGGAGAAATTCTAAAAGAAGGTAACCCTTCTGATGTGATAGACGCATACGCATCTTATATGGCTTCAAAATCACAATTTGTAAATGATATTTCTTATGTAGGTGGAAAGACAAGGTGGGGAACGGGAGAAGCTAGATTTACAAGTGTTAAGGTATTGAATTCAAAAGGTGCGGAAGTAGATAGCTTCACACCTGGAGACAAAGTAACAATTCGATTAGAGTATGAGGCATATAAAGAAATAGTTTCCCCAGTCTTTTGGGTTGGCTTATTTAACGAAGATGAGGTTAGGATTTTTGGTAGTTATTGTAATAAAGAACGAGTGGGAGAATATTCTATCAATGGTAAGGGGAAATTAGAATGTGTTATAGACTCGCTCTTAATGCGACCGGGAAACTACTATGTAATGGTCGGGATTTATGGTGAAGTAGGAAATCTTGCTATTGATAGAATTGGCAGAGCATGCGTATTTACAGTTATACATAGAAACGATAGTACTTTTGAAAAATACAATGGCTATGGTGCTCTTGGTGTTGTTAATTTTCAACATACTTGGAGGAAAGGAACAAGTAAAGATATTAACATGTAAAAGCTCAAATATAAATATGGATTATTATGATAATTTCCAATCATATTAAAGTGGTGCAAAAATGAAAAAGGTATATGTAGGTATGTCTGTAGATTTATTTCATCATGGACATCTAAATATTATTAATGAAGCTAAGAAGTTAGGTAAAGTTATTGTTGGTTTATTAACTGATGAGGCTATTGTTAGTTATAAGCCCCTCCCTTTGCTTACTTATGAGCAAAGAAAATTGATTATTGAGAATATTAAAGGTGTTGATGAAGTTGTTCCTCAAGAAGCTTTGGATTATGTAGCAAACCTCAGAAGGATAAAGCCGGATTATGTTGTCCATGGTGATGACTGGAAGATGGGAGTGCAGAAAGAAACAAGACAAAGGGTAATAGAAGTACTAAAAGAATGGGGTGGGCAGTTGGTTGAACCAAAATATACGGAAGGTATTTCGTCTACACAATTAGTTGGTGCTTTGACTGAAAGAGGTATAACACCAAGTAAAAGAATGAAAGTATTAAAAAGGTTAATTCATGTAAAACCCATCGTTAGAATTCTGGAAGCGCATAGTGGTATTACAGGACTTATTGTAGAAAAAACTAGAATAGTTAAAAATTCAGAAATGAGAGAGTTTGATGGAATTTGGTTAAGTAGTTTAACCGTTTGTACATCAAAAGGAAAACCTGATACAGAAGTGGTAGACTTTACATCGAGATTTCAAACCATAGAAGAAATACTTGAGATAACAACAAAACCTATTATTGTTGATGGTGATACCGGTGGTGAAATAGAACATTTTAGGTTTAGGGTTAGAACATTAGAGCGCCTTGGTATTTCTGCAGTAATTATTGAAGATAAAATTGGGATCAAGCGTAATTCTTTATTTGGTACTTCTGTGACACAGCACCAGGATAGTATTGAGCACTTTTGTAGAAAAATCAAAGAAGGAAAAAGATCATTGATTACAAATGATTTTCTGATTATAGCAAGGATTGAAAGCTTGATCCTTGGTAATGGGATGGAAGATGCAATAACAAGAGCAAAAGCTTATATTGCTGCCGGATCGGATGGAATTATGATTCATAGTAAGGAGAAAGACGGAAGAGAAATAATGGAGTTTTGTAGCAGGTATAAATCGTTTGAAAATAAAGTTCCACTAGTTATTGCTCCATCTACCTTTGCTCATATTACAGAGGATGAATTTAAGGAATTTGGTGCCAATATAGTTATTTATGGGAACCATTTGTTGCGTAGTGCTTATCCAGCAATGGTTAAGACGGCAGAATCTATTCTTGAGAATAAATGTTGCAGTAAAGCATCTGATCAATATTGTATGCCGATTAGTGAAATTCTAACGTTAATTCCAGAGGCTTATTAATAAGATCAATATTAGAGTTTTGAAACATTCGATGAATCGATGGTTGATAAGAAATACTTCAATCCAGTAAAAATAGTTTATTCCAATAATTGGCTGGCTTCATGTGAAACAGTCCTGAAACAACTTCATATCAATAACCCTTTGATCATAGCCTCTAACGGATGCATTAGGCAGTTAAACCTTGAATCTATATTTCCTGTGGAATCAATCTGTAGTAGAGTTAAACCAAACCCGACTGTCGTAAGTACGCAACAAGCTGTTGATTTCAGTCAAAAGCAAGATTTTGATGGGGTAATTGCAATTGGGGGTGGATCTTCTATGGATACTGGAAAAGCGGTAATGGCTTGTTTAGGCTCAGGCTTGAAGACCATTGGTGAATTATTGAAAATAAAATCCCCATATAAAAATCGTGTTCCTGCCGTTTTTATTCCAACGACTCATGGTACCGGAAGCGAAGTAACAATGTGGGGTACAATCTGGGATATGAAAGAAAAGGAAAAACATTCCATTTCTCATCCTGACTTATATCCTGATATTGCAATTCTAGATGGTTCATTAACTTTAAGCCTACCACTCGATATTTCTATGATTACAACAATGGATGCCTTGAGCCATAGTTTTGAATCTATATGGAATAAGAATGCCAATCCCAAATCAACTGAGTATGCTATTCAGGCTATTGAATTAATACTGGAAAATTTTCATTGTATAAAAGTGGATTTGAATAACTTGATTGCCAGACAAAATCTATTGAAGGCTTCTACTCTTGCTGGTTTAGCATTCTCGAATACACGAAATGCTGCAGCTCATTCTATTAGTTATCCTTTTACAGCGTATTTCAACGTTCCTCATGGAATAGCAGCTTCTTTTGCGCTATTACCCTTGTTAGAGATCAATGGTCCTCTCATTCAAAATGAAATAAAAAAGATTCAGATGAGACTGAATTTGAAAAATACAGAAGAACTGAAAGAAAAAATAGCTGAAATTCATGACTCTGTACTGAAGTATAAACTTCGGGAATGGAATGTTAAGTATGAACAGTTAGACTGGCTGGCAGCAAAATCTTTTAAAAAAGGACGGATGGAAAATAATATTGTAGATCTTACGAAAGAGGATATACGGAGAATCCTGGGGGAAATATATTAGTATCAGACTGTACCAATAGGAAAAGGTATATTATAGCTGCACATTATATCTATTATAAAAATATGTTTAAATTAATTTTATCAATTGTTCTCAACAAAAACGATTAGACTAAAAACGCATTAGAAATTTACTAATTACCTGAATCTAATATTGTAGTAAACTATTTATGAATGCTTTTATTTGCCACGTTCCATTCCATTACTATTTGTTTAAAAGTACCCACAAACATTTAGAAGAATCTTGTTTTATTATTCCTCCGCTTTCAGATAAAGTGATGACAGCCGAATATGGAAGTGGAATGAGTGCGAAAGGTCAATATGAGTATCTATTTGATTTTCTCAGGAGAAAAAAGGTAAAGGTAATTGATTATGGGGAAAGAACTGCAAAGCATTTGGGTAATTATTTAAATCAAAATGCCAGGAATGTTATTGTTTCCCATTGGTTTAATGGTATTTATTACTTGGAAAATGTTAGAATAATAGGCCTTACGTTTAGTTTAGCTAGTTTAGCAACTAATGAAAGGAAGAGGCATCATATTGAAAATAATTTCATATTAGATATGTTATTAACATATGGGCCAAATTCAGCAAATAAGTATAAAGACCAAGGGTTGAGGGCACTGCCTGTCGGGAATCCAATATTCGATGATTGGTTTAATAATGACTTAAGTGAAGATGATATAAAACCAATTGAAAAAAAGCTTGATAGTAATAAACCTACAATTTTATATTTACCTGCCTGGTCACATTATTCATCTATAGACAAATATTTAAATACTATAAGGTCATTATCAAATGATTATAACATTGTTGTTAAATTACATCATGCTACTTTTAATCAAGAGGCAAATAGATTATGCAAACTATTGTCTTCCCCAGAATTGATTGTCTTGGGTGACTATTTTGATCCGCTACCACTTTATAAATTAGCCGATATTGTTCTTGTAGACAATGGTGGTGCTATTTATGATGCCATTCTATTGGAAAAACCCGTTATTATGTTAAATATTTCGTCGCAAAGTAACGAGTATGATATACTGTACGAACGAAATAGATTTCATCCTGATGCTGAGGCTGTCATTATCCCAACAATGAACCGACCTGAAGAATTAAAAAGCTTGATTACTAATAACATCTGCAAGAAAGCTCAGCTTGATGATAGTCTGAAGTACTCATTGTTTTTTAAAACTGATGGTAATGCTGGAAAACGCATTACCGAGGTAATAATGAATGATAAAGAATATCCTGCCATTCCAGTGAATGAAAAGTATGATAGGGCGATTAAGAATGTAAAAGATGAGAAAGCAAGGAAATATATTATGGATTTAAAGGGGTCTTTATTAAAGAATAAACAACCTCTACCATCAAGCAAGATGGATCGAGTAAAGAGAATTATCAAACATTTATTTAAGCCATGATAGTATTAAATGCAGTTGGAGATATAGCCCTTAATAAAAGATTCATCGAAATCATAGAAAAGGGGTATGGCGAAAGGATTTTTGAAGATGTTAGATGTTGTTTTGACAAAGCAGATATTAATTTTGGCAACCTAGAGTCAACACTTTCAACAAGAGGAAAAAGAGATGGTAAGAATCAATTAGTATGGGGTTCCCCTAAAAGTGTTAATGTGCTAAAAGACGTTGGATTTAATGTTTTAAGCTTGGCGAATAATCATAGTTTTGATTATGGTTTTGATGGCTGTATTGATACAGTTAAATATCTTGAAGAAAATAATATTCAATGTTTTGGGGTTGGAGATAATTTAAGGAGTTCAAGAGAAGCATTAATTATAAAACATAATTGTATTGCGGTCGGCTTCTTAGGATATTCATGCAAAACGACTAATGGTAGGAATTCTAATAAAAATTCCTACGGTTCTCCTTCTATAGAATATTCATATATTAAAAAAGACTTAAGGGAATTAAGTACTAAAGTAGACATAAAAATAGTATCACTGCACTGGGGCTATGAGCAGTATAACTATCCTTCTCCACAACAGGTAAAGTTAGCTCACAAGATTATTGACGCAGGTACAGATTTAATTATCGGCCATCATCCTCATGTTCTTCAAGGATATGAAATATACAAAGACAAGCCTATATTTTACAGCCTGGGCAATTTTATCTTTGATGATGTTGTGTGTCAAAGTGGTGGCTGTCTAAAGTGGAATGAGGAAAATAAACAATGTATTATCGTTAAAATGAATATTTCTTCTAAAGAAGTATGTGTTTCTGAATTGATACCAGTGAGATTGAATGACGAACTTAAATTAGAGTTACTTCACGACAACGAGAAAGAAGTTTTATTAAAGAAAATAGATTATTGGTCGCAGATGGGAACTAATAAAGATTATGGTAAGTTTTGGAAAAATTTTAGAATAGAGAAAGAGCTTAAGAATTGCAATCCCAAGATAGATTATGGGTATATTCTCAAAAATCTTTACAAAATTAGGCCTTACCATTTAATTTATGTTTTGGGTCAATTGAAAGTGTCGCTGAGGCCTATTGCTAAATATTTGCTTATCAAATTTGGTTTTAATCCGAGCCAATATCATTAAGTTAGATAGTACAAGACTTAAGAAAAAACATGCCAGGAGTAATTGGTTTTATTAGCAATAGTAACAAGTTTAACATGAAACAAGTCTTGAGTAACATGATTCAATCTGAAATGCAAATGCATGAGGATTGGTATCATGTTGATAGATATTTTGATGGAGACATAAACATTTCCCGTATACATCTTGGGATTTTCAATGCTGAATCTCAACCTATATTTAATGAAGATAAGTCAATCTGTATTTTCTTTTATGGTGAAATTTATGATTATAAAGATCTTAAATCTGATTTACAGAGTAAGGGGCACATATTCAGGATCAATAACGATGCCGAATTTTTATTGCATTTATACGAGGAGAAAGGGCTAGAATTTCTTGGCAATTTAAATGGTTCTTTTGTTTGTGCGATATGGGATGTGATGCGTAAAAGATTAGTCATTGCCAATGACAGATATGGACTAAGGCCTTTATATTATACAGAACTTGATAACCAATTTATTTTTGCCAGTGAGGTAAAACCAATTATTAATTTCCCTGGTTTTAAAAAGAAAGTTAATTTAAGAGCTATTCCTGATCTGCTGGCTTTTGGCTCAATGCTTGGTGAAAATACACTTTTTGAGGGCGTATTCTTAATGAAATCTGGTTCCATAATGATTTACGAACAAGGGAGATTAACTGCAAAAAAATACTGGGATTTTGAATATAATGAAGACTATCATAAAAAGAGTTTAACTGATTATTGTGAGAAGTTGAATCATTTATTCAAACAGGCTATTAGGCGACAATTAAAAGGAAATTACAAAATTGGTGTCCCCCTTAGCGGGGGTTTGGACTCACGAGTAGTAAGTGCTTATATCCAAAAAGAGGGTTATCCTTTTTCCACTCATATTTATGGTGTTAAGGGCTGCTACGATTATCGTTTTGCAAAGAAAATAGCTCGAACGTTAGGAACCGACCATTATTTTTACAAGACAGATGGAGAATATATTCCTGACTATTATAGAGAATCCCTCAAACTAACCAATGGTTTACTTGACGTTTGTGATACTCAGCAAATTATTTTACCAAAGAGAATCAATAACGGTTGTGAAATCCTCTTTATAGGGTTTTTCGCTGATGTAATTTTTGGAGGAAGTTATATACGAGAAAATATATTGAATTTATCTTATGAAAGAATGCTTCCATGTTTAGTTTATGACTCTTTTAGTTATTTCATTAAAGATTGGATGCAAAAGAAGCTTTTCAATAAATCCATTTATGAACAAATTAAAAATGCTTCAATGGATAATATTTTATATAGGTTATCTCAAACAAATGCTAAGATTCCCGTAAACAAAGCTGATTATGTTTTTTTAAACGAACGAGCAAGGCGATTTACAATAAATGCAAACTTGAAACTTTTAAATCAAAAACTAGAGTATCGAACGCCAACTTATGACAATGATCTATTAGATTTTGCTTTAACTCTTCCTCCAAGATTGAGAGTGAATTCGTTACTATATAAAGAATTATTGAAAAGATATTTCCCAAAGCTAGCCAGGATTCCTTGGCAAAAGGATGGCTTACCCATAACTGCAAGCTATGCAAGAAGGCGAATACAAAATAGCATAAGATATCGATTACGTCATTCATTCAATGGAAGATTTGCAAGATATATTTCCAATAAAGATTGGCATAATTTGGAAAATTGGACCCGTACAATTTATAAAGATTTCTTTCTTAAGATATTATTAGACAAAAAGACATTGAACCGACCTTACTTCAACCAAGGATATATTAAAGATCACATCATTAAACCGCACATGAGCGGTACAGCTAATTTATGGCCTACTATTAGCGTACTCACAACATTTGAGTTGTGGCACAGACACTTCTTTGATGAGTGAAATACTTAAAATATGCCATATCGGCTGGGCTCACAGTATACATGTGGAAAGATTAATGCGGTGGTTTGCCAGGAAGGGACATATTATTTCTATCATTACGGATCATCCTAAAAATATCGATGGAGTTGAGGTCTATGATATACGGAGAAAGCCTGACCCAAGACCACGATTAGAAAGGTATAAAGATTTTCATTTTAATATAAGGTGGAAATGGCTTTATAGATTAAATGAAATTGTTCGCATCAAAAAATTAGTCGATGAAATATCACCAGATATCATTCATTCACATTCACTGTGGTATCCAGGTTATTTTGGTGTTTATTTAAAAGGCTATCCTTTTGTTATAACAGTGCTGAATGGAGATATTCTGTGGAAGAAGGATGGTATAGATATTTATACTAGATTAAGAACAAATTGGGCTATGAAAAAGGCCGACATTATAACGGGTGTGTCGAAAGAATTGGTAAACGCATGTATAAGATATGGGGCAAATAAAGATAGAGTACACGTAATGCGTAGAGGTGTTAATTTATCAAAGTTCAATTATGGTGGGAGCAAAGCTGAAATTCGACGTAAACTTGGACTTCCAGAGAGTGCTAAAATAGTTTTGAGTCCTCGCAATATTGGCTCGTTCTACAATGTAGATAAGATTGTTGAGGCCATACCAAGAATAATAAGAGAAGTAGAAGATGTTAAATTTGTCTTTATCTGGCATGGGCATAATAAAGAAAGAGAAGAGAAGTTAAATAATCTCGCTTCAAAATTAGGAGTTAAGGAATTCATAAGAAATGATGGTGTTGTTAGTCATGACAAAGTTGCTCTTTACCACAAGGCTTCAGACGTAATGGTTTCCGTGTCTCAACATGATTCTGGTCCTGTTGCATTACAGGAAGCCATGGCATGTGGGGATGTCCCCGTTATAAGCAATTTATCTTGTGTACGTGAATGGATAACTGATGGATGGAATGGGCTATTAGTTGAACCAAATAATGTTAATCAAATTGCTGAATCTACAATTAGACTACTAGAAAATGGCCAAATGATAAAAACCTTTGCTGAGAGAAATTGGAAATTAATTCAAGAAAAAGGTAGTCAGGATTATTGGATGGGAAAGATGGAGGAATTGTATTACAAACTATTAGCAGGCAAAAGAAACAGGGGATCGCTTGCAGATAGTAGATAGAAGATAGAAACAAGAAGGGAAAAGATTGGAGATGGTAGATGGTAGATAATGGACAGTAGATGATAGATAGTGGATAGTAGATAATGATTGATAAGGAAGGACATAAGAAACTGAAAATTTGGCAGTTGTCACACAAATTGGGAATTAAGGTTCATAAGATGTCTTTGGCTTTGCCTAAGTTTGAAATGTTCGAAGAAGGAAGTCAGGTCAGAAGATCATCCAAGTCTGTGTCAAGTAACATTACGGAGGGTTATGCTTTGAGAAGATATAAAGCAGAGTACATCCACTATTTGTTCAGGGCTTATGCTTCGAGCATGGAAACAGTAGAACATTTGGAGTATCTTTACGAAACGAACTCTTTAAAAGATAAATCGGCTTTTGATGAAATGATAAATGAATATTCTGAGCTTAATAAAATGCTTTTTTCATTCATAGAATCAGTTGAAAAGATGCACTCAACAGATATCTTAAAAAAATAGAAATATTTTTGTATCTAACATATAAAATCTATCATCTATTATCTTACATTCTATATCTTATATCTAAGAAGTGGAATACAATAATTTATTAAACAATACAATGAAGTAGGTAAGATCCTAAAAGGTCTTCATGACAATTGGAAAAAGTACTAAATCTCACTATTTCTTGCGCCTCACTTCTAACTTCTTGTTTCTTGAATTATCTAACTTCTCGCAGCTAAGCCCTTCAATTATCTAAAATCTGTCATCTGTTATCTACTATCTAAAAAAGGAGTTTTACTATGTCGAAAGTATTAGTTACTGGCGGAGCTGGTTTTATTGGATCGCACTTGGTAAAAAAGTTGACCGATGAAGGTCATGAGGTTTTTGTGTTGGACGCCTTTGAACAGTATATAGAACCCCCGGTTACACCTCTTTATATATACAACTTAAATTACAGGTTTGCGCGTCTGATAAACAGAGCTGAAGTGATAAGATGTAATACCAAGAACAAGGATGATATAAGAAGAAAAGTCTCTAGTATAAAACCAGAGCACATCGTTCACTTTGCCGCTTTACCTTTATCAAATATAGCAATTGAGTATAGCGAGGATGCGTTTAACACAATCGTGGGGGGCACTGTGAACCTTCTTGAAATATTGCGTGACGGAGATTATTTATCCAGATTTGTGTATATATCCTCAAGCATGATATATGGAGATTTTAAAAAGATACCCGTCCCCGAAGATTCCGAGAAAGAACCCAAGGAAATCTATGGGGGTATGAAACTGGCGGGTGAATATATGGTGAAAACTTATTCTCAACGTTACAATATCCCTTATTCAATTGTAAGGCCCTCAGCCGTTTATGGTCCTACAGATAATAATAGAAGGGTGCTTGGTCTATTTCTAATGAATGCCATATTGGGTAAGAGAATCAGAGCAAAAAATGCAGAGAGTACAGTACTAGATTTTTCTTATGTCGATGATGTGGCTGAAGGCATAAAATTAGCTACCTTTTATGAGAATGCGCATAACGAATCTTTCAACTTAACCAGGGGAAGGGGAAGATCTCTTAAAGAAGTAGTTGATATCATTAAGTTGCATTATCCCGGTACAGAGGTTGAATATGTTGAAGGTGATTCTTTCAGACCTAAAAGAGGTGCGTTGGATATTACCAGAGCCAGGAAACTTTTAGGCTATTCTCCAAAGTTTGATATTGAAGAAGGAATACAAGTTTACTCTCAATATTTACAAGAAGCCTTAAGTTCTATTTAGGAGTATACACTAAAATGCAGGATCTATTAATTATTGGTTGCGGTTCGCAAGCTCGTTATGTAATTGATATTATTAGTAACGAAAACTGTAATATTATTGGCGCAGTTGATCTAGAAGCCGGGAACATGGTCGGAAAAATAATTAATGATGTAAAAATCATTTGTAAATTGCAGGAGGTTCCTCAACGCTTTGATTCTGGAAATATAAAGGTAATCCTCGCACACGGAGATATAGCTATAAAAGTTGCTGCTATTAATTTTTTACACAGCTACGGATTCGGATTTGGCAGAGCTATTAGTTCACATTCAATTATTTCACCTTTTTCTAAAGTTGGAGTAGGATGTATCATTAATCCAAATGTTGTCATAATGCCTAATGCAGTGATCGGTAATCATGTAATTATTCACTCTCAGTCAGTAATCGAGCATGATAATAAAATAGGTGATCTTAGCAACGTTGCACCTGGTGTTTCCTTTGGGGGAAATGTTATTGTTGGGGAAAGAACTTATATTTATACCGGAGCATCCATTATCCCTGGAGTATGTATTGGTAATGATTGTATTTTAGGATCGGGTGCCGTTGTTATTAAAGATGTAAAAGACAATGAGGTTGTGGCTGGGGTACCTGCAAGAACCATTCGTATAAATGACCCTGTCGATTTATCATTTCTTCGCGAAAAGCCCAAATTTTCAGTCTAGTAATAAAGACTTACGGTAAGGGTTTTTCAAAAATGGGCTAAAATTGAAGTAAATCAACAGAATCATAAATTGGTAATAGAATTTGGGAACTAATAAAAAAATACCGTTTTTTGGATTAAATAGAGAGGTTGCCGTACACAGAGAAACTTATCTTAATATTATCGAGAAAGTATTTTCACATAGTAAGTTTTTACAGGGAGACGAAGTAAAACAATTTGAAGAAAATGTAGCTAATTTATGTGGTCGCCGTTATGGCGTGGCAACTAATTCATGCACCGATGCTTTATATTATTCGCTTGTTGCCGCAGGTATAGAACCTGGAGATGAAGTTCTTGTTACAGACTTTTCATTTGTGCCTTCTGCTTCCTGTATTGTCAGGCTTGGCGCAAAACCGGTATTTGTAGATATAGATGATCATTTTCTTATGGATCTAGATAAAGCTGCTCTATCCTTGAATAATAAGACCAGGGCAATAATCTTTGTTCATCTTTTTGGACAAATGGGCAACCCAAAAGAGATAGAAAATTTTGCCAGGTTGCATGATTTAATCTTAATTGAAGATGCAGCTCAGGTTTTTGGCGCTTCTTATAACGGAATAAGAGCGGGGTCTACAGGACTACTGAGTTGCCTTAGTTTTGACCCAACCAAAGTGATCAGCGCACCTGGGAGTGGTGGAATGGTATTAACTGATGATGAAAATCTGGCTCAAGAGATTGCTAGGTTGCGTTATCATGGAAAAAATGAAAAAGGTGAATTTGTTTCTCTTGGTTTTAACTCCCAAATGCCAAGCCTGACGGCAGCAATATTGGATTATAAGTTAGGCCAGAATGAGAAGTGGTTAGCAATAAGACGAGACATCGCAAAATATTACCTAGAAAATGTCGTGGGAGAATACATTTTGCCGTTTGAGATTGAAGGTAGTTGTCACATATATCATAAGTTTGTAATAAGATCGCAAAACCGTGACCATCTTAGACTTTTTTTAGATGATAACAATATTCAAACAATGGTTCATTATCCTATACCTTTGCACAAACAGCCTTGTTTTAAGTGTTATAAATATAAAGACGCAGACTATACTAAATCTGTTGGCGTATCAAAGGAAGTATTATCTTTACCGATTCATCCTTTTTTAGATCAATATGAAGTCGAGTATATTGTTCAAAAGGTTAATTGTTTTACCAGCGAATGAAACAAGAACTTCCATCCCTGTCTGGGAGGAATAAAGAGCATGGAGTAACGATACTTCCCCTCTAAAAAGAGGGGATCAAGAGGTGTGTTAGATAAGATGAAAGTTAATTATCATCCAAAACTCAAAGAGCTTGCACGAAAACTGAGAAAAAACAGTACAAAATCAGAAATAAAACTATGGCATCATTTAAAAGGCAAGAAAATGAGGGGATACGACTTTCATCGACAAAAACCAATTGATCGCTTTATCGTAGATTTTAAAGAAAAACAGAAGATACACACCCCCTGGCCCAGACCGCAGGGCGGGTCGCACCAAGGCAGGCCTTAGTCCCCTCTTTTTAGAGGGGAAATAATGTATAATTAATTCGTTCTCTTTCCTTATAAGTAAGATGTGGGTAAGGTTAAGCCCCCAGGAGGAGAGGGAAGGGTGAGAGCCTTACATGGACTTAAGCGTAGTAATTCCGGTTTATAATGAAGAGATGGCGGTTCGTCCAACTATTCTTGAGATTCAAAAAGAACTGGATAAATTAGACATAGAATATGAGATTATTATTGTCGATGATAATTCTACGGATTCAAGCATTGAAAGAATAAAAGAGCTAGATGTGAAGATTATTAAACACCGGAGGAATTTCGGCGGAGGAGTTGCGCGGGTTAATGGTATGAAGTATGCAGCAGCACCAATAATTTTACAGACAGATGCAGATGGCACTTATCCATGTGATAAAATTCCTGAAATTCTGAAAGAGATGGAAACTGCAGATATGGTTATTGGTGCAAGGAAATATGAAAAAGCAAAAGGTTTCAGACCAATAAGAGTGTTGGTGAAGTGGCTAATAAAAAAATTTGCATCATATCTGTCAAATGCAGACATACCGGATCTAAATACCGGACTGAGAGCATATAGAAAAGACGTCGCTTTGCGCTATGAATATTTATATCCTTCCACACACTCGATTATGAGTACAATGACACTCGCTTTCTTGATTGATAAAAGAAGGGTTAAGTTTGTGGATATAGATTATCGTAAAAGAAGAGGTGAATCGTCTTTTCACCCGATAAGAGATACGTATAATTACATTCTTGCAACGGTGAGGTCGATAACGTATTTTTATCCACTTAAGATTACCACGCGCTTGACATTTCTATTTTTATTGTTTGGACTAATATTATTTGTACGCGATGTTTTTATCTTTAATTTAAGAGATACTACTGTCTTACTGCTTGTTGTTGCCGTAATAGTATTTTTATTTGGGACGATGTTTGATCTTTTAGTGAGTATCAGGAGAGAAATTAATATCGGAATGGAAAGAATTCGCAACTATGATGAAAAAAAAACTCAAAAAGATTTACTTGAATCGGATCCAAACATTGAAATTATAAAGGAATAAGTGAGAGCAAAAATATAGGAGGGTAAAACGAAATGGTTAACATAAGAAAGATTGTTAAAGATATGGTTGATGCTGTTCCAGAGGAGAAGCTAAAAAAAGTCTTGGAAACGTTAGAAGGTATCATGGAAAAGGATACTAAAGAAGCATGGTCGGTATGGGAAGAATTTGGTAAAGATGCAATCGAAGGTAAGTGGGAAGATGCTTCAGAAAGACACGACTTTTACTTATATGGGATAAAGAAGTGAAGATCTTCATGGATACCAGTGCGTGGGTAGCATTAGAAATTTCGAACAGATGGGCTTGGTAAAAAACCCTTAGCAATGACGAGGAGATTTAATAAGTCAACTGATTGCAGGGCCGAGACCATAGCCGTGGTGGATTTAGCTGGTAATGCCTGCGCCTGTGCGTTGCCTGTCTGCATGTGACGCACAGGCAGGATGCGGTTAACTTATTGGAGTGAAAAAAATGCAATATACAGCAGATAGAAAGAGAAAATTAGAGAAGGTATTTGATAAGAAGCAGGTGACAGCGCTTGTAGAAGTAATAGAGGAGGCATATAGTGAGCTTGTAAAATCGGGTGATTTCAATGAACTCAAGGGAATAGTAAAAGATCTGGCAGAGGCTCAGAAAAGAACTGAAATTAAGGTAGAAGAGCTTGCAGAGGCTCAGAAAAGAACTGAAATTAAGGTAGAAGAGCTTGCAGAGGCTCAGAAAAGAACTGAAATTAAGGTAGAAGAGCTTGTAGAGGCTCAGAAAAGAACAGAAACAGAACTTTACAAACTCATTCAAGAGCATAAAAAGACAAGGGAACAAGTAGGCGGATTATCAACAACAGTTGGATATACCATTGAGAATGAATCTTATAAGGCATTGCCAGGTCTGTTGAAAAGAGATTATGGAATAGTGATAAGAGGCAGGCTGAAGAGGCAATACATAAAATACAATAAGGGGAAATATATTGAGATAAACATTATTGGAGAAGCGTCAAGAAATGGCAAAGGTATTACAATAATAGGAGAAGGAAAGAGTCAACTTTCAAAGAAGGGTGTAAATGAGTTTATAAGAAAGAAATTAGAGAGGGTTGAAGGTGTGTATAAGGACATATTTCCAATTTTAATTACCCACATGATTTCTGAACCAGATGTAGAAGAATATGCAAAGAAGAAGGGTATTACGCTATACTATTCCTATGATTTTTAAGAGGTTAGGGATGTTAAATTACCTCACTATAAATGCACTAATAACTTTTCATCGTTTGGTTGTCTTTTTTTGATAGTTTAGTGTTTAACCTTATTTATCTTTTATACCAGGAGGTTAAAAATGGGTGCGCCAAGGAAACATACACAGCAGAATATTTAAATGATGGTCACCTGTCAATACCCAAAGAAATTGCAGACAGGTTATCCCTTAAGACGGGGAAAAAACTTCGTGTGATTGTAGAAGCATCACGATTTGACAAAAATGATATTTTAGGTCTTTTTGGCATCTGGAAAGATAAAAGTGCTGAAGAGATTAAAATCTTCAGGGATATTATCAAACAAAGAAGGGCATTTCAAAAGAATATATGGACTGAGAATTGAGAATTGGCTGAAAACATAAACCTGGGGTATGATAAAAGTGTGTAAAGAGCATGGCTTAACCTCAGCTGTGTCGTGTAAAAGTAGCCTATTAATTCGCATAGTGGTGAAAATATTTAATAGGGCCTGCCCTACCTACCCACTTGTCCTATGGAATGCGAAAGCTATTCCATCTAGGTAAGGAGAAACGACTGTACTGGGGTGAAATGAGAATATATTTAATAGGGTTGAAAGCCTGTCCCCGAAAGATTTGGTCGAGGGGGGTGATTTTTAGGGAGTTGGAGATATTAAATTACCTCATGTTAAGGTTTAGAGATTACGAAAGAAACTGATGCGTGTGCTGTTCGTATATCCTAATGTGACTAGGGCTAAGACACCTCAAATAGGCATAGCCTCCCTTTCTGCTGTGCTTAAACAGGCTGGACATCAGGTAGATTTGTTTGACTTTACCTTCATAGAGAATGCACAAATCTACACTTCTTTTAAAAGCAGAATTAAAGAATTCTGCCCTGATCTTATAGCAGTATCCTGTCGAAGTCTGGAGTTTCCATATGTAAAACAATTATTGAGCTCACTCGATAGAAAGGATAAAAGTGTATTCGTTGTTATTGGCGGTGTACACGCGACCGTTGCTCCAGATGAAGTTATCGCTTTTGACTCAGTAGATTCTATAATAAGAGGGGAAGGTGAATATCCTTTACTGGAATTGGTTAATAATCTGGAAAATGGACACGCTATTAACAATATTCAAAATCTGTGGTTAAAAAGAAACGGTCGAGTTATAAAGAACGAGATTAGGCCTTTGTTAGATAATCTAGATGTTCTTCCGTATCCAGACTTTGAACGCTTTGACGATAGACACTTTTTTTATGAATCTCATTTCAATAGAAAATTCACGATGAAGAGGGTGGGTGCTTTTGAGACAAGCCGGGGATGTCCCTATAGCTGTTCATACTGTGTGAATGCTTATTTGCAAGAGCTTACCCGGGGAAAATCCAGATATCATCGAGAGAAAAGTGTGCAACGGGTAATAGAGGAACTAGCCTTCTTTACTGAGAAATTACAACTTGAATATGTTTACTTGATAGACGAAACTTTTTTATTAAAGATGACCCGCCTGAAGGAGTTTATTGAAGCATATATGCAACGGGTGAGATTGCCGTTCAGCTTTATGACGCATCCACAAACCGTAACTGACAAGAAGATCGAATTAGTAGCAAAAGCAGGTGCAGATCTTGCTTTAATTGGTATTGAGTGTGGAGATGAGGAATTCAGAAAAAATGTTTTGCGCAGACCAGTGAAGGATAAAGACATTAAAAGAGCTTTCCAAATTGTAAAGAAGTATGGTATATCAACTTATTCATTCAACCTGATAGGCTTTCCGGGAGAAAACAGGAAGCTGATCGGAAAGACTATAAAATTCAATCGTGAGGTTAAGCCAGACGTTGTTCAGGTAACGATGTTCTATCCATTTCCAGGGACCGAACTACTAAAGACATGTATAGAACAGGATTTAATTGACAGCAATGTCAAGGTTATTTCTTACTATGAGGACACGATTCTGAAACTACCAAGATTCGGTAAAGGACAGCTATTACGCATTTACAGGTTGTTCCATTACTACGTTAATGCCTCTTTCTTTACGTTACCGTTCTTGTTGATAATGGAAAGAGTTCCATTTCTGTTCGACATGTTCTTCCTCACTCAGAGATATCTTGAGAGATATCTTGATGAAATAAAATACCTTCCTTACTTGTTGAGAAAATATGGTCTACTTGGTTTGGTTAAAAAAATCATTAAGCGTTCACCAGGAGGAAAATATTTGACAGGATAACAGGATTAACATGATACTTGTCCTGGACTTGTTTCAGGATAAATCCAGCATAACTGTAACTAGATGTTAAGGAATTTCAATGGGATATATATGATATTGTTGTTTTAGACTGCAAGTTCAGTGGTACTACTTGGCAGCATTTGTGAGATGATTGACGTAAGTCATTTTCGCAGTGATTTTCTATTTGACTTGCTCGCAATCATTGACTAAATTCTAATCGGAATTTGGCCCTATTGAAAGTAGTTCCGTTTCATAAGGAGAATTTTTGATGTCCGAACTTATTACAGAAATTGTCAGCGGAGAACCTTACCAATATTATCCACTTGGTGAACACGTGGTGCGAGCAGTTGGAGTTTGTGGAGGACGGCCCACTTTCAAGTATACCCGCATCGAAATAACAGGGACACTTGAACGCTTAGCAGCAGGTGAAAGTATTGATGAAATTGTCAAGGGGTACCGTGGTCGAGTCTCACGGGAAGCAATTAATGAAGCAGTGAGATTGGTTACGTCTGAATTCATCAGAACACTGCCCGAATTAGAGCCCGCTTGATGATTGTTTTGGATGAACAGTTGCTGGGGCGTAACATTGAGGTAGAAATTGCAAAGTGGTATCGAGGTGCCGTCCAATTTATTTCTGATTTGCGTCCAAATACTGTTATCAAAGATGATGCTATTCCCGAGTTGCTTCGCCAGCAGAACCAGCCCTCGTTTGTGACTATCAATGAAACCGATTTTTGGCGAAAAGTGACGATAGACAAGCGGTATTTTATAATTTGCTTTGTTTTGTCCGATTCGCGTGCAGGAGAAATCCCACATTCGTTGAGGTCGCTGCTTCGTCGTTCAGAGTTTAATACCAAAGCTAAAAGAATGGGCAAGGTTACTCGAGTTAAAAGTGAGGAAATTGACTATTACACTTTCGATGACAGAAGCGTAAGGACGATTTCGTTATTAGATTAATTGGTTGTTATTGTCTATCAGCAGCGGCCACGTCTGTATAAAATCAGCAAATTTTTGTAACCAATGATGCTAGTCTCAAGAAAGTGAAAGAAATACGAGTCGTAGTTCTTGATGATCTTATCAAGAGGTAGAGGAGAAGCAGGAGTGAAAAACTGTTGAAGATGTGCTACGCCAGAAAAATTGATGATTTGAAATTACTTACTGGAGATTGTGGATGAAAATCTTATTAATATCCCCCCCATGGGGAAATATTTATGGAAAATATCATGATGTTGCACGGATAGGATCAACATATCCTCCCTTGGGCTTATGCTATTTGAGTGCTGTTTTGAAAAAGGAAGGCCATGATGTAAAAATAATTGATGCTGAAGCCGAAGGCTTTAATATTGAAATGATTATCAAGAAGTTTAAAGCCTATAATCCGAACATAGTTGGGATTCAAGGAAGTTCCCCACTGATGGATCAAGCGTCAGGCATCGCAAAAGAAATTAAAAGAGTAAAAAATGTTCCAATTGTTTTGGGTGGTGTCCATGTAACTGTCCTTAGAACCGAAGTTTTGCGTGAACACGAGTGTTTTGATTATGGGATGGTGGGAGAAAGTGAGTTTCTTTTTCGGAAGTTTATCGACGCCTTAGAAAAGAATCAAGAATTTGATTCAATTCCCGGATTAATTTATAGAAAAAATGGAAAAATAATCTTCACAGGGGAAAGACCAATAATACAAAATTTGGATGAATTGCCGTTTCCTGACAGGACTTCATTGAACTTTGATAAATACCTTTGGAGTGTTCGTAAAAAGGGTATCGTAAAATTAGCTACTATCCAGACTTCCAGGGGTTGCCCATATAAATGTGTATTTTGTACGCAGGCTTGGACATTTTCCAATTCACTTAGATTTAGAGATCCAATTCTTGTAGTTGATGAAATTGAGGAAATCGTTAAAAATACTCCTGCGACTCATATTGTTTTTATCGACGATACAATCGCCATAAAAAAAATCCCATTTAAAGGCGATATGCAGTGAAATTATCAGAAGAAACCTGGATATAACTTTGGAAGGATGGTTAGTAGCCAAACAATTAACAGAGGATTTGATAGCGTTAATGAAAAAAGCGGGCCTTGTTAGGATTTCTTTTGGAATTGAAAGCGGAAATCCTGATGTTTTAAAGGTTGTAGGTAAAGGCGTTACAATGGACGAGATAAGAAGCGCATATAAAATAACTAAAAAATACGCCATTGAAACGCGGGGATCGGCTATCTTGGGACTGCCGACGGATACGAAGAAGTCGGCCTGGGATACCATAAAATTCTTGAGGAGCATTAAAGAGCTAGATCATCCATATATCCTTATCGCGGCCCCTTATCCGGGAACCAGGATGAGGGAAATGGCGTTAAAAGGGGAGGCTGGAATAACATTGCATGAAAAAGATTATACAAGGTTAAGCCGTTATAAACCGGTCATGTCAGTTAATGATTTGACAAGAAAAAGCCTTGTCAGATACCAATATTGGGGCATTATTTATAATTATCTTACCCCTAGAAGGTTGTGGTACAATCTTACCAGAGCCGGACTCAAGGCAGCAGTCAGGAATGGATGGGCTTTTGGAAAAAGCCTGTTTCTCAAAAAGCACGATTTTAAGGCCAGGGAATAAAAAACAATAATCACACAAAGACACGGAGGCACAAAGTAATGATGCCCGCCTAGGCGGGTAGGACTGAAAATGAGACCTGTCCTGACGACAGGTCAGGATTGGGAAAGTTGTAGTTGGACTTTATTTCTCACACGAAGCCCCGCTGAGCGTGGCGAAGTCACGAATTCACCCTGTTAGATAGAACTTATCCAACAATCAACTCCTGACCTGTTCCAAACGATGGTCTTAGCTACACCCACGGGATCGATCAGGACAGGTACGTTTATCGTGATTAATGTGTGCTTATCGTACAAATAACGGTTATTTTACATATCTAACAGGGGAACCACAAAGGGTAAAAACTATTATTTTTTGTTTTATTTTTTTAAATTTCGTTTTCTTAGTGCTCTCTACTTCGGCAAGCTCAGTATTTAGCTAAATGGTGAGCCAGCGAACCATGTGTCTTTGTGTGAGGATTAGTAATTTAAATGAAAAATATCTTCCAATTTATAAAAAAAAATTCCAGATATATAAGAATTTTTTTTAAGTGTTGCTTTTATCGGAATGCTTTTTTTTGTTCCAAAAATAAATTTTTCTGATGTGTTGAGAATATTTTCCGAACTTGGTTATAAATTTATAATTCTTTTTTTAATACTTAAATCCTTTAGTATTATTTTAATGAGTTATAGATTGAAATACATATTGGGCATACAAAAATTTAACTACAATTTGAGACAATTAATCAAGCTTTATTTCCTGGGGATATTTTATAATAATTTCTTGCCGACCCAATATGGAGGCGATATTTTTAAGGCATATATTCTTTCTTATGAGCAAAAGGATAAGTTTCCAATTTATTATTCGATACTTGCTGACCGTATAATAGGGTTTAGTTCCATAATATTTATTGGCTTTATTGCCGCGATTATTTCTTTTGAATCTTTAGAGTTTCTTGGCAATGCAAAATATATCTATCTTGTTTTCCCCATTTTATTTTTTTTGTTGCTTTATTTTCTTTCATCTTCCTGGTCTAAGAAAACGATTAATTTTTACCTGACGACATTTGGATTGAAAAATCTCCAGGATAAGATAAACTTAGCAAATGATTCTATAACTCCCATTAAAAATAACAAAATGGAACTTTTTATTGTAATTTTTATATCGTTTTTAGTGCAAACAAATATATACCTCGCTTTCTACGCAATATCTTTAGCTTTGCATATGGATGTTATTTTATTTTATTTTTTTCTTTTCTTTCCTGCCATTGCAATGATCTCCGCTATTCCAATATCCATTAATGGAATTGGGGTTAGAGAATCCGGAATTGTGTTTTTCTTCATTAATGCAGGGGTTACAGCCAACATGGCCTTAAGCCTTTCCCTTTTAATTTTATTCTTTTTGGTCATTGATGCGCTAATAGGGGGAATAATTAACATTAAAGGAGATTACAAATTCCAGGAAAAATAATACATATGTTTTAAATTCGCGACCATCTCTGTATTGTAGCTTGTCGGTCTTCCGTTTCCTTCCAAATCCTGTAAGAATATTGAAATGTCTGAGGATGATGGGTTGATACTGAAAGGACTATAGAACTTTGGATATATTAAAAAAAGATTATCAATACAGTCTATTCAAAAATTATTATTTAGAATTATGGTGTTGTCCAGCGTGTTTAAAAGAATTAAAAGTGTTTGCTGTAATTGGTTAAATCAAAAATTTTCCAGGATTAGTAGGTTTTGTCTGATCCTTTTGTTATTTTACTATAGGGGGTGAAGGATATATTCAATATTTGGCTTTTCCTGCTATTATTCTAAATATTGGATCATTGTTTTTTTGTTTTGAATTGTTTTCTGTTCAATTAGCAATAGTAGTAAATCAGTAGAAAAATTTTATATAAGATAAGGAAAATTGAGCTAAGGAAGAAGTGATGAAAGTATTACTCCTTGAACCGAATCTTTCGCTAGAGGACAGGTATGGTAAAGCGCTTGGTAAGGTAGGCCCTACCAGCGAGCCATTAAGTCTGGCATATCTAGCTGGTGCTATAAAGAGGGAAGGCATTGACTACGTATCTATACTAGATGCAGCAGCACTCAAGCTTAACCAATCACAGATTGAAACATACTTGATCAATTATGAGCCTGAAGTAGTAGGGGTAAGGATAGTTACTCCTATGTATATAATTGCGAAGAAGACTATAGCCACTGTCAGAAAGACTGTTCCAACAGCCAAGATAATCGTTGGAGGCCCACATGTATCTATCTTTCCGAAAGAGACGATGCTTGAAAATCCAATGATTGATATGGGGGTTGTAGGTGAAGGAGAGATAACTATAATAGAGTTATTAGATGCCTTAAGGAATAACAACCCGCTAGATAAGATTGATGGTATAGTATATAGAAAGGGTGGTACTGTAAGAATCACCTCACCCCGTTCCTATCTAAAAGATATAGATAAAGCGCCCCTTCCTGCTAGAGAACTCTTGCCGATGGATAAATATATACCAAATCCAACATATTATAAAAAGCTACCATGCTATATACTACTTACATCAAGAGGATGTCCTTTCAGTTGTACTTACTGTTGCAAGACGTTTGGTGATACATATAGATATCATTCATCAGAGAGGGTGCTCGAAGAGATTAATATTCTTATCAAGGATTATAATGCACGAGAGATTTTGTTCAGAGACGATTCATTTACGTTAAATAAAAAAAGGATTACGGATTTGTGTGAAAAGATGATAAAGGATAATTTGCATAGGAAGATACAGTGGGCATGTTCAACTAGGGTAGATATTGTGAGTAAGCCTTTATTGAAATTGATGAAGAAAGCAGGGTGTTGGAGTATACATTATGGGGTTGAGAGTGGTTCTCAGAGACTTTTAGATGTAATTGATAAGAAGATAACTCTACAGCAGGTCAGGGATGCAGTTGAATGGACAAAAGAGGTAGGCATTGAGGCTAAGGCTTATTTTATGATAGGGTTGCCTACAGAGACATATAAGGAGACACTTAAAACTGTCAAGTTTGCAAAAGAAATTGATCCGGATGGGGCGCAGTTTACAATTACAGTTCCCTATCCAGGGACGAGATTATTTGAGTTGGCAAGAAAGAATGGAACATTGAAATCTTTCAAATGGGAGAATTATCAGACATGGGGCTCTTGGTCAAATAAAGAACTTGTGTATCTTCCAGAAGGGAGAACCGAGGAGGAAATTAAATTTCTACAAAAAAAGGCATTAAGGGATTTCTATTTCAGGCCAAAAATTATAGTAAGGCAACTTGCAGGATTGAGGTCTTTTAGTATATTTAAGAAACAATTATTTGCTGCATATTCTATTATCCAGGGTACCACTAGGTAACGAAGAAAGGTAAAAAAATACCAGGTAGGACAGAAATAAATATGATTTATAGTCAATATAGTAAGAAAAGATAGAAATATCTTTAATAAGTATGAGACACGTGGATTACAAAAAAAAAAGATTTATTATTATCAGTGGATAATGGCTGTATGGGTACTATTCATTTTGACGTATTATCATCGTGATTATCTTGCGGTTTTACTGAAAGCTATGAAAAGATTTATTTTATGTTTTCTTGGGATAGACAATGATTGACATCTTACTTCTCATTATATTTATGATATTGGCTATTTCTATTGGAGCTTATTTCTTTGACTTTTATAAGTTGGAATTCAGCTCTAGAATGGAATTTTTGCTATTCTCTTTAGCCATTGGCCTTGGGATAATCTCTTATACTATTTTTTTCCTTGCAGTTATGGGAATTTTGTATAGTTGGACTATTTATATTTTCTTGATTCTATTACTCTTATTTTCCATTCCAAAGATTTATAGGAGCACAAGACAGTTTAGATATAAGTCATTAAAGGTTACACATCAGCCATTTATAAATTATTTATTATTTTTTATTATAGGAACTTATATTGGATTAACTTTTATTGATGCCCTGGTGCCTCCAACGGAAGCTGATTCTTTGGTTTATCATTTAGCTGACCCCAAGAAGTTTCTTAAATACCACAGCTTGATCCATACCCAAATTCCTGGAATTGATCTCAAGACAAGCAAAATCATGCCTTTCAACTTTGAGATGTTATACGTTATTCCACTGACTTTTGATAGAGACATTTTTGCGAAGCTTATACAGTTTGGGACAGCTCTTTGTGCAGGACTGGTCCTTTACATGCTTTCGGCTAGATTTTTTTCAAAACTAGCAGGTTTATTTGCAGTAGCAGTCTTTCTTATACAGCCATTTGTATTTAACTATGTTTCTACTCCAAAGGTAGATACTGCGATTGTATTGTATGCAATTTTATCTCTCTATACCTTTTTGGTCTGGTATGATAACCAGGAAAGTAAGTGGCTCATCCTTTGTGGTATATTCTCAGGGCTGTTTTTTGCCTGTAAATTGAGTGGGCTTTTTTTAATGATTATTCTATCAGTATTGATTTTTTATAAATTATTTTATGAGAAAAAGTTTGATTTTAAATATTCAGGATTCTACTTAATAAAATATTTAGTTCCAGCATTTATTATTACAGCTCCCTGGTTGTTAAGGTCCTGGGTAGTTATTGGTGATCCTCTTTATCCTTATATTATTAAATTAACAGGAGATCATTTTAAAACAAACCTTATCCACCATAAAAAGAGCGTAATTGATTTTATAACGTATCCGTGGAATTTGACATTAGATCCTGGGCAACTTATGCGTAGGGGTAGTATCTATAAAGAAAAAAATATCTCCTTTGTTTCTTGCCATTATTCCCGGGTTACTTTTACTAAAAACGTGTGATCGAAAGATCAAATATTTATTGTTATTTGGTGTTATATCTGTGTACATCATTTACCCTTTTCATATTCGGATGAGATATTGTATCGGAGGTATTGCTGCCTTAAGCGTGGTTGTTGGTTATGTTATAGATCAATTTTATTTGAGCCGTAGGAATGTTTTTCTTAAAAATATAATTATGGTATTTTTATGTATGCCTTTTATTGTAAATTTATATCAATTATGCCGTGTAAATGTTCCTAAAATCAACGTTGCCTTGAAAAGAGTATCCAGGGATGACTATCTTGAGAAGCAATACAGGGATTTATTTCTGATGGAGAAATATGTAAACAAAGAATTGCCAGAGGATGCTGTTATCTTTGCACCATGGGAAAACAGTAGTTATCGTTTTGATAAACAGTTTTTGACTGGTAACCATATAGTAAAAGCAATGCTGGAGATAAGATCGCCGGGAGAATGGGTGAATGTATTGAAAGGGACTTATAAAGTAGATTATCTGTTACTAAATAGAAATTATCACGAAATACTTATAAAAAGGTATGAAAACGGTAGCTTAGGGTATGATCCATGTAATAATATTTTATTTAGTAAAAAAATGAAAAAATATCTTAAACACGTATATTCGAGTGGTAAATGTAGTTTATATAAACTACCTTAATGTGTAATCATGAATTCCAAATACGAATTACTGCCAAATATATAAGTCAAAAGTGCCGGAACAAACTGGATAACCTTTTCCCCAGATTTCAACCAATATTCTCACCAGGAAGTCTATGGATACAAAGAAAATAAAGTGAATATTTTAGGAATCTATTATAGGCATGGAAGAGAATACGGATCTGAATCATCCGCATGCCTTGTCAAAGATGGAAAATTAGTTGCTTTCGCTGAGGAAGATAAGCTTACTCGCATAAAAAGGGTAAATGGAGTCTTTCCAGAGAAGAGTATTGCATATTGTATCAAACAGGGAAATATTTCTCTTAAAGATATTGATATAGTTGCCATTCCCTGGGATTCTACTTGCTTTGACAATGAGATGGCGGGATTTTATTTGAAATACTTTTATCAGTATTATCCAATGGACAAAGGTTCTATCAGTTGGTGTATAAAACAATTAGAGAATATGAATAGTAACGTGCATATGCAGGATTTGCAAAGCTATTTTAATAAGCATAGGTGTGATGTTCCAAGAGTTGAGTTTGTCGGACATCATCTTGCCCATGCAGCTTCAACATTTTTTATGTCAGGTTTTGATAAGGCTTCGATTATGGTAGTAGATGCTCATGGCGAAAAGGAATGTACTTCTTTTTGGAGGGGAGAAGGTCGCAATATAGAGGAAGTTTATCGAGTTGAAATGCCTAATTCTTTGGGTTGGTATTACGTAGCCTTTACGCATTTTTGTGGTTTTGAACCGAAATTTGGTGAAGGCAAGTTAATGGGGTTGGCGGCTTATGGTCAATATGATAAAGAGATAGGAAAAAAAGTTTCAGAGATTTTAAGGATGGAAAACGGGTTGTATGAATTAAATCCAAAGTTAATTTTCGGTGAACATAATAAAAGCAAATTTTACGCAGATTGGTTTGAGAATATAATGGGTAAGCCGAGAAAATCGGATATAAAGGTCTTTTATGACGATGAAGGTTGTATAAGTGGAGTTAAATTTGGAAAGATAGACCAGTATTATAAAGACGTGGCTTTTATGGCACAAAAGTATTTGGAGAAGGCATTACTAAATTGCTTAAATTCATTATACAAAAAAACAGGTATTGATAAATTTTGTTTGGCTGGGGGGGTACATCTGAACTGCAAGGCAAATGGGGTATTGGCAGAACAACCATTTGTGAAGGATTTATTCGTGATACCATCTACTTCAGACAGTGGTTCAGCTTTAGGATCTGCGCTTTGGGTTGGTAGAGATAGTTTGGTTAAAGGCTGTAAAACATCAACGGTGTATTGGGGACCAGAATATGATAATGAATCTATTGAGTATTCCCTGAAAAAAAACCATTTGACATTTGAAAAAAGAGATGATGTTGCTGAATTAACCGCTGATTTAATAGCAAAAGAGAGAGTTGTGGGTTGGTTTCAGGGAAGACTTGAAGCAGGTCCTCGAGCCTTGGGTGGCCGCTCTATTTTGGGAAATCCGGTATCTCCACATACAAAAGATATTGTCAATCAGAAAGTTAAGTACAGGGAGAAATGGCGTCCCTTTGCACCTAGTGTGCTGAAAAGCCGAAGTAAGGATTACTTTGAAAATAAGGTGGATAGCCCGTTTATGATTGTTGCCTGTCAAACAAAGGAGGAATTTAAAAGACATTTTCCATCGGTGGTACATGTGGATGGAACAGTTAGAATACAGGAGGTGGACAAAGAGAATGAGAAGTACGCTACTCTTTTGCAGGAGCTCGAAAGAAAAACAGGATACCCGATTGTTTTGAACACCTCTTTTAATGTAAAAGATGAGCCGATTGTTTGTGGGCCGGATGACGCAATTAGATGCTTTTTAAAATCTGGTATGGATGCGCTTTGTATTGGGGATTATATTGTGAAGAAATAAGTAATTTCAAAGGATTTTTAATCAACCCATAAGGTGATAATAAACATCCGCCAAGGCGGGCGGCTACAACAGATTGTCCAGGTAAATCGATCAATTTAAATAACAGTAAGATAATCATCCACAAATAAAAGATAAAAAAGAGTGTTCTATGAAAGATGCTTTATATGAACGAGTGAGAAGTGAACTCAAATTAGCCGTATACTTTGCCAAAGAAATGATTGGGGACTTGGGCAAAGAACAAGCGCTTAAAATTATTGAGAAAGCTTACCAAAAATACTCCAATGACATTTTTTCAGAACCCTACATTGATGTTCCGATGGAGGAACGGTTTATAAAACTTAAGGAAAACTTAAAGGCCGAGTCCGAGCGAGATAAAAGCTTTACAATTGTTGAAGAATCAGACAAACATATCAAGGTGAGATTCCATCGATGTCCATATTTTGAAGTTTATCAAGACTATGGTATTCCAGAGGTTTGCCAGAAATTTTGTAGCGGAGATTTTGAAGCCTTTCGAAAAATTCATCCCAAATTGAAAGTTACACGTAATCATGAAATCGCCCATGGTGATGCCCTTTGTGATCATTGCTGGATTTTGGAAGATTAAGGTATATTGCCAAACCCTCAAAAAGCACAATAATTAAAAAAAAATCTAAAGCTCCAAAAGAGTTCTTGACCAACAGTTTTGTAAATGTATAGCTATGTCTAAAACCATATTAATAACAGGTGGGGCTGGTTTTGTTGGATCCAATCTTGCCGTATTGCTAAAGGCGAGACACCCTGATTTTTCTGTAATTGCTTTGGATAATATGAAGCGCCAAGGGTCAGAATTAAACCTTGAGCGTTTGAGAAAACACGAAATAATATTTATGCACGGCGATATTCGTAACAAAGAAGATCTTTCATTTGATGACAAGGGTATTTCTCTGATTATAGAAAGCTCTGCCGAGCCATCTGTACTTGCTGGATATAATAGTTCAACAGAATATGTAATTAACACAAATCTAATGGGAACTGTTAATTGTCTTGAATTAGCCAGAAAAAAGAAGGCGGATATTATCTATTTATCAACCAGTCGTATATATCCAATTAAACAACTAAGTGAAATAAATATCAATGAGGAAGAAACACGTTTTACAATAGCTGATGACCAGGATATAAGTGGTGTGACCTCTAAAGGCATATCTGAAACGTTTCCATTAGACGGAGCGAGGTCATTGTATGGCACAACAAAATTGGCTTCAGAGCTAATAATCCAGGAGTATATTGAGATGTTTGGTCTTAGGGCTACTATAAATAGGTGTGGAGTTATTGCAGGGCCCTGGCAAATGGGAAAAATTGATCAGGGTGTTTTTACTTATTGGATGTTTGGTCATTATTTTAATAAGAGTTTAGATTATATTGGTTTTTGCGGTATGGGTAAGCAAGTTAGGGATTTAATCCATATTGAAGATTTGTTTGAACTTATTGACTTGCAATTATGTAGAATGTCAGATTTTAATGGTAACATATATAATGTTGGAGGTGGCAATAAATGCAGTCTGTCTCTTTTAGAAACTACACAATTATGCAGAGAGATAACGGGCAATAAAATTGAGATGGGAAAGATTGAAGAAAATAGAGAAATGGATGTAAGAATATACATTTCAGATAACAGTAAGGTACAAAAGGATACTGGATGGCTTATCAAAAAAGCACCACGTGATATTCTTTGTGATATTTATACATGGATACGTGACAATGATAGAATTTTGGAAAAAGTATTATTGTGAATTAAGTTTTATAGGATTTTAATTTTGGACACAAATGCACACAGATCATCAACAATTTAAAATTAATTAGACAGGATAAATACAAAAGAATATCATGTAAATCCTGTCTAATAAATTAATTTAATGTGGGTTATTAAGTGGGGATAGTTTTGGTAACTGGTTCTACCGGGCTTGTTGGTTCTGAGTCTGTGAGTTTCTTTTGTGAGAAGGGTTTTGATGTTGTTGGCATCGATAACGATATGCGAGCAGATTTCTTTGGAGAAGAAGCGTCAACCAAGCGGAATCAAAAAATACTTGAAGAGAAATATCCGAAATATAAGCATTATGATGTTGATATAAGAGAACAAGAATCTATTAAAAATATTTTTAAAGAATACAATCAAGATATTTCTCTTATTATTCACTGTGCTGCGCAACCTTCACATGATTGGGCTGCTAAAGACCCTTTTACTGATTTCACGGTAAATGCAAATGGAACGCTTAATATACTTGAGAATGCACGTAATTATTGCCGGGAAGCAGTTTTTATCTTCTGTTCCACTAATAAGGTTTATGGAGATACACCAAACTCTCTTCCATTAGTAGAATTAAATACTCGTTGGGAAATAGAGGAAAATCATGATTATTATGATGGTATAGATGAAACCATGAGTATAGATAATTCTAAACATTCACTTTTTGGTGCATCAAAAGTTGCTGCTGATGTTTTAGTTCAGGAGTATGGTTTTTATTTTGGTATGAAGACAGTTTGTTTTCGTGGGGGGTGTTTAACAGGCCCAAACCATTCAGGAGCCGTGCTTCATGGTTTCCTATCCTATCTTATGAAATGCTGTATGACTGGAGAACATTATACAGTTTTTGGATATAAGGGAAAACAGGTGAGAGACAATATTCACAGTTATGATTTGGTTAATGCCTTTTATCATTATTATGATAGTCCCCGTGAAGGTGAGATTTATAACATAGGTGGTAGTCGATTCAGTAATTGCTCAGTGCTAGAAGCCATTAAGTTTTGTGAAGGGATTACGGGGAAAAAGTTAAATTGGGCTTATTCTGAAACAAATAGGATTGGGGACCATATCTGGTACATTAGTGATGTGAGTAAGTTTAAGTCTCATTATCCAAAGTGGGAATATAGTTATAATTTGATCGACACTTTAGAACAAATCTTTAAAACAATTAAGGAATTGTGGATAAAATAACATTAAAAAAGTTACCTTATCAGAATGAGTGTGAATATTAAAACTAAAAAAATTCTTCTCGTTTCTCATACTATTTCTCGACCTGCACATGGTGCGGGAGCAATTGTAAAACGATTGTTTGAATATTTTCCAAAAGGTAGTTATATTGCTTTTACTAGTCGATATGACAGGAATGATAAAATTGTGCAGGAGAAACAAAAACTCTTCTGCCGCTACTATTTTGCTAATCTACATTCGATTCTTAGATCATACACTCGTAGAGTGGCAATTATTGAATGGTTAGAAGTTTTACCGGCGGCTTTACAAGGATTAAATATTATTAGGAAAGAAAAGATAAGTGATATTATCGTGATTCCCACATGTGGAAACTTCTTATTAACGGCATATATCATGCATTTGTTAAGTAGAAAACCACTTTCGATATATTTTCTCGATTTGTTTGCTGGAAACAAATCTATTAGATTGAGACAATGGCTATCTGTTCCAGTTGAATATTTGGTAGTTTACGCCTCTTCAAACATTTTTGTTATGAGTGAAAACCTTCAAGAACATTATGATAAAAAATATAACATCAAAACCATTTTACTTCCACACCCTATAAACCTTTCTAACAATATCAAGCAAACAAAAGATGAGAATTTAACAAAAAGGGGTAAGTATGATGGTTCAGCTAATATTGTTTTTACAGGGCATATTTATGATTGTCAAATTGACTGTCTTCAAAATTTAGCTAAAGCCATAAACCATATGAACGGGGTTCAGCTTCACATTTATACTCCAAGACCTAAAACTCATCTTGACAAAGTGGGAGTTACAGGAGGAAATGTTATATATTATGGGTTTGCTGAACAAACAAGAATTTATGACATACAAAGAAATGCTGATATTTTATTTTTGCCTCACACTTTTAGTTTGAATCCAATATTAAAAAATGTTACCAAAACTGCTTCGCCAGCAAAACTACCAGAATATCTTAATTCTGGCACTCCTATATTAGTACATGCACCTGAGTATGCATATATCTCGTGGTATGCCAGAAAATATGGATGGGGGGTTGTAGTGGATAAACCGGTACCAAAATTGTTAAAAGAAGTTATTTTGAAACTATTATGTAATAAGACTCTTAAAGAAAGTTTAGTTGAAAATGCTTTGAATACAGTTCAAATGCATGAAGTCTCCAAAGTTGCAAATATTCTTAAAAAGGGTCTTGGATTAATTTAATTAAAAAGAATTATCATGAAGTATAAAAACATGTGCTATTTCGATTTCAAGAAACCGTTTCAAACAGAAGATGGAAATCCTTATAGTTCACTTAGAAATTTATAGCCTGCCTTAAAACACAAAGACAGTATAGTGTCAACATATTGATGAGGTAAATAGGTGATTGTGACCATACGTGACTTGCATTAAAGAAAGAATAAGAATCCTTGTTTTGCTTGATGATATGCCTTCTAAAGAAAGACCTCAGCTCTGGAGTCATGCACTGAATCAAATTTACGAGTTGTCAGAGAAATGTGATATTAAGATAGTATCTCCTGTACGTTTGTCAATAAGTTTAAGAAGACATGAGGAAAACAAGGAACGGGCTAAAAGTTTACCACCATACGAATATAAGATAAGAGCCATTCCTTGTTGGCGTCCAATTTATATTGATTTTTCATTCCTTCCTTGTAAATACAGGAAATACTATTTCCAGATAGTTTCAATGATTGCTTCATTACTATTAGTTATATTTCGAAAAAGGATTAAATTTGACATTATTCATGCACATTTCGTATATAGGCCCGGATACGTTGCTGCAGTTCTAGGTAGGATATTTGGTAAACCAGTTGTCATAACCGCCCATGGTACAGATATACATCATAATTTGTATAAAGAGAATATTGTTTATAAAAAAAGGACCATTGATGCATTGAGGCGGAGTAAGAAGATCATTGCTGTCTCTGAATTCCTTAAAAGAAAGATTGCTAATGAAGGATTTGGGAAGAAAACATGTGTGATACCCTGTGGCTTTTCAGAAAGTGAATTTTATCCCATGGATAAAAAAAAGTGTCGCACCAAATTATCATTAGAAACGAGTAAAAAAAATCTTTTATTTATTGGTAATTTAATAACTGTTAAAGGGGTCGATATCTTAATTGAAGCATTTAAAATAGTTCTAGATAAGGATACTAATGTAGTATTGATTATTATTGGTGAGGGTACTGAGAAAATTACGCTTGAGCAGCAAGCGCGTGATTGCAAGATTGATAAAATGGTTCATTTCTTAGGGAGTAAAAATAATAATGAGATTCCCCTTTATATTAATTCTTCCGACGTCATTGTACTTCCCAGCCGCGATGAAGGAAGGGGGTTAGTGATTTTTGAAGCCTTGGCGTGTGGAAAACCTGTTGTTGCTTCTCGAGTAGGAGGAATTCCTGAAACGGTTGTTAATGATAAGTTAGGAATATTGGTTGAGAAGGAAAATCCAATTGATCTTGCGGATGGTATATTGAAAGCTCTGGCGAGTTCATGGGATAGCTTATATCAATGCAATTATATTAATCAATATTGTAACACTAAATTGGTTGCTAAAGTATTAAAGGTTTATGATAAAGTGCTTAATCGTGCATAATGCATCTGTTTCTAATTAGGGTCTTTCGATGTATTCATAAAGCGGAAAGATCAGGAGATGTTAAAAGCAATAAGTAAAGGAAAACAGATTACAAGAGCATTAACAAAACGTCTGATCCTTTCAATCCCGGTATTAGCATATCTAATTCGCAGATTCCTTTACGGTCGAAAAATATTCGAAAGACTTGAGTCCTCTGAAGCATTATATTTACTAGGCTTGGATTTTCATGGTAAGATAGTGTTTGACATCGGTAGCTATATAGGGGAGATAACCCAATTCTTTGCCTCATCTGTAGGTAAAAAGGGATATGTAGTAGCGTTTGAAGCGAATCCCGATACATATAAACGGTTGACACAGCGTATTGGCAGGGATATCGACCCCAATGTCTTGGCGGTGAACATGGCTGTCGGCTTGACGTCCGGAACTTGTCACTTGACAGTTAGGAATCTTGAAGCTGCAACCGCTACTTTTGACTTAAATATTCAAGCTCAGATAATTGCTGAAGGTAACTATTATGAATGTAATGTTCCAATGTGCTCTTTGGATGACTATGTTGCATCTGGTGAGTGTGATGTCATACCCCACTTCATCAAGATAGACGCTGAGGGAGCAGAGTTTGATATCCTAAGGGGCGCCATTCGACTCCTTAAGATGTATCATCCTGAATTATTCATAGAAATCCATGGGGCTACGCAAGCGTTGAAGGAAAAGAACATAGAAAACATTATTGGATTTCTGGAATCACTTAATTACTCAATCTACCATGTGGAATCACATCAAGAAATATCGTTGAGAAATTATCGACTAGCAAGAGAAGGACATATATACTGCAAATGGAACCTTTAAGGATATGTTTACTTGCAATGTGTGGAGAAAGTGTGAGAGAAAATCGGGTTTCTTGAATTAAAGCACCACTGAAAGACAACAAAATGAATATTTCTATCTTTGGACTGGGTTATGTTGGATGTGTTAGTACGGGATGCTTAGCGCAAAATGGACACCGCGTTATTGGTGTTGATGTGATTGATTTTAAAGTTGATTTAGTAAATAATGGTAGACCTACAATTATAGAAAAGGATATCGACAAAATACTTTATGAACAATGGAAAAATGGAAGAATTTCCGCTACAAAGGATTATGTACAAGCCGTAATGTATACTGAAGTTTCAATGATATGTGTTAAAACTCCCTCAACAAATAATGGGCATTTAGACCTTAGTTATGTTTACAATACTTCAAAGCAAATTGGAGAAGGATTAAGAAAAAAAGATGGCTATCATGTAATTGTTATCAGAAGTACTGTTTTGCCTGGCACAAATCAAAAAGTTGGAGAAATTGTTGAAAAAATTTCTGGTAAGAGAAGAAATACGAATTTTGCTATTGTTTCTAATCCTGAATTTTTACGTGAAGGGTCTGCTGTTGAAGATTATAACAATCCAGCAATAACTTTACTAGCAAGTGATAATTTAGAAGCTATTCAGATAATGAAAGATGTTTATAAAGACATAAATGCCCCCATTGAAGAGACAGAAATTGAAGTTGCAGAAATCATTAAATTTGTAAATAATTCTTTTCATGCTTTAAAGATATCATTTGCAAATGAAGTTGGAAATATTTGTAAAAAAATGAATATTGATTCACATAAAGTGATGTCACTCTTTTGTAAAGATACTAGCCTTAACATTTCACCGTATTACTTTAAATCTGGATTTGCTTATGGAGGTTCGTGTTTGCCTAAGGATTTAAAGAGTTTAGTGACATTGTCTCATGATTTATATTTGAACTCTGCGATACTTGAAGCAATAGTAATGTCAAATGAAAACCAGAAAAAGATAGCACTTGATATGATTGTTAGTAAGGGGAAAAAGAAAATAGGTATACTTGGATTAAGCTTTAAAAAAGGGACTGATGACTTAAGGTTCAGTCCAACTGTAGAAATCACTGAAAATCTATTAGGAAAAGGCTACAGTATACTTATATATGATTCAAAAGTTAGTTTGTCTAGACTTACTGGAACAAATAGGAAATACGTTGACAAACATATTCCTCACCTATCAAAATTAATTTCAGATGATTTGGGTTTTGTAATTTCAAATTCAGACTTACTTGTTATTTCACACAATGAGGATAAATTCAGACATTTAGAAGATAACTACCCTGATAAGATTTTTATAGATTTAGTTAGAACAAGCAATAAGCAAAGCAATGATAATTACGAAGGAATTTGCTGGTAGTTGATACCGTGACTATGAAAAAGAATGTGATTAAAAATATGGGTTTAAATAAATGTCTAAACACGATATTATTTTTATAGCAGCTGATCCCTGGGAGTATTACAGGTGGCGAAGACGGCATCACATAGCGTGGAATTTAGCTAAGAATAATAAAGTTTTATTTGTAGAACCGCCACTAACTGTCATACAACCTTTCCGGGATATTGATCTGAATTGGAAGCATCTACTGAACCTGGGAAGATTGAAATATAAGGGTGGAAATCTTTATTCTTACTCCCCAGTTAGATTTTTTCCTTTATCACTTCCCGGTTCTGAGCGATTCGGTTACTATGAAAGGGACAAGAAGAGAATCTTTAAAATTTTAAAAAATATTATCAGAAAATTGGAATTCAAGAACCCTATACTCTGGGTTTATTTTAGTGAATATCAATATGAATATTATGGATTATTCAATGAGAAAATAACAGTAGCTGATTGGTTTGACAAATATACAGCACCAGCACAAAGAAAACCATTACAAAGCTTTGTAGATAAACAAAGAGACAGAGAAGATCGAATACTCAATGAGGCAGACATTGTTTTTGCTGTTTCAGAAGCACTAGCAGCAGATATCGAGCCTAGAAATAATAATGTTCATGTGATTCATCAAGGAGTGGATTTTAATAAGTTTAATATAGAAATTGATGAAAATGATAAGAGATTAAAACAAATAGGATATATAAAGCGTCCGACCATGGGTTTTTTAGGAATTATGCATTTTACTGTTGATTATGATTTATTAAATCACATAGCCGAAAAGAAGCCGCAGTGGTCAATTATGTTGATAGGAAGAAAATGGTTGGGGGACAAAGTAGATATTGACTGTTTTCAGAAACTTGTAAACAGAAAAAATGTTTTTTATATGGGAGAATTGGAGGATGATTTAGTTTCAATATATATGAAACACGTTGATGTTTGTTTGATGCCAATGAAAAAGATAGAATTTAATCGTTGTGCCGCACACCTTAAGATTTGGGACTATATGGCTTTGGGCAAGCCAATTGTAGCAGTGAATCAAGGGATAAAGTTTGACTGCAATGAATTCATAAAAGTTGCTAATACTAAGGAACGTTTTGTCGAGGCTATAGCTGAAGTTCTAGAAGAGGAAAGACAAAATGGAGAATTGTTGGTGAAGACACGAAAAGAAATAGCTATGCATAATTCATGGGAAAATCGTGTTAATCAAATGATGGAAATCATCGATTCACACCTAAATGATAAACATTAAAGCAATAACACGAATTGACTGTTTTAAAGAATTAGGCTCTATTTGGAATTCTCTCCTTCAACAAAGTGAATCTAACACTATTTTTTCTACATTTGAGTGGCTATATACATGGTGGGAACATTTTGGTCAGGATAAAAGGTTGTTTATTCTTTTGGCACAAGAAGGAAAAGATATTATTGGGATTGCGCCTTTGATGATAGGAAAAAAAAGAATCCTTAGATGTGTTCCGATAAGGGTGATTTCTTTTATAGGAGCAGGTATCTCTGATTATGCTGATTTTATTATTGTGAAGGAGAGAGAAAGAGTTATAAGCCTTTTTTTTGAATATCTTCTTAAAAAAAAAAATTTATGGAATAAAATAGAATTGAGAGATATAAAAATGGGTTCTCCAAATTTGGATGTTGTTCAAAAAGAATTAGGGAAGTTAGGTTATTTTTCAAATGTATGTTCTGTTGAAAAATGTCCTTACATTGAAATAAATGGTGATTGGAATAAGTATTATTCATCATTGAGCAAGAATTTCAGGCAGGATATAAGAACACAATATAATCGCATCAAGAAAAATGGTTTTATACATAGATTTTCATCGAAAGAAAAGGATGTAGACGACATATTCTTAAACAATCTAATTGATATGCATTTAAATGGTATTGCTGGTAAAAACAAGGTTAGTTTCTTAGAAACGGAAAAGGGGCAAGGATTCTTTAAGAAAATCGTCCAAAAATTTGAAAAACAGGGATGGGTTACTATCAATGTTATGAATATCAATGATAAAGTTGCATCCTATGCCTTGGGATTCCGGTACGGGAACAAATTTTATTACTGGAATGTAGGAAAAAACAATAAGTATGATAATTATTCACCGGGAAAACTATTATTACAGCACATGCTTAAAGAGTCTTTTTTTAATATTAATATTGAAGAATTTGACTTGTTAAGGGGTGAAGAAAACTATAAATTTCGCTGGACGAAATTAGAACGAAAGAATTATCAAATTACTATTCTGAGTGACACCCGATACTCTATGGTAGTATTTAAAGCTTATGACTTTTATCACTCCATATTAAAGAAATAATGGGTATCTCCATTAACAAATGACTATGTGAAAAAAACAATTATTTGAGATTTAGATATTTTCCGGAATCAATATTCTTGTGACTTTGCTAAAAGACACCCATTTCTCCTCTCTATAATTTTTGCTGAATGTTGGTATATTAGAAATGTAATGTTGTAGGCTATTATTATGATAATAAATAGATGATATATATATGTCCTAAATGTAAGTCTAGTAAGCTAAGGCATTCATTAGAATCGTATGAATGTATGAATTGTAAATCTGAATATAATATAATTGCAGGTATTCCAGATTTTAGGATTTTTAGAGATGATATATATTCCCATTCTATTAACGAGCCTGAAATGGTAAAAAATCTTTTACAAAATTATGTTTCAAAACCATTTGAACAACTATTAGAAATATGCAGTGGGATTAAAAAATATAGAGATAAGAATAATTATACTGCTGTGAACTTAATACATAAAAACACAAAAAATATTATAAGTAATTTGAATAAGAAAAGCGATCTATGGTATTTGTCGGATCGTTCTGGTATAAAAAAAAATGAATTATCTGAAGATACCATTTTAGATCTGGGTTGTGGATTCTGTAATGATACGATACCAATCTCAAAGTATTGTAAAAACATAGTGGCAATTGATATATCATTATCACATTTAGTTATTGCAAAAAAGTTACTTCAAGAACAAGGCATAAATAATATCACACTTATATGTGCATGTTCTGAGGGATTACCCTTCTCTGATAATCAATTTAATTTTATATTTTCTTCTGGGGTTATTGAACATGTTAAGTATCAAAATGAATATTTATCAGAAACCTTTCGGGTTTTAAAGGATGATGGAAGTTTCTTTTGTAGTTCTCCAAATAGGTTTTTTGTTGGTAAAGAACCACATGTAGATATTCCTTTGGTTGGTTTTTTACCGCGAAAATTGATGAAGATGTATGTTTATGTGCTTTCTGGTGGAAAGCTAACTTATGAAGGAAAAAGGATTCTTTCGTTCGGAGAACTTGCAAAACTATTAAGAAAATATTACAAAGACAATTGGGAATGTTGGACATATCTAAATGTCGATATTTCAAGTCCACCAAGATCAATCTTAGGAAGACTCTATCGAAAGTTTGTATTTTTTAGAAAAACAGTTGCCCTGTTCGACAAAATATTTTGTAAAGCTCATTTAATCAGGGCTACCAAGAGAAGTTAAATGGAAATCTCGTTCATGCCTTCAAATCTTTACCCCGTAGGAAATGCCCCGTGCGGAAGCATGAGGATAATAAGATTAGATAACTTCCGCTTTTTCGCACGAGATTTAATGCCCCATGCGCCCGTCCGAACGGCTTGACCAGGCGGGAAATTCTAATGGGGTTTACTACCGCCCCAAGCATTATATGATGATTTTTTGTCACGCTAAGATAAAGGAAAATGTCTGATATAGAAGATCACAAATATCTTAATTTTAAAAGGTATTGGAATCAGTATCTGGATGGTTTTCCTGAAAAACATATTGATTTTGATTCGGAACAATTTGTCTCATACTGCAATATCCGATCAGATGAGAAGGTTTTAGAAATTGGTATTGGGGGGCTCATGCAGGTTTATTTCAGAAAAGACCATCAATTGTACTTTTATCGATTTCAACTGGAAAGCTGTTTTTGCACAGAAAAGACGGTTTCCCTATCTTAATATAGTATGTGCAGATGGGATTAAATTGCCGTTTAAACCTAAATCATTTGATAAAGTTATGGCTAGATACGTTATACATAATTTTCCTGACCATGGTTTTAGGACATTATTTTATAAAGAATCTGAGAGTGTCATTAAGGATAATGGTGAATTAATCTTAGGCATGGTTCCTAATAAAGTAGGCATGTTTTTTGATCTAAAGAACTATATTGATCCAAAACTCAGGCACAAGTTGGCTAAAGGGCATGGTATATTCTGGCCACTGTCTATTAAAAAGATGATAGAAGAATTATATCATTTAGGTTTTGAATTTGTGGAAATAAGAAAAATGCCAGAACAGTTTGAAAAAGAACAACTATCATGTACTACAAAATTTGCCGCTTTTTAAAAGAGGTGCAGCACAAGGTAGTGCTTCATGCTCCACTAATGCTCAAGAATAGAAATATGAATAATAAAATTCTTATTGCGAGTATACCAAGAAGTGGTTCTACTTATTTACTAAGAGTTTGTATGGGAATTAATTTGGCATCAGATTTTCCTAAAAGTTCATTTTCTAAGTTTGTAGTAACAATTACAAGAGATTCTTTTAACGGTTCAGAATTATTTTATAAAACCCATGATTTTGCGCCAGACTATCTTCCAGACAATGTAAAAGCCTTGTTTTTATTTTCCAACCCAATTGATGCAGTATTGTCTACTTTAGAAAACAGATTTGATAGTACTACATTTATTCTTTGTCATTGTAGCAGAAAAGACGTTAATATAGTAGATAGGGACGATATGAATTACGAAAAAATGTTTAATACCTGGACAAGACCCAATAAGCAATACCCTGTATTAGCTATTAGGTATGAGAAGTTAAGTGAAAACATAAAAACTATATCTGATTTTATAGGAAAAAATATTGTTCTGCCTAAGTGGAAAATTAGGAAGCCGTATCAGCCTCCTCCAGATATAGAGCAGAGACTTAAAAATACTTATAGCTCTCTTATAGACAAAATAGAGAAATTTCCAGATATTAAAGAAATACATTAGCAGTTAATGGGTGTGAATAATATTCTACTATATAGAGCAGTATTTGGGTATAAGAGTGTAAAGTTAAGTTTATTGATTTGGTTCCAATCATGCAAGAAATGACCAACAGATGACCAACAGATATAGGTGTAAAAAGATTTAGTGGCCAGCAAGTATGATTTTTATCCTAGTAAACTGATGCACCGTGTTTATGGTAAGGTAATATTTAGTAATCTTTCGAGAAAAGACTTTTTGCCATATGGTGATGGTCAACTCAAGTAAATGCATAGATGAGCTTCTTATCTTTTCTTAGGTTTAAAATACAAACCTATACGTCTCTCCCATATGTTTCATTGCTCAGATACCAAAGAAGAATAGCTAATAACAATGATTTTGTTATCCTTTGTTATCATCGAGTTAGGGAGAGGACAGGGATATTCTACGACAACAATATTAGTGCTTCCTCATTAGAATTTAGAAAGCAGATGTTATATATTAATAAGCATTTTAATGTAATTTCCATCGATCAACTTACTGAACATTCTAAAGGAAATTCGAAACTCAAACCCAATTCTATAATGATTACATTTGATGATGGATATAAAGACAATGCTATAAATGCATTTCCTGTCTTGGAAGAGTTGTGTATGTCGGCAGTTGTTTTTGTAACTACAGGGTATATTGATAGCGATAGCATTCCATGGGAAGATCAGGTGTCTTATCTTTTCAGTAAAATTTCCGCGAAAAAGGTGGAAATAGAAGATAAACGGGTTTATCCTCTTGAAACCCAGGATCAAAAAGAAAAATCAATTTGGCACTTTTGCAAGAAGTTGAATTTGTTTACTCCTGTCAAGCGAAATGAAGTTATCAGAGGGCTTTATGATAAATATCAAATTGATGAAGAAGAAATGCACAAAGCAGCCCATGGCATTTCCATGGGATATATGAGCAGAAAAGATATTCGGTATTGGGATGACCATGGGATAGTTTATGGTATTCATACGGTTACCCACCCGTGTCTTACAACATTGACTGAAGAAAAGATGTACAGTGAAATTTCGGAGTCAAAGAGGGCGTTGGAAGACATACTTGGAAAACCAGTAAATGCATTTGCATATCCGTATGGCAGAAAAGGTGATTTTAATAATGCAACTACGCAGATTGTAAAAAATGTTGGCCTCAGAATTTGTATGATTTGTGAGCCGGGGACCAACCATCTTGATTGTAATTATCTTGGGTTAAAAAGGATAAGCATGGATGGTGATACAAATTTTGAGTTAGCCTGTCACGGCATCTTAAATTTTTTTGACTTGTTTAAAGAAATAAGAAAGTTGATAGAACTTAGGAGGAAATGAGAGTGAAGAGGAAGCAGGGAGTAGAGAGAGCTTTGATTACAGGCGGAGCGGGATTTATCGGTAGTCACCTTGCTGAGAGATTGTTGGAGGATGGTTATGAAGTAACTATTATAGATGATTTATCCACTGGTAGTATGCAGAATATTGAGCATTTGAGAGTTCACCATCGGTTTTCTTTCGCTATAGAGACTATTCTCAACCTCACGGTAATGGATCGCCTGATCAGTGAGTGTGACATTGTGTTTCACTTTGCAGCGGCGGTTGGGGTACGCCTTATTGTTGAAAACCCTGTAGGGACAATCGAGACAAATGTTCTAGGTACAGAGATAGTTCTAAAAATTGCCAACCGGTACAGAAAAAAGGTGATCTTACCATCTACTTCTGAGATCTATGGAAAGGGAAATAGTATTCCGTTTTCGGAGGAGAGTGATCGGGTTTTAGGATCTATGACAAAGAGCCGATGGAGCTATTCATCCTCGAAAGCAGTCGACGAGTTCTTGACACTTGCCTATCATAGTATGTATAAATTGCCTGTCGTGATAATACGTCTCTTTAACACTATTGGACCAAGGCAGACAGGCAGCTACGGGATGGTCGTTCCACGATTTATTAAACAAGCATTGAGGGGAGAACCAATTACAGTCTATGCTGATGGAAAACAATCCCGATGTTTCGCTGACGTCAAAGATGTGGTAGATGCAATTGTGAAACTGGCCAATTGTCCGGAGGCAAACGGTCAGATATTCAATGTAGGTAAAGACGAGGAAATTACGATTGAGAATTTGGCGAGGAAGATCAAGCATAAGATAGAGAGTTCTTCGGAAATATGCTATATTTCTTATGAGAAGGCGTACGTATTGGGATTTGAGGATATGAGGAGACGGGTGCCTGATCTAACGAAGATCAGAAAGTTCATAGACTATAAGCCACAGATTAGTCTTGATCAATCGCTTATGGATATAATCAAGGATATGAGAAAGAATATGGCAAATGGCAGAGACAAGAAATAGTTTTGGTGTTTTGTGGACTATCGGTAGAAATCAAATGTATCCTTCTATAACAGGAGGTCAACTTATCGTGTCAAAGCATTATGAGTATTTGAAAGAGAAAGGTGTGGATGTTGATATCTTGGAGAATCATTCAGTTTCAAATGAAAACATCTGGCTATGGAGTTTGTCTAATCTCTGGTATCTAAGGCAATTCTTAAGATATGCTGGAAAAATCATTGTAGAAAATAACACTCACCGCAACTATTTTTTTCTAGCTAATTGGCTTATAAGGCTTGTAAAACGGGTTAAAATAGTGGTCTTTGCTATCGAGATTTATGACTATGATACCATGTCTAAATGGAAAGCTTGGTTGAGTTGGTTGCTGTTTTTTTCCTTTTATCGTACTGCTGATAGGATCATCGTACTCAGTCATTCCAGTAAAGATTGGGTAGCCTGTCATAAAGTTGATCAAAATAGGATTATTGTTATTCCCCCATCAGCTCAGTCATTAAACCGACATATTAGTCCAATAGTCGAAATACAGGAAGAGGAAGTTAGAATCCTTTGTGTATCACACATCCGTCATGATAAAGGACAGGAGTATCTTATTAAGGCGTTGCCTTGTATGAATTATAAGCATTTTGCGGTATTCTTTGTGGGGTTAGTAAAAGAAGAGATGTATCTTAAGAAACTTTATGAATTAATCGAAGGGTATAATCTGGGCGATCGCATTAATTTCACAGGTCGACTGGTGGGTGATGAATTAGCCAGAGTATACGCCAAGGCAACAGTCTTTGTCTTCCCAACACTACGAGAAGCCTATGGGATGGTAATACATGAGGCTATGTCGTTTGGTCTCCCTATCATCGCCTCTGATGTGGGAGGGATTCCTGAGATAATTACAGATGGGGCAGACGGTATTCTTGTGCCACCTGCTGATTACAGAACATTGGCCAGTGCTCTAGACCATGTTATTTACAATCAAGTGTTGAGGAAAAAGTTAAGACAAAACGCCTATTTGAAGTCAAGGGAATTACCTTCGTGGGATGATGGTTGCGAGCAGTTTTATAACGAAGTGGCAGGCCTTTCACGTAATGGATAAATGATAAATATTTGAAATTGAAAGTGAGCAAGACATGTGCTGATGTAGGTAATAATGCCTTTAAATTTAGGTTATCAGTTTGTCTTTATTTGTCGAAAAGAGAAATAAAATGCAAATTCTGTGTGTGACTCAAGATTTTCCCCCTAACTCCGGTGGAATTGCCGTTTTCTTGCATAACTTATGCGTTCAACTCTCTAGGCTTGGACACCTTGTGGATGTAGTAACACCGACAAGAAAAGGGTGTGTAGAAGTAGATGTCAGTCAACCATACCGTGTATATCGCTATGATTGTTTCAGATGGCTTTCATGTATTGTCCCATTTTGTCGCATGATGATCATGCATAAACAACGTCATTACGATGTGATATTTATCGGACAATTTATGACCACTCATGCTATGGGAGCATTAGTATTACGTAGGCTGTTGAGAGTGCCATACGTTATCCTCTCTCACGGTAATGACATGCATTATTGCATAAGTAACTGGATAGATAAGCCAGTTGCTTACATGATTCTCCACAATGCTTCATTAATATTAAGTAACAGCCATACTACTGCAAAGCATATTCAACAAAGAGGTTATCAAGGGCCAATACAAATCCTGCATCCAGGTGTTAAAGCGGATGAGTTTAGACCTAATATGGATACCTTAGAAGTTGTCAAGAAATATAAACTTAATGGTAGAAGAGTAGTATTGTCAGTATCAAGGCTAGTTGCTCGAAAAGGACATGATAGTGTTTTGAGAGCATTACCGAATGTAGTTAAACAAATTCACAACGTCCTTTATTTAATAGTGGGACAAGGCAAGGAAGAAACTCGTCTTAGAAGGTTAGTGACTGAATTGAATCTTGATAAATATGTTCTTTTTGCTGGCTATGTTGAGCAGAAAATTCTACCTGCTCTTTATTGTATTTGTGATGTTTTTGTAATGCCCTCTTTTGCCCTAGATGGTGGACACGATTATGAGGGTTTTGGTATTGTATATATAGAGGCTAATGCTTGTGGAAAACCAGTTATTGGTGGGAAATCAGGTGGAATTGAAGATGCAGTGATTGATGGAATCACAGGTCTTTTGGTTAATCCTGATGATGTAGAAAAAATTTCGAAGACTATTACCATGCTATTAAAGGATAAAAAATATGCTAGTGAATTAGGTAAAAATGGTCGTAATAGAGTCGAGTGCGAACTTGACTGGGAAATAGTGGGAAAGAAAATTGAAGAGATTTTGGTAAATATAGTTTCTTAATGACGCAGAAGAGTATTGTAAATTATAAAAGATTATCAAGTGGAAAGAGCTAGTTCATGATTGAAACGGTAATTACAATGATTAAAAATATTTGAAAAGGTTCCAGGATTTAACATTTGTTTGAAATCAAACTTATTAAGCTAATTTTATGGAAAAACTTTAAATGTGGCATTCCGGTTTGACAATGCATTAAAGATCTGTTTGGCTATTCAAAAAACTAATTTTATATCGTAATGATAAATCAGTGACAACTAGCTAATCTCTTGACTAGAAAACTGCAGATTTGAGATTGAATTTGAGTTATCAGAGAATCTAGAATAACTTAACTTTTTAAATCTAATTTACTAGTCAGTTGAAGGGTTCATCAATTATGAAAGTAGTCCTTGTTTCAACTGATTACACCAAAGTAGCTATGGGTGTGAGGACATTGTCTTCATGTTTGTTGGAGCAGGGGTTTGCAACCTCCATAGTACTTATGCAAGATGAAAACTATAAAAAATTTCAATGGGAAGGACTATACAGTGTTTGTAAAGATGCCGATTTAATTGGTATTTCCTGTATGACCCATAGCGTGAAAAAAGCAATAGAAGTTAAGCAAGCACTTGAAAGTAGGACTTCGGCTAAATGTGTAATTGGAGGAATTCATGCCTCATTGGATCCAGAAAGTCTGCTAGAATATTTTGATTTAGTTTGCCATGGCGAAGGAGAAGATGTAATTGTTGAGTTGGCAAGATGTTTAAGCAATATGGAGCGATATGATGACATACAAGGTCTATGGATTAAGAATGCCAGTAAAGTTACAAGAAATCAGAGTATACCATTGCAGAGAAACATAGATAAGTATCCTCTCCCTGATTACGATTTAAAGCACCAGTTTATTATTGAAGGAAATCATCTTGTTCCAATGAAGCCGGTACCACTACATATAGAAGTCGATAGTTTTGTAGTGCTTGGGTCAAGAGGATGTCCTCATCATTGTAACTACTGCAGTAACCAAAAGTTAAAGCAGGATTTTGCATGGCGAAAACGTGTTAGACATTACTCGATAGACTATCTTATTAACCATTTAAAATCCGTATGTAGGACATTTCCTATGGTAAGAAGTTTCTGGATTGAAGATGATACTTTTTTTGCTAAAAAAATCGAAAATATTGAAGAGTTTGCCCAACGATATAAGAAAGAGATTGGCAAGCCCTTTAAAGTTCTTATTTCACCTTGGACTTACAAGGAGGAAAAAATCAAGCCCCTTATCGATGCAGGTATGAACGAACTTATTATGGGAATTCAAAGTGGCAGTGAAAACGTTAATAAGAATATTTACGGACGCAATTTATCAAATGATAAAATTCTGAAGATTGCCTATTCACTACATAAGTATTCACCTATGACCATTTATTATGATTTTATCGTATTGAATCCTTTTGAAACTGTAGATGATCTTGTAAGTACGATTAGATTTATGAAAAAACTGCCAACACCCTTTTTCATTTTTAATAATAGCCTTGCTTTCTATCCCAAGACACAGCTTTATGAGTGGGCTGTTAAAGAGGGTTTGGATGTAAGTAGGCGAGTGCAACATTTTCCTTCATACATTGGCTACGATGTACTTAGATATGAGAATATACATCACAAGATCTTGCATTTTGTATTACTACTTATGGCAGGTAAAGCAAGTAGTTTTCGTATTGGGAAAATACCTCGCGTTCTGACTTCAGAGCCATTTATATATTTTTATAAACTAATCGACACAAAGACAACTAATAGGGTAGTTACAATCTTGTGCTCATTGTTGGTTTATGTACGGTGGAAAATGATAATTAAAAAACTTTTGGGTCCTAAGCTTACTCGAAAATTAATGCTTATGTCATATAAGTTGAGAGACCTTAAAGAAGACTTAATGGCCATGAGGGTTATGGTAAAGTAATATCTGTATGAAAGTTTTCAATAGTTAATTTAAAAAAGCATGTAATAGACACAAAATAAATAAGGTTATGATATGTTACCTTAATTCGGACAAACCATGAGTACTAAGGCTAATTTGAATTAAACATGAACAAAAACATCTTTATGATAACCAATCATTTCTGGCTTGCGAAAAGAAAGGGAGGACTCCATTATTTTGCTGAAGAATTTTGTAGAATGGGATACAACATTGACTTTGTTTTTCCTCATTATCCAATTTTTTCAATCATAAGACATAAAGATGAGGACAGATATAATTTAAAAAGAGTTATTGAGTTAATTTTAGGGAAAACCTTTAAATGTGGTAATGGGATAGTAAAGAATTTTGGTTTTCCAGCAGTAATTATTCCACCAAGGTTTGAAAAATATAAGCTTCACATAATTAGTATAATATCATTATATTTTTCATTATTAATACTATATCCAAGATTTAAAAAAAAGATATGAGTTTGCAATTGTTGAATCTTCTGAGGCAGTAGCCGTATTTCCTCTGATAAAAATGCTATTTCCAAAGTCCAGAATTATTTATCGACAGTCAGATCCTGTTTATCCTTTTACTAATAGCAAATGTTTTGAAAAATATGAAGAGAGGATTATTAAAAACTGTGATCTCAGTTTATTTGTAAATAAGTTAAGATTAAAATATTCAATAAAAAATATTAACAATACTAAGCTCAACTATAAAATTTTAGGAAATGGCATTAATATTAATAATTTAAAGAATGAATTAGCAAAGCCTAAAGAGTATGGTCAATTAAAGAAAATTGCACTTTACATCGGGGCAATCGGGATTGATTGGCCTTTATTATTTTATGTGGCAAGAAAGTTGCAAGATATTAACTTTTTTGTTGTTAGCCCTATACGTGTAAACAAGAAGATATACGAACAGATTAATGATTGCCGAAATGTTTGTTTTATAAACGGGGTTAAGCCTGATAAGGTGTTTAAGTTTATTAAGTATTGTGATATCGGAATCATCCCATATAATTTGCCTGATGTTGTTAGAGAGATGTATGGAATGCATGCCAAGATTTATCAGTTTATGTATGCAAAAAAACCAATAGTGACATATAAGATCTGGCTTGAAAAAAACTTATTTGGAATATTTGAATCACATAGCGAACTTGAATTTCTAAATAATATTAAGAAAGCATTTAGGTTGAAGAGGGTAAATTATAATTTTAATTTCAATGAAATAACCTGGGAAAATCGAACAAGAAAAATGCTTGATTACATAAATAAATTAGCTCCCTCCGTTCACTAATTTATTCCTTTTTGCTATGAAAATAGATTCCCGATCAAGGTAGGAAATGACAATGATTCGTACTTTATGTCATTCCCGTGGCATTGCCTGCTTGGTAATGCAAACAGGGAATCTGATTCTGACTTTCGTCAGTGCCTGTCCTGAACTCGATTCAGGGACTACACGCTGCCGACTGCTTACTGTCAACTGCCTACTTTTGGTTGCAGCTATGCCGTGCTATGAATAGGGTGCTAATTGTTCACACATGGGGAATTGGAGACTGGCTATATTTTACTCCAGTGCTAAAGGGCTTAGTGGCGAAATATCCTCATGCCCAGATAGATGTATTACTAGGAACTCCCATGGCCAGAGCTATTATGGATTATTATCCCGAAGTCCGCGTGGTTGGAGTTGGCGATGTGACAAAAGGTTTCTGGAGTGTGGTTTATCATGTGTTGAAATCACGAAGGAATAAATATGATCTTCTCCTTTTTTCTGCTGGTGTATCCAGTAGAAAGGCGGACCTCTTAAGCTTATTGATACGCGCAGAACAGAAAGTTGCTTTAAGAACCGTTTCTCACATTCCTCTATTTCTAACTGCATGGAAAAATTACGATTACAAAAAGCATATTTTAGAGAACAACCTACAGTTAAGGTCGTTGATTGGATTAGAGATTACGGAAAAGGTTTGTACTTATCTCCCCCATGAAAAAAGCGTTGAAATTATGCCTAATAGTTTGCTGATTCATCCGGGTTGCAACAGTACTCATAGCTACAAGCGCTGGCCAGTGAAAAGGTTTGTTCAGGTTGCAAACAATTTATTAAATGGGGGACGATCTGTTTCTGTGGTTTTAGGACCTGATGAACTGGAGATGAAAGACGACTTTTCTTCATTGCAAAAATTCAGCTCATTTAGGCTTTTGATGAACCTTAGTTTTGCGAATCTTCTGGAAGAGATTTCAAAACACGAACTTTTCTTTTGCAGTGACTCCGCTTTGGGACATATAGCCGCGGCTCTGGACAAATTAGTGGTAACCATTCTTGGACCGGGTGATCCTGTGATTACTCGTCCTTATTCAAAAAAAACACGGGTATTAAGAACTGAGAGGAACTTGAATTGTATGCCCTGTATGAGACCAGGAGGAAAACATGGTTGTCATGAAAGATCCTGCCTGACAGATATTACGGTAGAAAAAAGTCGTAGATGTGATGAAAAGTGAAATAACTTAATTTCTATCCATGTTAAAATGAATATGAGAAGTCATTAAATTACGCCATAATTAATATATAAGTTACCACCCGGATATCATCATATTGTTTACGTATTTTTAATATTTTGCAAAAAACGTAAGATTACGGCTTTTGTTGAATATAAGCTCTATCAGGGTTCTTAAATTGGCATATTATAAGTGAGAGAATCATGAGAGGATCCAAAGTAATGAGAGAAAAAATCAAGAACCTAGTTAATTTTCATCTAAGTCTTATAGGGCTAAAACTCATTAAAAAAAGTCGAGATGCTTTGTTAAGTGAAAGACTTATGCACATGAAAAATTTAGGTTTTTCTCCTCAGGTTATTTTTGACTGTGGAGCTTATATTGGAGAGTGGACATTAAAGGCATCAGAGATTTTCCCCAAAACGCAATTTTTACTAGTAGAGCCTAATACAATGGTAATAAATAGAACTAAAGCTAATATATCAGATATAAGACCTAAACCTATTCTCTTAGAAGCCACTGCAGTCGGAGATAATCTTGGATCAGGTTATTTAAATATTTGGGCAAATGAACATACTTCGATAGAGGGATCATCTCTATTGTCTCATGTTCAGGGTGAACCGAAACGTAAAATAGCTATTGAAATTCTCACATTAGATTCGGTTTCTGAGAAGTACAATCTTAAACCTGATTTGGTAAAATTAGATTTGCAGGGAACAGAACTTTCTGCATTAAAAGGCACGAATAACATTATGAGGACAACCACATTGTTTATCATAGAATTTGGTTGTTTGGAGGCATATGTAAATAGAACAACACCTAGAGAACTGATGGATATAATGTATGATAATAATTATTGTCTTTATGATGTTGTAGATTTGGTGTATAGACCATATGATAGGGCGTTATGTGGAGGAGATTTCTTCTTTATAAAAAAAAGACAGTCCTTTAAGAAAATATAAAGGGTTTATTTAAATAAGGAAACTAGTGAAAGCAAATGAAATCACACTTGAAAAATGGAGTCAAAAGCAAGAATTCTATATTGTAAATTCAATAATAAATGCAATCAAAAGGACTTTACGTTTTCTTTCAATTAAATATATAGCCTGGAAAACAAGAATATTTGCTTTCAGATCACCTAACTATGAAGGCAGAAATTTTTCTTTATTAATAGTGTGGGACGTTATGCATATTTCTAATACATACTTACCATTTTCTAATATATTTTATAAATTAATTTATTTTAGACGAAATCCTAGGAGAGTGCTAGATGCTGCAAAATATTTATTTTTGATTAATTCATGGCGATGGAAGGAAATACCCAAGATATATTTAACGCTAAAGTGCAATTTAAATTGTCCATATTGCTCTAACGGGATATTTTATGATCAATCGAATATGGGTTATTCTATTCTTTCAACTGACGAATGGATTGAAATAATAAATGGTTTAAAGAGCAAAACAATTATACTTACCGGAGGAGAACCCTCATTATATCCCAATTTACAAAAGATTATTAATGCTGTTGATAAACATTTTATGATATTTACAAATTTGCCACTTCACTTCATTAAATTGCTAAACAGTTTGAATAGACCTGTTTCCGTTTTTGGTTCAATCCATATTTATGATGGATTGGATGTAAGAGAAAGTGTGATTAAAAATCTAATGGTGTTGGAAACATCTAAAAACCTGTATTACTCGGCTCATATGGTTGATGTTGAAAGTAATAGGAAGGTTATGGCTGATTACGTAGATTTTCTTAAAACGAATAAAATTCCAGTAACGATTAATAGAAATCAGATTGTGGATAATGGAGCCTGTAAAGGTGAGTTTAAGAAAAAGGTTAAATGTAGTTATAATGAATTTTATATTGGACCAGACGGGAATAGATATATTTGTGTTTCAAAGTTAGTAAGAAAAGCTAAAGAAGGGATTATAGATTATAACGTAAAAAATCCGGAGATAATATGTCATGAATATGGTTTATGTTCCCCTTGCGACGAAATTGCCAAAGTTGAAATTATAGCGTAGAAGTTTGTTATTTTAAACTTTCTTCTACTTTGCCATTCAAACATACCTACTTTGTGGTCGGTTTCTGTTTTTTTACCCATCTCTTTTGCGCTTTTGTACTCACATAGTTACTTCAGTAAAAAAAATACTAAAACCCAAAGCTTAAGATTCAAGTTTAAAACTGAAAGTCCACATGTAAAATACTTCGGATCATAACTAAAACGGGAGGGAAAAAGAATTTACATGTGGAATCAAATTAAAAGATTTTCCAGTTAGCCATAATATGCTTTTGATGCTCGCGAACTTATGAAAAACAGTGCTTATTGTGAAGGTATTTTTTGAATTGATTAAGTCCAGAGGATAAATGTCAGATATCTTTCGGAATCCATAGTTACAAATTATGCCAGATCTAACCCGAAAAAAAGACCTTGAACCGCTTTTTCTACATCAAAAGATAATCGTAGGTACTTTTGGGTTGAGTTTAAGGATTTTAGGACTTTTGGGCTGGCGTGGTAAACCGGTTAGCAAAGAGCGTGTAGATGAAGTAACCAATATATTGAAAAAAGGATATCAAAGTATTGCCTCAGGTTTAGTAAGAGCAGCGGATAGAGGGTTAGTATGCGTAGGACCACAATGGGTATTCGAAGTCCTTAAAGCTATAGGCATAAGGCTCTATGGTTTTAATTTCCTGGGGTTAATAATTATTAATCCTGAAATTTATAATGAATTCGATGAAAATAAGAGTATCGAATTAAAAAAAACCATTATCCATGAAGCTGGTGTAATCTCTCATAAATCCCATGATGAATGCAGATATTTGGAAAATATCGTACCAAATTCTGTAAAAGATAATGCACACTTTTTTTCTAAAGGTACAGAGAGCAGATACAAAGGAGAAATACAATCGAAATGGATTGAAACTGCTCATAATTATGTTCAAAAAAAGTCGTTTTTTGTAAGGAGTATTATGTTCTTTCTTGAGATTTCAATTATTCGCCCTCTTATAGAATTATTCAATAATAAATCTCGTTTCAATACACAAGGAGTAAGGCGAATACTTGTTAATGCAAATAGTGGAATTGGTGATGTGATTATGCAGACACCTACTATAGAGCGTTTGTGCCAGAAGTTTCCACAGGCGAAGATTTATGTCCTTGTAAATGCCGAGACATTTGAAATTTTAAAGTATAATCCTAATATTTCTGAGACGATTTTAGTTCCAAAAATAGTAAATGATTTACCTCGTTTTGGCCAAATTCCCTTTTTTTCTTTTAATACTTTCAGAAATTTATACCTTGTAATAAGTTCTATAATGAAAGTTTTTTTTAAAAGAATTGATCTTTGTGTAATGGACGTCAAAACTTCTGGGATAAAAGGGAGATTAATTGCTTTTTTGGGAAACACAAAGTATCGAGTAGGTGATTTGACTCTAAATTCTGATTTGTATTTCTTGAATAACGAAAATTCAAATTCTGCTCCCGGATGTCATAACATTTTAAAAAATTTAGCTGTTTTGAAAAAAACAAGTTTGATTGATGTGGATGATAATGATCTTGAATGTAATCAACATCCAAGAATCTATATTACTGTAGAGGATCGGTATGTAATTAGTGAGTTTTTGGAAAGGAATGGTCTTAGTGATAAGCGATTTATTCTTGGTATCCACCCTGGCTCAGCAGGGGGTAGAAATATTTTTAAGCGTTGGCCGGAGCATAAATTTGTTGATTTGGGGATTAAATTGAAGAGTGAATTTCCCGACATATCTATAGTTGTGTTTGCTGGACCTGATGAAGTTATACAAGCAAGGGATATTGCTAAGTGTATAAACAAAACAATAGTTGCTGAAGGAATGACAATTTTGCAGAATGCTGCATTGATTGAAAGATGCGATCTTTTGATTAGTAATGACTCTGGGTTAACTCATATTGCTTCAGCCGTAGATACACCGGTTGTAGGTATTTATGGGCCGACTGACCCAGATGAAATAGGTCCATGGGGTGACATACATAGTATTGTCAGAACCAGTTTGTCCTGCCGTAATTGTTATAATCACAGATATCTTGAGGCTTGTAATGAAGCTGTATGGTGCCTGAATAACTTCTTAGAGGTAGATGAGGTTTTTGAAGTGGTTCGAAGGAAGATATTAACTCAACTTTCTGAAAATGACTTAACTTCTCGACAAAAAGATCATATATTACTTAATCCTTGAGTTGATTCAATGAGGTTAATAGCATCACTTTTGATTACATCAAAGTTTTAGACCAGATTTTCCATAGATTCAGAATTGTTTCATCTGATAAGTTTTTGAATCATGTTATCTATAAGACTTCCATAGGAAAAGAAACAAAATGAATATTTATGAAAAGTTAAATCGCAAGAAAGAAGAAATAAAAAAAATTGGTAAAAGAACACTGGGAAAAAGAGCCTTGTGAATCAAGGGCGGGAGGCAGTTTAGACAACGAAACCCTTTATTTTAAGAAAATAGATAACTATCGTTATGAAAAAGCGCCATATATTAATGGATTTGCTAAATTTGAAGAGGGCAATGGCAAACGAGTGCTTGAGGTGGGATTAGGGTCTTGTTCGGACTTTATTAAGTGGGCCAGAAATGGTGCCAATTTGTGGGGTATAGACCTTACACAGGCTTCTATCAATATGGCAAAAAAAAGATTAAACCTAGAGAAATTGCATGCTACGGTAAAAATTGGAGATGTTGAGGTATTAGACTTTGAAGATAATTTTTTTGATATTGTATATTCCTATGGGGTTGTACATCACACTCCAGATACAAGTCGGGCAATACGTGAATTATACCGAGTATTAAAGCCTGGTGGAATTGCGAGGGTTATGATTTATCATAAAGGTGGATTATCCTGGATTTATGAGTGGATCCTGTTCGGTTTACTGAAAGGACATCCATGGAAGTCTCGTCGAGAAATAGTTTTTTATAATAATGAAAGCTTTGGCACTAAAATATATACAAAAGTTGAGGCAAAAGAGTTATTTAAAGAGTTTAGAAAAATAAACTTATTCACAGTTGTAAGCGCTTCAGACGTAATGGACATCCAGCTTTCAGAGAAGTACCAAAAAGTATGGCTATTTAGTAATCTGCAAAGATGTATGAGTTTTTTAAAATATCTCAGACCTTTTATATCTTCATCATTTGGATCATATATGCTTATAGAAGCGGAAAAATAGATAAGTATATATTAGGAGTTGTCTCCGTAGATTAATGTATCTGGTTTTCATAACACATTGAAAATAAAGAAATATCAGTTTGCCTGCTGTGCGATGATACAGGCAGGCATTATTCTGTCCCTTTTTTTATAAAAAGATAATTTCTAATTACGCCTGTCTATGCTGGTAGATCTAACTCAGATAGGGAGTGAAGTGGGACTAAGTTCATGTGTGGTATCTGTGGAATAATTAATTTAAATGATCAAACTGTTGAGTATGAACATATTGATCGAATGTTAAGTTTGATGTCGCATCGTGGGCCAGACGATAGAGGAATTTATATAAAAGAGAATATAGGATTAGGAATGAATCGTCTTGCTGTTATTGATCTATCGTTAAATGCACATCAGCCGATGTCTAATGAAACTCAGTCTGTTTGGATTATCTATAATGGAGAGATCTATAATTATAAGATATTACGAAAGGAATTAATGGACAAGGGGTATGCTTTTAAGAGTAATAGTGACACCGAAGTAGTTTTACATGCATATGAGGAGTGGGGTCATCTGTCCATCGAGCAGTTAAATGGGATGTTTGCGTTTGCCATATTTGATAAGAAGAAAAAAGAACTTTTTATTGCCAGGGACAGACTTGGAATAAAACCACTTTATTATGCACATTATTCTGATTTCTTCTGTTTTGCATCCGAAATAAAAGCGATTCTATGTTATCCAAGAATTCAAAAAACAATTGATATACAAGCATTGGATCAATACTTTTCTTACATGGTTATTCCACATCCAAAAACTATTTATAAAGATATAAACATTTTAGAACCTGGACATACATTAACAATTAGTTTTGATTTTGTAAAGAAGACTAAATACTGGGACCTTAATGAACAATATTTAAAGGTTGTAGAATCATGGAATAGGGATAATGCTGAAATGACTATAAGCCGAAAAAAGGTTGAGGAATATTATATTGATGAGGTTATTAAGAGATTGAAGAAATCTGTTAAGATGAGGATGATAAGTGATGTTCCACTGGGTATATTTTTAAGTGGGGGTGTTGATTCAAGCCTCGTATTAGCCTTGATGAGTGAGTTAAGTACAGAGCCAGTTAAAACATTTTCAGTTGGTTTTGAAGACGGTGATAAAAACTATAATGAGCTAGAATATTGTCGAATCGTTGCAAAAAAATTTAAGACAGAACATTATGAATTTATTCAGAAATCTGACGTTAATAATGTTTTGCCAGAATCAATAAAACATTTCGATGAACCATTTGCTAACCCTACAGCAATTCCAATGTATTATATCTCCAAATTAGCGAGAGAAAATGTAACTGTAGCTTTGAGTGGCGTAGGTGGTGATGAGCTTTTTGGTGGGTATCCCAGACATGTAGCCCTCCAATTAATTAATTATAAGGGTTTAGTACCAAGAAGCATTCAGAAGGTGAGTTTATACATCCTTAAGAAACTTCAACAAAGCCCTAACCCATATTCTTTTTCAGACCGCGCAAAACGTTTTTTATCAGCATCTAACAAAGAGAAAGGAGTTGTCTATGAAATGTGGAGGACTTCTTTCTTCTCTTTTCTTAAAAACATGCTTTATACTGATGAGCTTAAATCACAATTAGCTAATGACAATGCATTCATAGAGTATAATTTCGCGGAAACACCAGGCCATACTATTTTAGATAAAGCCTTATTAACTGATTTGAAAACTTACTTACCTACAGATTTGTTGACATACTGCGATCGTATGAGTATGGCAACATCTCTTGAGATGAGGGTTCCGTTCTGCGACCATGAATTTGTTGAATTCGCAATGTCAATCCCGTCAAAATATAAAATAAGGCGATTTCAATTAAAACATCTTCTTAAGAAGGTAGCTTTCAAGTATTTGCCGAGAGAGGTCATTTATCGTAGAAAACAAGGATTTAGCGTTCCTGTTGGGTATTGGATTAAAAATGATTTGAAGCCACTTATTAATGAATTTTTGTCAGAAGATTTGATAAGAAAACAAGGTTATTTTAATCTTTCTGCTATCGAGCAAATACTCAATGATCATGATAAGGGTATAGCTAACTACTCTAGCCAGATTTGGTCATTGTTAGTTTTCCAAATGTGGTATAAACAATATATGAATTGAAAAGTTTTTTACAAAAGGTGCAGAATATTATTAGAGGATTGTATGACGAGAGCATTATATTGAGTATATCGAAGTAATGGATAAGATAGAGAATGAACATTTATTGCTAGACGGGATAAGATATACTGGCAAGATGGCAGACATGAAAAATTGATTTAGAAAAGTAAATTTTTAAGGGAATTAACAGTATCTACCGAGTAATTATCTTGTTTAAAGTTCTTTTGAATGGCTGTACATACCCAATTAAAAAGCAGTTATATCGTAAAATGTGTTGTGCGGTTAGAAAAGAAATCTATAGAAATGTTGGAGGACATAATGTTTACTAAGGGAGTAGATAATGTTTTAAAAGTAATTGTATTAGCCCAACATTGTCGATTTATATTAAATGGCTGAAAATTTTTGTGATTAAAGAATATTTAAGAGAGTTTTTATTATATTCCACTGGTTTTTAAGTTGTTTGGTTGGAATTCTATAAAAGAGAAATAATTATTAATGAGTATGTTCTTTTTTTTGTTATTTTGTTTATTAATAATTTATATATATTTCGGTTATCCGTTATTACTCATCATTTTTAGTAAGATTAGGCCTGCTCCATTTGTTAAAAAAGCAGACATTGCCCCTATTGTCTCAATTATTGTTCCGGCTTACAACGAAGAAAAAGTTATAGGCAAGAAGATTGAGAATGCACTAGCACTGGATTATCCTAAGGACAAACTAGAAATCACCGTTACCTCAGATGCTTCAACTGATGAGACCAACAATATTGTGCAAGCTTATGCTGGCAGGGAAGTAAAGCTTATAGCATGGCCGGAAAGAAAAGGCAAGACAGCGATGTTGAATAGCCTGGTACCAACAGCCAGGGGTGAGATAATAGTGTTTACTGATGCCAATGCCATGTTCCGTAAGGACGCGATACGGATGCTGGTACGCAATTTTGCTGACAAGAGTGTAGGTTGTGTGTGTGGTGAATTGTATCTTACTAACCAGGAATCACATACTGCACGAGGAGAGGGATTTTACTGGTGGTATGAGACATTTCTGAAGAGAAAGGAATCTGAAACAGGTTCAGTCCTCTTTACCAATGGTGCAATATATGCTATTAGAAAGAGCCTTTTTGAGCCGCTGGCTTCGGGCTGGGCAGATGACTTTATGCTGCCGCTTTCCATTGCCAGAAGGGGTTATCGTTCTGTTCAAGAGCCTGAGGCTGTTGGATTTGAGAGGACATCAATGCTTGCAGTGGATGAATTCAGGCGTAAAATACGAATAATAACGCGAGACTCGAGTGCCTATTTCTGCTCAAAAGGCATGCTTGGAAGACCCTTCAGGCCATTATTGGCATTCCAGTTATTCTCTCACAAACTACTGCGGTGGTTGTCTCCACTCTTTCTGGCGATTATTCTGGTGTTTAATTTGCTCTTATTGGATAACACACTCTGCTGCCTTGCGTTTATGGTTCAGTTGTGTTTTTACAGTCTGGCGATTCTTGCCTGGTTTCTTGAAAAGAAGGGTGTTCACGTTGAATCCAGATGCCTGTCAATTCCGTATCATTTCTGTGTAGTGATCTAGCTGCTTTGTTGGGTTTGTGGAAGATGTTTGCTGGTAAAAAGCTGGCAACGTGGACGAGTACGGTTGACACACGTTAAGAATATTTAATCTATACTAACTATGGAGACAAAATGGTATGTCAAAATCAGTAAAAACCTATTTTAATAGAACTGCCGCTGAATTTGATTCCTTATATTCAGATAAGCGAAATAAGATCTTCCAGATTATTGACAGACTCTTAAGAAGTGATATATATAAGCGATTTGCCCTGACTTTCCTTGAGTGTCAGCCTGTTGAGGGCTCTTCTATTCTTGATGTTGGCTGTGGTTCAGGTCGTTACGCTGTTGAATTTGCCCGGCGTGGTGCTGATGAAGTGGTTGGAATTGAGTTTGCCAAGTCTATGATTGAGCTGGCAGTATTTTTGGCGGGAGATATGGGAGTGAAAGAAAAATGTGAGTTTATTCAGGGTGATTTCCTGCAGATGCAGCTGGATAGACTATTTGACTACTCACTGGCATTGGGTGTCTTTGATTATACGGAAAATGCGGAAACCTTCCTTCAGAAGATGAAATCCTTAACTAAACAGAAAATTATTGCCAGTTTTCCCAGGAATACTTTTCTTCGCTCTTCACAGCGCAGGATCAGATACAGGATTATGGGTTGCCCGGTTTATTTCTATGGAAAGGAGGACGTGAAAAGAATTCTGATGGCAGCAGGGTTAACCAAATTTAGGATCACAGAGTTGCAGGGAGATTATTTTGTTATTGTACCAATGGATGATAGCAAAGGGATGCAGTGAATAATATCCTTACAATTGATGTAGAAGACTGGTACCAGTCTTCTATTGAAATAATCGATCCTGAATCTGTAGATAGCGGATCTCCGATTATGCCAGGTGAGAGTGTAGTATATAATACAAGACGTTTGATCTCAATACTGGCCGAATATGGAGTTCATGCAACATGCTTTATACTCGGTACCGTTGCAGAGAAATTTCCGGAACTAATACGGGAGATCAGAAATGCCGGTCATGAGATAGCCACTCATGGTTATGGACATCAGTTGCTTTACAAACTGACACCAGATTTGTTCAGAATTGACTTGAAGCGCTCAATAAAACTGCTTGAATCTTTGACCGATAGGAAGGTGTGTGGTTATCGGGCACCTTATTTTTCTATTACTCCCAAGTCAGCATGGGCTTTTGAAATTCTGGGAGAATGCAGTATTGACTATGATTCCAGTATATTTCCTATTCGTCATAAACTATATGGATTCCCTGGAATTGAATGTTTTCCACACAAGTTGAAAATTGGCAACCGGGAGCTCTGTGAATTTCCTATCTCAACGATATCTGTTTTAAACCAGAAGCTTCCAGTTGGAGGGGGTGGATACTTTAGAATTTTTCCATATTCTTTTATAAAAAGGTCTATTAAAAAGATAAATAGCTTGGGGAAAGCATTTGTTTTCTACCTGCATCCTTATGAATTGGATGTAGAAGAGTTGAAAAATCCTTTAGTTAACGAAAATATAAGACTTAGATGGATAAGATTAACGCAGGATTTTAAACGCAACACAGTTGAGACAAAACTAAGAAAATTATTAACAGACTTCCAGTTTACCTCAATAGAAGAGTGGCTAAGGAATTCGACACTCTTGTCAGCGCGTCAAAAGTTTAAAAAGAACACATAACATTTAATATAATTATGCATAAGCAGCTTCGCAATATATTTTTGAGTATACTTCTACTCACAGTTTCATCTGTAACATGCCTGGCTGTCTCGGAAGTAGTATTAAGATACATTTTTCCACAGCGTTTAGTTGCACATTACGATGGTCTTTTTATGTTGGATGATGTGCTTGGATACAAAATGACTCCTGGTTGGTCTGGCATTAGTTCATCTCCGGAATATCAGCATGAAATCAAGATTAACTCATCAGGTTTCTATGACACCGAATTTCCCAGGGAAGACGACAATGTTACCAAAATAGTATTGCTCGGTGATTCATTTATTTTTGATGTGGGAAACCCTTATGGGAAGAGATTGAGTGAGGTTCTTGAAAAGCACTTAAATTCAATGGATCTCATAAAGAGAGAAAATAAAGAAGTGGATGTCTTAAACATGGGCGTTGATGGTTATGACCCTTATAGATATTTGTTGACATGGAAGCAGATAGGCCGAAATTACAAACCAGACCTTGTACTTTTAGGTTTTTTTGTTGGTAATGATTATGTGGAAAAACCAAAGAAAATTGTCCCTGGGAGACCTAAAAGTAGTTATCATGGAATAAAGGCCGTTTTGTATTCTATTAACGAATTTTTGGAATCACGATCACACTTATTTATTTTGTTAAGAACATCTTTTGAAAGTATAAGGATCCGACTTGGATTGTCTGATAAATATTTGCCAAGAATATTAAAGGACCCTGAAGGGGCAGTAAAAAGTACTTTACCCGTAATGCAGGAAATTTGTAAGGAATTTAAGGATGGCCCTCCATTAATTATTTTTCAAATTCCCCATCGTGCTATTGTCGATAAACAATTTGCCAGGAAAATAGCAAAAGTGAATGGTATTTCTTTTGGTAATCTAAATTTTAATGCAGTATCAAGGGCTTTCATGATGATAACTAAACCATGCAAATCATTTTCCTGTGTTGATCTGGAAGAGGCTTTTAAAGGAAGCGGAGGTGGAAAATTGTTTTTTCCAATAGATGGACATTGGAATGGTCGAGGTGTAGAAGTCACAGCAAAGGCATTATTACCAGAAATAAAGAAAATTCTTTTTGCAAAGATTGCTAAAAAGACGTAAATAGTGCTTAAGGAACCTTTATTTATCCTTACATGTCTTTTCATTAGCAATGTCATTCCTTCTAGGCTACGACATTCAGGTATGGAATGAGCCAAGCTTAATAGTTGGAAAGGAACCATATCACAACTAGGGGTTTTTATAACATGATGTATTCTTCAGTTGTGTCGAGGAACAAAAGTGTTTATGTGTAAATTTACAGAAATGTGACAAAGGTGGTGAGTGTCTTTCGTTGATTCTTTTTAATGTCATAATTAATCACATTGCATAAAAAATACGGAAGGATACTCAAGCTAATCTATGAAATGTTTGAATCAGTCCAATGAAAAAGTAAAATCAAAACAAAAGTTATCATTAAATAACTAAAATAATAACTAAATTAGAGCATATAAGAAATGTTGTTTTGCCATATTATATGGTAGACAGGAAAAGCAATTCTATAAAATATAATATGCTGAATTGAATATATCTATTTAAAATATTACTTAAATATTGTAACTGTGACTCAGGTTAATTTACACAAGAGTGTCCTTCTAGTTAAGCCTAATTACCCGGGACATTATAAAGGGGTAATTTATGCGGGTATTGGGTATATAGCAGAAATCCTGGAGCAAAATGGGATTAGCTATAAGATGATAGATATGGAATTTGGTTATAAGATGAAACAGGTCCTTCAACACATCAAACTAAATGACATTTCTCTTGTGGGTGTCAGCATGATGACTTTTAAATTCAAGGATACTTACCAGATTATTACGGCAATAAAGTCAGCCTATCCTGAAATAAAGACCGTAGTGGGTGGTCCCCACGTTTCAACCATGAGGGAGGAGGTTTTACAGGTCTGTAATGCAATAGATTATGGTGTTATTTATGAGGGTGAAATGACTATGCTGGAACTCTGTCAGGGGAAACCCCAAGAAGAAATAAAGGGATTGATCTATAGAAATGGAGAAGAAATTATTTACACAGGTGATCGGGTACTTGAATCCAATCTAGATGGATTCCCATTTCCTAAATACCGTAAATTTGAATTAGATAAATATTCAGGAGCTATCCCATTAGTTTCTTCTAGGGGATGTCCCTATAATTGTATCTATTGTCATGTCAAAAATGTTATGGGCAGGGACGTCCGCTTGAGAAGCGTAACCAATTTTGTTGATGAGATTGAATATTGGTGTCTAAGAGGGAGGAAAAGACAGGGAATTGCAGACGACAATTTTACCTTCTATCGAAATCATGTTATTGAGATTTGTGAGGAGATTTCAAGTCGGAATTTAACCGGACTTAATCTTATTCTTGGAAACGGTGTTCGAGCTGACAGAGTTGATAGATAATTATGGCTATTGAGTTAACTCACCATTGTGGTATACTTCTTTTAAAACTAACCAAGTCAACAAACAGAGGAAGTTTCCACGATGGCTCAAAGAGAACCGATGTCATTATTTCAATTTCATAAAATGTTTCCCACAGAAGAGGATTGTGCAAATTATATTTTTAATCTTCGGTGGTCCGAAGGTTTTATTTGCCCGCATTGCCAAAATGATAAATATGGCCTTATTAAGAAGCGTCTTATTTATCGATGTAAAGCGTGTAGGTATCAAGCTTCTCTTACTGCTGGATCTGTATTGCACCGAACTCGTACACCACTGATGCTTTGGTTTTGGGCAATATTTCTTGTTGCTTGTGATAAACGGGGACATTCCGCTCTTTCTTTGTCTAAAGAATTGGGAGTTAGTTATTGGGTCGCTTGGACAATGTTGCAGAAAATTAGAAAGGCTATGGGACAACAAGATGCAAATTATCGTCTCAATGGATTGGTAGAGATGGATGAAGCCTACTTCGGAGGTGTTTCTAAAGAAAGAAGCCGCGGACGAGGTACAACAAAATCTAAGGTATTGATTGCAGTGTCTACTGATGAGGTTAAAAAA